>NZ_CP192507.1:2641278-2949875 GCF_050613145.1 Lysinibacillus sp. LZ02 | reverse complement strand
CTTTATAAGAAATAAAAAAGTTTTTGCGTACATTTTTCACATCATCATAAAAATAATAATCCCCTTTTTCGTAAGCCTCATCTAGTTTCCGCTTTGGATCTGTTAAATAGCGAACGCCTTTGTATAATATGTATATAATAAGCGCGATAATTATAATTCGAAGAAGTAAAGCCATAAAAAATTCCCCCTTGCCACATACGTTTTCCTTCTATACGATTATATAGGGAAAAGGTTTCAATTTTTTTAGAAAAAGAGGAGAAAAAATGGATTTTAAACAACTATACGAGATGCAAAAAGCACTTGATACATTTATTGAAGAAACACAACATGTTACGCATGATGTATTTGAAGAAAAAGGACTTGCCCTTTTAGTGGAATTAGCAGAACTTGCGAATGAAACGCGATGCTTTAAATTTTGGAGTACAAAAGGTCCGTCTGAACGCGAAGTGATTTTAGAGGAATTTGTGGACTCCATTCACTTTATGCTTTCATTAGGGAATATGCGCGGTTTTGCATTGGATACATGGCCGGAAGTACAGGAACAAGCCGATTTAACACCATTATTTATTGAGGCAACTGTAGCGGTGACAGTATTTATTAGCTCGCCAACGAAGGAAACATATGATGATGTATGGAAGAAATACGGGAAGCTGGCATATAATTTAGGGTTTACAGTGACTGATATTTTAGATGCATATGTTGCGAAAAATGAGAAAAACTATGAGCGCCAACGTTCTGGCTATTAATTATTTTGAAATCCGAAATATTCTCGGTATAATGGGAATGACATATATTTAGGAGGGCGAAAGAATGGCGCAATTAGATCCAACATTACAAATGTTAAAAGAGTTAACCGATGCAAATGGGATTCCAGGTAACGAACGAGCACCACGTGAAGTGATGAAAAGGTATATCGCACCATTTGCAGATGAAATCGAAACAGATAACTTAGGTAGCTTAATTGCAAAAAAAGTAGGGGACGAAAAGGGTCCTAAAATTATGATTGCCGGGCATTTAGATGAAATTGGTTTTATGGTGACTCAAATTGATGAGAAAGGCTTCTTGAAATTCCAAACGGTTGGTGGCTGGTGGGGCCAAGTAATGCTCGCTCAGCGCGTTACTATTACAACGCGTAAAGGGGAAGAAATCATCGGTGTAATCGGTTCAAAGCCGCCCCATATTCTTTCGCCAGAAGCACGTAAAAAGCCAGTAGATGTAAAAGAGATGTTTATTGATATTGGTGCAGTATCAAAAGAAGAAGCTGTTAAATGGGGTGTTGCACCAGGCGATATGGTGACGCCGTACTTTGAATTTAACGTCATGAAAAACGAAAAGCACTTACTTGCTAAAGCTTGGGATAATCGTATCGGCTGTGCCATTGCGATTGATGTTATGCGTGCATTAAAAGACGAAAATCATCCAAACATCGTTTATGGTGTAGGCAATGTACAAGAAGAAGTCGGCTTGCGCGGTGCGAAAACAACAACATTTAAAATCCGACCAGATATCGGTTTTGCAGTAGATGTAGGTGTGGCAGGCGATACACCAGGTGTTACACCGAAAGAGTCTACGTCTAAAATAGGTGCGGGTCCACAAATCGTGATTTATGATGCGTCAATGGTATCACATAAAGGGTTACGTGATTTCGTTGTAGACATTGCAGAGGAAAATAACATTCCGTATCAATTTGAATCGCTTTCAGGCGGTGGGACAGATGCCGGCTCCATTCACCTAACAGCAAACGGTGTCCCTTCACTGGCGATTGGTGTAGCAACTCGCTATATTCACTCACATGCGGGAATCCTTCACCGAGATGACTACGAAAACACGGTGAAATTGCTTGTAGAAATTATTAAAAAATTAGATCAAAAAACGGTAAATAAAATCATTTTTGATTAATATCGTGGAAAAAACTAAATAAAAATATCTATAGATGGGCCTTCTAACAAAAATGTTAGGAGGCTTTTACTGTAGTCAGACTGATATTTAGAGGAACAAGTTCTAGAATGGTATTACGGTCATTACTTAAATTATAGATAAAAATCTAAAAAAATAAAAACTAATGGAAGTTTATAAATCATCTCGTGTACATATTTTTCTAATTGGTATAAATTTTAAGGGGCTTGCACCATTATTTGTTGAATAATTAAAAAAGAATGAAAAATTATAATAATTCACTTGATTTTATATTTATGCAAATGTATAATGAAAGTAACATAAAGGTATGCGAGGGGCGTTTAAGATGAAATTGTTAGAAGAGGTGCAGTTAAAACCAGTAGCAAGCCTTCAGGGGAAGGACCTACTGACACTGCTTGACTATACATCACAAGAAGTGCAAGATTTAATTACACTTGCTACACAGCTCAAAAAAGTAACAAAAGAAGGCAAATGTCCAAAGTTGCTAGAAGGCAAAACGTTAGGGATGATTTTTGAAAAAAGCTCAACGCGTACACGTGTATCGTTTGAGGTAGGCATGCAGCAACTAGGTGGTTACGGCATGTATATGAATGCACGCGATATGCAAATTGGTCGTGGTGAGCCGATTTCAGATACAGGGAAAGTATTATCTGGTTATTTAGATGGCATTATGATTCGTGCGAACTCACATGAGATGGTGAAAGAGCTGGCAGAGTATGCATCCATTCCGGTGATCAATGGGTTAACGGATATTTTCCACCCATGCCAAGCGTTAGCCGACGTAGAAACAATCGCTGAGAACAAAGGCGAATTAAAAGGCTTAAAAGTTGCATATGTTGGTGATGGCAACAATGTAGCACATTCATTAGTGATTGCTTGTGCACACGTAGGAATGGATGTAGCGGTTGCAACGCCTGTTGGTTACGAATGTGATTTAGATATCATTGCTAAGGCACGTGAAATTGCTTTAGTAAATGGCAGTGAAGTATTTGTGACTACTGATCCTGTTGCCGCAGTAAAAAATGCAGATGCTGTCTATGCAGATGTGTGGACATCCATGGGGCAAGAAGAAGAAACGCAACAACGTTTAATCGATTTTAAAGGTTATCAAATAAATGATGAGCTAGTAGCACATGCTAAACCGGATTATATGTTCCTACACTGTTTACCAGCTCACCGTGAAGAAGAAGTAACTTCTTCTGTTATCGACGGACCAAACTCGTATATTTACGAGCAAGCTGAAAACCGATTACACGCACAAAAAGCAGTATTAGTATCGTTAATGGCTTAATTGAGTGAATGAAGATTTAATGCTTGTGGGTAACAGGCTTAAGTCTATAAATTGAATACAATCGAAACCTTTTACAAAGCAGGAAGGGCTGCGTAAAAGGGTAGTACATTAAATGGATTAGCGGGGGACGCTGCTACCCGTTTAATACGCTACATTCGATGTGATGCTCGTTTTCTAGAAGGAAGGCCGCATCACTACATAAAACAACTTGGGAGACGCTAGGTTGTTTTTTTGTTAGGAAAATAAAGCAGCGATTCCGTCATATAGAAGTGAACGAAATCGCTGTTTATTTATGCTTTTACATATTTAGATTTTTTAGCAATGAATTCTTGTTTTAACTGCTGTAGTCGTTGAATCACTTGTTGTGAAGTATGTGTAATATCTTCTAAAAGGAGTTCTGCATGCTTTTTATTCCCTGCATTAAACGCTCGAACCGCTTCTTTTGCTAGTGTATAAATTTGATTTTGTAATGGTTCGATTTCAATAAATGCTTGTTTGTCTCCAAGTAATTCTCGTCCCATTCCATTGTACCACTCACTAAGACGAGAATCTTTCGGTGAACCGATATCTTGCTCTGTCATTTGCTCAAAGCCAAGTAGCATATTGTAGATTTTCCAACGCCATAATAGATGATCGGTAATCGTTAATTCAATAATGTCTTCTTGTGCGATAATAAAGTTTTTGGAGATGGTATTTACGCGGTATTGGTCGATTCGATTACTTAATTCGTAAATCGCAGCCCCCGTATTGAATGTAATGTCTTTACTGAATTTCGTGCTTTCAGCGAGCGCTGTATTTAAACGGGCAACCTCTGAAGCAACTTCTGCCTGAGAAATTGTTGTATCCGCAATATCGTTAAATTGATTGCCTTGCATTTGGAGCTGTTGATTTAACTCTTTTAGTGAACTGTTAATTTGTTGGGCACTATGCACACCATCATGTAATTGCTGTGTTGTTTCGGCTGTGCGCGAATGGATGCGCTTCGTAATCGTGAGTAGTTCTTTCACATCTTCGTGAACGTTTTGAACCGATTCTTTTGTGCTGTCTGCCAGCTTACGGACTTCTTCTGCTACGACTGAAAAGCCTTTTCCTGCTTCACCAGCACGTGCTGCTTCGATGGATGCATTGAGGGCAAGTAAATTCGTTTGATCTGCAATTCCTTTAATGAGTGTCATAACATTTGCTACACTATTTACACGTTCTACTAATTGTAATACATCTTCTTCTACAGAAGATTGACTAAAATCGATGGACTCTAATATACCCGTTACTTGTTGCAATACATTTAAATCTTCGTTTAAATCTTTTAAAGAAGCTTGCGTATTATTAGAAATGGATTTAACGGATGAAGCCACTTCTTCGATGCTTGCTTCTAAATTGTGCATTGCATCATTTGTTGTAATAATATCTTGTTGCTGTATATTCTGGAAGTCAATTAATCCTTTAAGTTGATCAAGCTCGGCGTTGTATTTAATAATTTCACCAAGACCATTGACAATCGAGCCTGCTTGAATTTCGATATATGTTTCAACAATAATTTGTTGGTCAATTGTTACGAGACTATCGTATGCTAGTAGCAAATCGAGTAATTGTTGCGGTTTACGACTATACTTCTTTACAATCAGTGGGATAATCAATTGGTTAATTAACGTATAGGCTGAAATCATCCAGTTCGGTAAAACGCCAATTTGTGCGTGTGTATAGGCAATTTTTCGACGTTTAAATACATAATTAAGGTCAAGTTCATCTGTAAATAAGCTAATAAAATGGCGGTCAAATGTTTTTTTTAGACGCTCTACTGCTGAGTGTTTTTCGATAATTTCTTTAAATGTTTCAATCAGTAATAACCGGTCGTAAAAATTATTTAATATGTAATCGCGATTTTGTTGATAAATATCTAAGAGGCTACTTACAGACTCACGACGAATTTTAGAAAGCGATAAAAAATCAAGTTTTTCTTTGAACCGCTCATTTGTCACGATGTCTGATGTGGAAGTTTTTGAAAAATACTCATAATTACCTAAATCATGCCTAATTATACCCATATGCATCCTCCTGTTATAGTCTCAAAGGACTATTTTAGCTTATTCCCCTATAATATAACATAGCTTGATAAAAATACTAGAAGGAAATGTGAACTTTATATGAAGATATGCTATTTACTAGAAATAAGCAAGTATAAAAAATAGTAGGGGCTGTCCTAAAAGTGACAGCCCCCTACTAATGTTAGTAAGGTTTTATGCACGTGCTAGCATGCGTTCTAGCGATAGGAGTGCTTCTTTTGTTGTTTCGGAATCGACTTGAATGATGTTCCCTTGCTCACCATTTTCGATCATTTCAAGCGCCCATAAAAGGTGTGGTAAATCGATACGGTTCATCGTCAAACATGGACACATATTTTCATTGAGTGAAATAATATGTTTGTCTGGATATTTTGCGATGAGACGTTTTACTAAGTTCATTTCTGTGCCAATTGCCCAGCTTGAATGAGCAGGTGCATTGTCGATTACATCACAAATATATTTTGTAGAGCCATTATCATCTGATAGAGCCACGACTTCACGTGAGCATTCTGGATGCACGATGATTTTCATATCCGGATATTTTTTTCGTACTTCACGGATATTGTAGATGGTAAAGCCTTCATGTACTGAGCAATGACCTTTCCATAAAATAACCTTTATATCCTCTAAATTCCCGTCATATTCAAGCTGTCCTTTAATCGGATCCCAAACAGCCATCTGTTCGAGCGGTACCCCTAAATCGAAGGCTGTATTGCGACCTAAATGTTGGTCAGGTAAGAACAATAGCCGTTGCTTTTGTGTAAATGCCCATTTCACCATTGATTTTGCGTTGGAGCTTGTTACGCAAGCGCCACCATTACGCCCTGTAAAAGCTTTGATCGCTGCTGTTGAATTAACATATGTTAACGGGATCATTGTATCGCCAAATAGTTTTTGTAGTTCCACCCAAGCTTCTTCTGTTTGATAAATGTTCGCCATATCGGCCATCGAACAACCTGCTCGCATATCTGGCAAATAGACAACCTGGTGTTCATCTGTTAACATATCCGCTGTTTCTGCCATAAAGTGTACACCACAGAAGACGATATGCTTTGCTTTTTTATTCGCTGCCGCAACTTGTGCTAATTGTAGAGAGTCACCTGTTGTATCGGCGAATTGAATTACCTCATCACGTTGATAGTGATGTCCTGGAATGAATAATTCGTCTCCCAGCTTCTGCTTAATTTCCCGAATGCGTGCTTCCATTTCTTCATGGTTCATTGATTTGTATTTTTCTGGGAGCATCGAGTGATCCATAAATTTAGTGAGTACCATTTGTTACCACTCCTTTCGGTTTAACTAATGCACTGATGTCAAATGCTTGGACAGAATGAGTTAATGCACCGAGTGAAATCCATTGAATGCCAGATTCGGCGTAGCTACGTAGGTTTTCAAGTGTAATTCCCCCTGAAGCTTCTGTTGCGATATGAGCCGGGACAAGTGTTAACCATTCGCAAATTTCCTCGGGTGTACGATTGTCGAACATAATAATGTCCGCACCGGCATTTACTGCTTCGATTAATTGTTCTTTTGTTTCGATTTCGACTTCAATTTTTACGGTATGCCCGATTTTTGAGCGTGCAGATGCAACCGCTTGTGTAATGCTACCAGCAAATGCAATATGATTATCCTTTAACATGATGGCATCATACAGCCCGCTACGGTGATTAAAGGCACCGCCTGCCCGCACAGCATATTTATCTAACATGCGAAGACCTGGAATTGTTTTACGTGTATCACAGACATGTGCATTTGTGTCTTTCGTTAGTTGGACTGCCTCATATGCCTGTGTGGCAATGCCACTCATACGTTGAATTAAATTTAAGATGACACGTTCACCTGTCAGCAAGCTACGGAGTGAACCTTCAATAACAGCAATTTGTTCTCCTTCTTCAATCCATTCCCCGTCTTCTTTGAATACGTGAACTTGTAAGCTATTATCTAGTAATGGAAACCCTATTTTAATCACTTGTTTGCCGCAAAAAATTCCTGATTGTTTTGCGTAAAAGGTAAATGAACCTTGCTCGGAAGGGGTGAAAATAGTTTCACTGGATAAGTCACCGTCTCCGATATCTTCATTAAAAAATTGCTGGAGCATATGTTTTAGCTTGATTGTGTTCATATAAACGATTCCTCACATTCATTGTTCCTTGCTGGAAAACAATCCACTGTTTTTCCCAGCGTTGATCTTTACGTTCCATTTCCACGCGAATATGTGCACCTCTTGATTCCGTTCGAGTTAAGGCTGCGTTTGTAATCAAGGCTGCTGTTATATGCATAAAGAGTAATTCTATTTCTTCACGTGGCTTATTCGTTACATTAGGTTGTACGTGCAGGGCTGGCAGTTTCGCTAGTAATGTTTCTAGCCCTTTTTGTGAACGGACAATCCCTGCATTAGCAAGCATCTCCCGCTGTAAATCTTCTTTTCTCATAAGTGAGGGAAGAGAATCTTTTGGCTGGGGTTGTCCTAGCACAAAGTTAGACTGTGCCGTGCCATATTTTAATAGGTTTTCTGCCATTAATTCTCCGAAGGCCATTCCTTCTAGTAAGGAGTTGCTTGCAAGTCGGTTTGCACCATGGACCCCTGTACAAGCTACTTCACCAACTGCAAGTAAGCGCGGAATGGTTGTTTCACCAACTGTATTGGCAATCACGCCGCCCATTAAAAAGTGACTACCTGGAGCAATCGGGATTTTTCCGTGTGCTAAATTGACGCCATTATCATGACAAAGCTTTGTAATTGTAGGGAACTTTTGTTCAAAGTGCTCAATGTTTGTGATGTCAATATAGACGGGCTTTTCTTGAGCACGCATCTTGTACATTTCGTATGCTGTCACATGACGAGGCGCTAAATCACCAAGTGGATGTTTCCCGTCCATAATGGCCTGTCCATGCTCGTCTACAAATCGACCACCAGCTCCTCTGACGGCTTCTGATACGAGACCCCGTGCACCGTTTACATAAAGTAAACTCGGATGGAACTGTACAAATTCCATGTCTGTGACAGCTGCGCCAGCTAAATAGGCTAATGCGATGCCGTCACCGTAGCTATTAGCACAATTGGATGTACACTCGTATAGTGCACCAGCGCCTCCTGTTGCCAAAATAATATAAGAGGCGAAATATGTTTTTTCACCCCGGGCTGTTTTCACACGGACACCGCAGCATTCCTGTGCGCTATTTAAAATGAGTTCATAGGCGAATTCATGAGTGTGCAAATGTATTTTTTTAGGTAAACTATTTAAATAGTAGTATATCATATTTTTTCCAGTAGCATCACCGCCAGCATGAATAATACGAAATCTACTATGTGCACCTTCAAGGCCGAGTGAAATGTTGCCATCTGACGTACGGTCAGCAGGAAATTCACTTTGCAGAAGTGTTTTAACAACTGTGGCTCCTTGTTCAACAAGCACTTTCACATTGTCTTCATGGTGATGAAATTCGCCAGCTACAAGCGTGTCTTGCACATGTAGCATCGTGCTATCATGGTCAGCAACGGCTGCTGCAATGCCACCTTGTGCTTTATATGAACTACTCATTGTTATATCTGATTTCGTAATAATATGGACTTCAAAACGAGTGCTTAGTTTGCGAGCGGCCTGTAATGCTGCAATGCCACCACCAAGTATAATGATGTCCGTTTGAATATTCATATTCATACCTTCTTTACAGTTGTCTTGACACATATCTTTACATAGAATAATGAAATAAACAAGTATTTATTATTATGATTAAAGTGAGGGGAAACCTATGACATATTTGGATTATGCAGCATCTTCACCCATGAATAAACGAGCCACTGTTGCCTATAGTGAAGTGGCTAGTAATATGTACGGAAATCCATCTAGTTTACACGATGCAGGTGGACAAGCAACAAGCGCGGTAGCATGGGCGAGAAAGGTCATTGCGCAAAAATTAGGCGTCCATTCTGATGGGATTGTTTTCACAGGAAGTGGTACAGAAGGGAATATTTTAGCGATTTTATCACTTGCTCGTTCGGAAAAGCGGGGACGTCATATTATTACATCAATGGCTGAGCATACATCTGTTCATGCAGCGATGAACACATTGGAACGTGAGGGGTTTGAAATTACACGAATACCGTTTACTGAAAATGGTGTAGTAGATTTGGCATTCCTTGAAGCGGCTATTCGTCCCGATACAACACTTATTTCTATTCAACATGTTAATTCGGAGATTGGTACAATTCAACCTGTAGAAAAGATTGCTAAACTCGCAAAATCGTTTGGCATTTCGTATCACGTTGATTGTGTACAGTCATTTTGTAAGTTAGATGTAGCTAGCTTTGCGAAGGAAGTAGATGCGATCACGATTTCAGCACATAAAATTGGGGGACCTAAAGGATGTGGCGCTATTTATGTAAACCCTTTTGTGCGAGTAGTACCTGTTTTTCCAGGGGTAACACATGAGCGTGGTCTTCGGGGCGGAACACTCGATACACCGAGTATTGTCGCAATGGCAGTTGCTATAGAAGATTATCAATATGATTTACAGTATCAATGGCAACTTCGAGAAAAGCTTTTAAAATCATTACATCATGAAAGGTTTCAAGTGATAGAAGGAATTTGGACACAACAATTACCGAATATTTGTGGTATTTGTATGAAAGGGGTAGAAGGGCAGTTCGTCATGTTGAAATTGAATGAACAACATATATACATTTCAACAGGCAGTGCTTGTGATATAAATAGCGCCTCTGGAACGAAAGCCATTTTAGCAATAGGCAAATCATACCAAGAAGCGCGCCAATTTTTCCGTATTTCATTTGGTGCACAGACAACGATAAATGATATTGCTACATGTGCTCGCGTGTTATCGAAGTTATAGTTTTACGAGACGAAATGCTTTTCGAGTTTGGATGTGAAAGCATTTCGTTCGTTTTCAGATGCATCTTTCCACCAAGCTTCTAAAAATACACCTAACCCAGGTAGTAAGTGCTCTTCCCCACGGGCAATTGCATCATTAATCGTTTCACTAAACACGGCAGATGAATCTCCTGTCACATTGGTTGTGATGGCTTCTCGAATTTGAAAACTCATATTAACACTCCTTTCTCCTTGTTAGTATTTCAAAGAAAAAATAAAATATACGTGGACAAAACTGGATGGGAAATAGTTAGTGCTCTTATGGTAGGGAATTTCTGCTTTTTATGTTATAATGCGTGGTTGAAACTAGATTAAAGGACGGATACGATGAAACGAATTGAATCGACGCAAAATGCACTTGTGAAGCACTGGAAAAAGCTTGTTACATTGCGTAAGGAACGTGAAAAATCAGGGGAATTTCTCATTGAAGGCTTCCATTTAGTAGAGGAAGCATTGAAAAATAAAGAACAAATTATGCAGCTGATTGTGCGAGATGGGGTAGATTTACCATTACTTTGGGCAATTGATGATGTACAAATCGTGCACGTGAATGAAGTTGTTGCAAAAGAAATTGCGGAAACGGAAAAATCACAAGGTGTATTTGCGCATTGTAAAGTAAAAGAACCAAGTGAAATCGAAATGGCGGCTTGGCGTAAAGTACTACTTGTTGATGCAGTGCAAGATCCAGGAAATATCGGGACAATGATTCGTACTGCGGATGCCGCTGGAATTGATGCGGTCATTTTAGGGAAGGGCTGTGCGGATGCATACAATCCGAAAGTAATGCGTTCAGCACAAGGTTCGCACTTCCATATTCCTGTTGTACGCGGGGATTTAGATGAATGGGTGGACCGACTACAAGATGATGGTGTGAACGTATTCGGCACGTCTTTAGAAGAATCGATTTCCTACCGTGATATTGAAGTAACAAATAGCTTTGCGTTAATTGTCGGGAATGAGGGGAGTGGCATTAGCCCTCAATTACTGGCGAAAACAGATCGAAATGTTATTATCCCGATTTTAGGTGGAGCAGAATCACTGAATGTCGCTGTGGCAACGGGTATTTTATTGTACGCTTTTGTGAAATAACTTGAAGTAACTTGCATAATCTTGTACTATTGTATACGTATAAATGGAAATGCAACGACCGAGAAGAGTAGTTGTGAAACACATGGAATAGGGAATGGTAGCCATAGACTGGAAGCTACCAGCATGATGACACGATGAAGTTCACCTCGCGAGCAGTACAGCAGAAAAGCTGTGCCGGTGACAAGCCGTTATTTGAATTGAGTGATTGCTTTTAATGCAATAACTAGGGTGGTACCGCGACTGATTCCTCGTCCCTTTTTAGGGGCGGGGATTTTTTGTTTTGCCATAAGTGCGCATTTGGCTGATCAAATAACACCACCAAAATGAAACAAACTACAAGGAGGTTTTTATACATGGAACAACAATTAAAACAGCTTGAGCAAGAAGCTCTTGCAAAAATTGAAGCATCATCGAATGTAAAAGAATTAAATGATGTTCGTGTTGCGTATTTAGGGAAAAAAGGACCAATCACAGACCTACTAAAAGGGATGGGGAAATTATCTGCAGAAGAGCGTCCGAAAATGGGGGCACTTGTGAATACAGTTCGTGAAAATTTAACACAAGTGCTATCTGAAAAGGTAACGAACTTAGAAGAAGCAGCGATTCAGGAACAATTAGAAAAAGAATCAATCGATGTCACATTACCAGGTGCTACGATTAAATCTGGAAATCGTCACCCATTAACACGTGTAATTGAAGAAATTGAAGATTTATTCGTTGGAATGGGCTATGAAATCGTAGAAGGTCCAGAAGTAGAAAAAGATTACTATAACTTTGAAGCGATGAATTTACCTAAAGGTCACCCAGCTCGTGATATGCAGGATTCATTCTACATTTCAGAAGAAATTCTACTACGTACACATACATCACCAGTACAGGCACGTACGATGGAAGCGAAAAAGGGGGAGCCAATTCGCGTTATTTGTCCAGGTAAAGTATTCCGTCGTGATACAGATGACGCAACACACTCTCATCAATTCATGCAAATCGAAGGGCTTGTTATTGGAGAAAACATTCGCATGAGTGATCTAAAAGGAACACTTGATGCACTAGCAAAGAAAATGTTCGGTGCGGAGCGTGAAATTCGCCTACGTCCATCATTCTTCCCGTTCACTGAGCCATCAGTGGAAGTCGATGTATCTTGTCATAAGTGTGGCGGCGCAGGCTGTAACGTATGTAAGCAAACAGGCTGGATTGAAATTTTAGGTGCGGGTATGGTTCATCCAAACGTGCTTGAAATGGCTGGCTATGATTCGAAAAAAGTATCAGGCTTTGCGTTCGGTATCGGTGCTGAACGTATCGCGATGTTAAAATACGGGGTGGATGATATCCGTCACTTCTATACGAATGACGTACGCTTCTTATCACAATTCCACCGCAGTGAAGGGTAAGGAGGATTATTTATGTTAGTATCATTAAACTGGTTAGCACAATATGTAGATATTGCAGGTATTGCGCCACAAGAATTAGCAGAAAAAATTACGCGTTCGGGTATTGAGGTAGATGCTGTCATCGATCGCTCTGCTGGCATGACAAATGTCGTAGTAGGTCATGTTGTATCAAAAGAAAAGCATCCTGAAGCGGATAAATTAAATGTGTGTCAAGTCGATGTTGGGGAAGAGGAATACCAACAAATCGTATGTGGCGCACCAAATGTAGATGCAGGTCAAAAAGTAATTGTTGCGCGTCCAGGTGCTCATTTACCAGGTGGCATCAAAATTAAAAAGGCAAAACTTCGTGGTCAAGAATCGAACGGCATGATTTGTTCATTGCAAGAGCTTGGCGTTGAAAGTCGCCTTGTCCCAAAAGCGTATGCAGAAGGAATTTATGTCTTGCCAGCAGATGCAGTACCAGGTTCAGATGCGTTAGAACTTTTAGGGCTTCGCGATACAGTTTTAGAGCTTGGTTTAACACCAAACCGTTCAGATGCTTTATCAATGCTTGGTGTGGCGTATGAAGTAGCAGCCATTCTTTCACAAGAGGTGAAGCTTCCTGAAATTAGCTACACAACATCAACTGAAAAAGCAACAGATAAATTAAAACTACGTGTAGAAGACACATCAGTGAACCCTTTATACGCAGCAAAAGTAGTGAACAATGTAAAAGTAGCAGAGTCTCCACTTTGGTTACAGCATTATTTAATGGCATCTGGCGTGCGTCCACACAATAACGTAGTAGACATTACGAACTATATTTTAATGGAGTATGGTCAACCACTGCATGCATTCGATTACGACAAGCTAGCAACAGGTGAAATCGTGACACGTCATGCAACAGAAGGCGAAAAAGTGACAACACTCGATGACCAAGAGCGCACATTAGCAGCACATAACTATGTCATTACAAATGGCAAAGAGCCAGTTGCGGTAGCTGGTGTAATGGGTGGAGCAAACTCAGAAGTATCAGAAGCAACAACAACGGTTGTCATTGAGTCAGCTTACTTCGCAGGTTCTTCTGTTCGTCGTACATCAAAAGATTTAGGTTTACGTTCCGATTCATCTGCTCGTTTTGAAAAAGGTGTAGACACAAACCGTGTACTTCCTGCTGCTGAACGCGCAGCACAGTTACTTGCAGAACTTGCAGGTGGTGAAGTGTTAGAAGGAACAGTACTTGTAGATGAATTAGACAAAACACCAGCTCGCGTTATTGTATCACCTGACTTCGTGAATGCACGTCTTGGGATGAAGATTTCGCTGGAAGATATGCTATCGATTTTACATCGTCTAAAATTCGATGTAGAAGCGGCAAATGGCATGCTTATTATTGACGTACCAACACGTCGCGGAGATATTAAAATTGAAGAAGATATCGTAGAAGAAATCGCACGCATGTATGGGTACGATGAAATCCCAATCACGTTACCAGCATCCGATGTGGTAGGTGGTTTAACGGCATACCAAGCAAAACGTCGTATTGTGCGTAGTGTAATGGAAGGTGCTGGTTTATACCAAGCGGTGACATATTCCCTGACTTCCGCAGAAGCGTCACAAAAATTTGCGTTAAAAGCAGAAGAAACAACAAAATTATTAATGCCAATTTCAGAAGAGCGTTCTACATTACGCCAAAGCTTAATCCCGCACTTAGTGGAAGCAGCTGCATACAATGTAGCACGTCAAATTGATTCGGTTGCATTATATGAAATCAGTTCTGTATTCCTTGGGCAAACAGCGGATGAGTTACCACTTGAAGAAGAACATTTAGCACTTGTTTTAACAGGTAAATGGACAGATAATGCATGGCAAGGTGAAAAGAAAAACGTTGATTTCTTTGTGGCGAAAGGAATCATTGAAGCCGTAGTGGCGAAGCTTGGCTTAACAGCTCGTATTTCTTATGTAAAGACGACTATTGACGGCTTACACCCAGGACGTACAGCACATGTGCTGCTTGATGGAGAAGTGGTAGGGTTAATCGGTCAGTTACACCCAGCAGAACAGAAAAAAGCAGGTGTGAAAGAAACATATGTAGCGGAACTAAACTTACTAGCTATTTTAAGTGCCGCAACAGAAGAATTAGTGTACACACCTGTTCCACGTTTCCCAGCGATGACACGTGATATTGCATTAGAGCTTGACCGTACAATGCCAGCTGGTGAAATCGTATCTATTATTAAAGGTGCAGGTACAAAACTGTTAAAAGATGTGCAAGTGTTTGACGTTTACGAAGGTGAGAAAATGGCAGCAGGCAAAAAATCAGTTGCCTTCTCATTAACTTATTTCGACCCAGAACGCACGTTAACAGATGAAGAAGTAGTAGTAGCACATAACAAAGTGTTAAAAGCATTAGCTACAGCAGGTGCAGAAGTACGCTAAGGCAAGTACATGTAGAATATATAGTCTCAGGCATGCTCTTTTATAGGGCATGTCTTTTTAATTTACGTCTAATATGTGCTTCGCGCTGATAGGGAAACATTACTCAAATGAGGTTGTTATTCTGAAATGAATATATTATCATAAAGACAAATGAATAGTACCCACAGGAGGGGCCGAGGTAGTCGGCTGAGATTGTGCACACAACTGCACTAACTCTTTGAACCTGTAAGTTAGTACTTGCGTAGGAATGTGGATAGAAAACGACTTCCAAGCGATGTCAGGCTCTGTCCTGATATCGCTTTTTTATTCTTCCCGCTCTCATGTATTTAGTGGAAAGTATAGGCAGTATGTCCATAGCTATAGCAAAGTATTGATAAATTTCAGTTTGATAAAAAACTAATGTGAAAGTGAGATAAAACAATATGAGTTTACAACAGATTCGTGTTAAACAGCCACTTGTATTATGTATGACAAATACAGTAGCAGCTAATTTTACGGCGAATGGTTTATTAGCAGTAGGAGCTTCGCCGCTTATGTCTGAGGCGTTGCAAGATGCAGAGCAATTAGTTGGAATCTCTAATGCACTACTCCTTAATATTGGGACAGTACATGATGCTTCGTTTCAAGCGATGTTAGCAGCGGGTAAGGCTGCAAATGATAAGGGAATTCCTGTTGTATTAGATCCAGTGGGTGTTGGCGCATCAGAGTATCGCCAGCGTGCAGTAGAAAAGATTTTAGAAGACGTAAAAGTTGCTTGTATTCGCTGTAATGTAGGTGAACTAGCGGCACTTGCTGGCGTGCACTGGGAAACAAGAGGTGTTGATAGCGGCGAAGGAGAAATGGATGTTATCGAAGTTGCTCGTTTAATGGCAAAAGCGTACAATACGATTGTTTTTGTGACAGGCTATACAGATGTTTTGACGGATGGAGTTCATGTAGTCGAAGTGACAGGTGGCCATAAAAAAATTACAAATGTTACAGCGACAGGGTGTTTACTTAGTGCATTAACAGCAGCAGCAGCAGCTTGTTCATTGGAGGGGAATCGCTTACAGCAGTTACAGGCGTTAGCAGCTGATTACCAACAAGTAGCTGAACAAGTTTGCCAATACGGGATTGGTACAGTGCAAGTCGAAATATTGAATGCACTAGAACAATTATCAATGGAGGCGAAATCATGAATATTGTCATGACCATTGCCGGCTCAGATTCAGGTGGCGGGGCAGGTATTCAGGCAGATTTAAAAACCTTTCAGGAATTAGGCGTTTTTGGAACAACAGCTATTACTGCACTTACGGCGCAAAATACGCTAGGTGTAGAAGGTATTTCACCTGTAGAGCCGGATTTCGTAGTACAACAAATACTTGCGGTTTTTCGTGATATGCCAGTGAAAGCGATTAAAACGGGTATGTTATTTTCAGCTGAAATTATTACGTCCGTTGCTGACATACTGAGTGAAAAGGATGTGCAGCTTGTGATTGATCCGGTAATGATTGCTAAAGGTGGTGCAACACTTTTACAGCAAGCGGCCATTGAAGCAATGAAAACGAAGTTATTGCCACTTGCAACAGTGGTGACACCGAATATTCCAGAAGCTGAAGTGTTAAGTGGTGTGACGATTACAACGTCTGAGGATATCGAAAAAGCGGCACAAGTCATATTCGGCTACGGAGTGCAATGTGTTGTCATGAAAGGTGGTCATTTAACGGGTGACACTGCGGTTGATACGATTTATTTTGCAGATGGGTCATCATTTGCCATACAAAGTGAGCGTATTCAAACGAATCAGACACATGGGACAGGCTGTACATTTTCAGCGGCATTAACAGCTTTTTTAGGACAGGGAAATGACATGAAAACAGCTATTATAGAAGCAAAGAAATTTGTTCAGCTGGCGATTCAAAATCCACTGAATATTGGTCACGGACATGGACCAACGAATCATTTTGCGTATAAACAGCAACAGGGGCAAGTCGAGGTGATTGTCGTTGAAGCGTGAACAACTAAGCGTGTACTTTATTATGGGGACACAAAATGTCAAACATAGACAGCCTTTACGCATATTAGAAGAAGCATTGCAAGCAGGTGTGACGATGTTTCAGTTTCGCGAAAAGGGTGACGGGGCATTGACTGGTGAGGCATACGAACAATTTGCTAAAGATTGTCAAGCGCTTTGCCAACAATACAATGTACCATTTATCGTGAATGACGATGTAGAACTAGCATTGAAACTACAGGCAGATGGTGTACACATAGGTCAGGAAGATGAAGCAATAATGACAGTGAAAGAACGGATAGGCGATATGATTTTCGGTGTATCTGTGCATACGATGGAAGAATTAGAAGTAGCACTAGCGAACGGTGCAACATATGTCGGCATTGGACCTATCTTTGCGACAAAATCAAAAGACGATGCTAAAACACCTGCGGGAACACATTTTTTACGACAAGTTACAGAAGCGTATCCACATTTATGGACAGTTGCCATCGGTGGGATTACGGAACAAAATGCTTGGGAGCCACTTCAGGCAGGAGCAGATGGTGTAGCGGTTATTTCTACCATCTGTGAAAGCGAATCAATTGATAAAACAGTTCAAAATCTAAAAAAAATGAAATAAATGACGAAAAAGCGACACAATTGTCGCTTTTTCTTGTTCTATTTATAGACGAGGACGTTTTCCCTCTTATACAATTGAACTGTGAGTTTTTATGAAGGGAGGCATCGTTTTGGCATTTCATCCAATTAAACTATTACGTATAACAGGAATTTTAGATGGAATCTCGCTGTTAGTTTTACTATGTATTGCGATGCCATTAAAATATTTCGCAGATTTCCCACTCGCTGTGACAATTACAGGGGCATTACATGGTGGAATTTTTATAGCATATGTTGTAGCGATTGCTTATACGCAATTACGCGTTCAATGGAATATAGGATGGTCCCTCTTGGCGTTCGTTGTAGCGTTTATTCCAACAGGGAATTTTCTATTTGATTTTTACGTAAAAAAACGACAAAACCTATATACGCTAAAGCCGTTTCGTAAGTCATGGCTTGTGTATCTCATTGTGTTCTTTACGTTTATTGATTTATTCACACAGCTACCGGTCATGAGTACATTTGCAACATCAGTCGGCGCCAGTGCAATGGTAGCAGGCTTTGTAGTCGGTATGTATTCACTAACAAATACATTTGGTAATATTTTGTCTGGGATATTTACAGATCGGTACGGTGCTTTTCGTCTGCTAGTGATTGGTTTACTAACAACAAGTTTTTCATTAGCCCTATATAATCTAGTCGATAATTCGACAACACTTATTTTAGTACGTGTTATTCATGGATTTTTAGGGGGGTTAATTGTACCAGCAGCTTTTACATTACTAGCGAATATGACAAAGGAAGAAAATCAAGGCAGCCAAAGCGCCATTACAGGTTCATTTGTTGGCATTGCAGCGATTATTGGGCCGGCATACAGTGGCATTATGGCGAGCCGAACTTCGGTACCATTTGTGTTTACAACAGTAGCGATTGCCGGTGTTGTTTTAGCGGTGTTAACGTTTATGTTCTTAAAAATGTCGACATCTACAAAGAAGGAGAAAAAAACAAAAGAGCCCTTCCATTTTAATAAAGGCGTTGTACAGGCATATGCAGGTGCATTTCTCCTGATGTTCTCACAAGGGGCACTTGCGTATTTATTGCCATTACACGTAGAGAGTTTAGGCTATAGCTCTCGCTTAAGTGGGACACTGATGAGCATGTTTGGTATCGTGGCGGTGCTTATTTTTGTGTTACCAACGAATCGCTTATTTGATAAAATCCCCCCTGTGTATAGTTTAGTGTTTGGGCTTTTATGTATGGGAGGAAGCCAAATTTTAATTAGTCAATTATCAACGCAAGGCACACTTTACGGTGGACTTGCTTTATACGGTTGTGGCTTTGCGTTTTTATTCCCAGCGATTAATACATTGCTCGTACATGCAACAGCACCTGAGATGCGCGGGAAAGCATACGGTTATTTCTATGCCTTCTTTTCACTCGGAGTCGTAGTAGGATCATTAGGGTTAGGTGTATTACCATTTACAATTACGGGGAATTTTATCGTCACAGGTGTATTGCTCATTTCATTTTCAGCAATTGTGTTGATGACGGTGGTTTTCGCGAGAAACAGTTCAAAAACAGTACATGTGTAAAAGGCGGGCAATATGCTCGCCTTTTTATTATGTAAAACGAATATTAATGCTCGCTATTTTCAACTTGTTTTATTCGTTTGAATATGCCATATAGCCCGCCTATGATAGCCGTTAATGTATGAATAGCAGCAAATGTATAAAAATTAAGATAGATTTTATTCGTATATTCATTCAGTTTTGGGAACCCATAAATAGAAGAATGACTTTCTTTTTCTGTCCCACCAAGTGAGGTATAAATATCATTTTTATAATCAATAGCGAAATAGATGAAAGCAATCAAGAGTGCAATCCCACCAATAATAAAGCAATTTCTTAAAATCCGATCATGTGCGTGACGGGAAAGTTCTGTGAAATATCGAAATGTTGTCAACAAACTAAGTACAATAAATGGTATAACGAGTGTAATACCGACAGCCCCTAAATTACCACTAGTTGTACTAATATCATCTGCCTTTAACGTGAAAAAATGCTCAATAACGATTACACCGAGCAATGAAATGCCTATACTAATGAGCCAGCTTAAACGCAACATACAAATTCCTCCTTACTTGTACCACTATACATGGCTCCGAATGAATGCACAATGTACTAGTTTAATGTAGAACAAGTATTGTAAATATAAGGAAAAAATATTATAATTATATTAAAATATTTAACATATAGCGAGTGGATTCGCAAACGGATATTACTATTTCGATAATCGTTGCTTTCCGCTTTTCCTGTAGAAGTTTCGTGTTTCCGTTACAAGCAATTATTGTTAAAGAAATAGAAAGGATTATTGGTAATTTCTTTATTTCAAAGTAGAGCGAGGTGAAATGTTTAATTAGGATACTAAACACCTGGTTAAACGTTGCTTATGGATCAATCGAAGAAAAAGCGTAGAAAAACATCAATTAATATGAAGCTCGGTTTTGCATTGTTAATTGCTTTATTAATTCCTACTTTATTAATTGCATTGACATCGTATAATTCAGCAAAATCAGAAATGGAAAGTCAAATTCAAGTGAGTGCATTTCAAAGTGTATCAACAGTAGATGCTTTTATTTATAAACATGTTGAACCGATTGTTAATGATGTCGATTATTTTGCTGGACGCATGAATCAGGGAGCTTGGCAAGCAGAGGATTGGACACCGATTTTAACCGATTTAGCTCAATATTTTGAAACAAGTGAGGGTATTGTTTCATCTTTTATTGGAACAGTGGATGGAGATATGATTCAACATCCAGACCTAGGCTTAATGAATAATCCAGATTTTGATCCGCGTACGCGTGCCTGGTATCAAAATGCAGAGGCGAATCCTGGCCAAGTGATTGTGTCAGACCCACACCAATCTGCTTCTACAGGGCAGTGGGTTGTAACGGTTTCGAAGCAGTTAGCAGATGGAAGCGGTGTATTTGCAGCGAATTTAGGAATGGATGAATTATATACACTCATTAGTGCAATTAAAGTTGGTGAGACTGGTTATCCGTTCTTAATGACAGAAGGGAAGGTCATGATTGCACACCCAACGATTGAGGGCGGTACAGATGTTTCTGAAGAACCTTGGGCGGAAAAAACGGTGACAACGAATGACGATACATTTGATTATGAGTTTGAAGGCACTGATAAACAAATGTTTGTACATACGAATGCATTAACAGGTTGGAAAATTGGCGGAACGATGTTTAAGCGTGAAATTATAGAAGCGACTAGTCCAATTTTAAAAACAACAGCACTTGTGGTTGTAGTAGCGCTTGCGATTCTAGGTGTTTTCATCATAGCTATTATTCGTTCGATTACAAAGCCATTAAAAGAAATGACAGAGGCAGCAGCTGTAATGAGTTCCGGTGATTTGAGAACAAAGTTATCGATCAATAAGCGTGATGAAATCGGTATACTGAGTAAATCATTCCAAAAAATGGGCGACATGCTATCTTCGATTATTTCACATATTCATAATAAATCAGCTGTTATTTCATCATCTTCTGAAGAGTTAACAGCAACTTTAATGGAAAGTAGTCGTGCAACAGAAAAAATTTCAGCAGCGATGAACGATGTACAGGAAGGTTTGGAAAATCAAACAATGAAGCTAAGCCAAAGCTTTGAGTCGCTAAAAAATGTATCGGATGATATTCATGAGATTTCTGAAAATACAACACAGGTGACATTAAAGGCACAGCAAGCTGAAAAAACAGTGGATATTGGTCATGATATTGTCATTTCCACTCAAAACCAAATGGCTACTATTGAAGGAACATTTAATGCGCTATCTAGTGATATTGAGACAGTTAATAACTATGCAAATGAAATTAACGAGATTGTCAATGTAATTACATCGATTTCAGATCAAACGAATTTATTAGCATTAAATGCGGCGATTGAAGCTGCCCGTGCTGGTGAAGCAGGGAAGGGCTTTGCAGTTGTAGCAGATGAAGTGCGGAAATTAGCTGAGCAAACAAACAACTCATCTATTCAAGTAAAAGAAATTATTACATCCATTCAACGTGAATCTTCAAAATCAGTTGAGTCGATGAATACGAGCTTAAATGAGGTTAAAAAAGGTTTAGAAATGTTTGCACAAACAGAGACAAACTTTTTAGAAGTGAAATTGTTTATCGAGGAAATTACCGATCAGCTTGAAGCAGTTCAAATACGTGCACAAAAAATTGCTGTGAACAGTGAGCAAGTTGTTTCAGATATGCAAGTAGTTGAACGTATTTCAACTGAATCCAAATCACAGCTTGAAACAGTATCGGTAGCAGCAGAGGAACAATTATGCTCGATAGAGGAAATTTCAGCAACAGCAGAAGCACTTGAATCCATCGTTGAAGATTTACTAGAAGAAGTACGTTTATTTAAAGTGAATTAATCTTTTGTTCAAAGTGTAAATGTGCTCTTGATGGGAGTCTCGTTATTTTATGTGCATCAGTAGCAAATGCACTATACAGACTGCATAAAAAGTATGGATATTTGTAAAGATGGGACATCAGCTTGCTTTATTTTGAAGCAAGCTGATGTTTTTTTATTCATTTTCGCATGATAATTTTTTGAATTCACAAAATAATAGTTAACACACACAACTATCAAATACCATGTATTAATTGTTCATAATAGAAAATCTATAAGGCTAGAGGTAAATGATATGAAAAAAATGGTTATTTTATTGTTTGTTTTTGTGGTTGGGCTAATGGGGTGCCGTGAAAATCCAACGGTAGAGGATAATTTGGAACAGCAAGTGATGGCAATTGAAAATCAGGTGGAAGGCTTACAACAACAAGTGACCTATACGAATGAGCAAGGGGAAGAAACAAAGCCGCTAAAGCAGCCGACGATTAATCTTATTGATCCTAACACATTGAAAGTGATACAAACATTATCACCACTTCAATTAGGTTATGAAATGGACATCGCAGAATATATAAAAAAAGTGGAACAGCTGGTGATGGAGCTAGCAAGGGGAACAGAGACGATGGTTGGGTATGATCAAAAAATGGTGTTAGATAAATTTGATGACAATGGGCAAATTATTAAAGGACAGCCAAAGATTGTGTTGAGGGAAAGTGAGTTAATAGAGAGAATAATGGAAATCTCGTCAATTGGTGGAGATATTTATTTGCCTCTTTTAGTGACGGAGAGTAGCTACTTAGTTGAAGATGCGTATCAATTAAATGATACACTCGTTGCTTCTTATACAACCTACTTTAAACCGGGTCAAAGTGGAAGAAATAAAAATATTGAACTATCAGCTGAAGCGATTCACAATGTCATTGTTGGCGGTGGAGACTATTTCTTCTTTAATACGATGGTTGGACCTAGAACAAAGGAAAGAGGCTATCAACCAGCCCCTGAAATTATTAAAGGGGAAATTGTTATGGGGATTGGTGGAGGTATTTGCCAAACATCTTCCACATTATTTAATGCAGTAGACCAAATCCCAGTGACGATTGTGGAAAGGCATCATCATTCATTAGATATTGGCTATGTACCTAAAGGCAGAGATGCGACAGTTGCATACGGTGTATTAGATTTTACGTTTCAAAATACAAGCGGTGTCCCTTTTTTAATAAAAACCGTGTACGGGAATGGATTTCTGAGGGTAGAGGTAAGAACTTCTGAAGAATATGAAGTCATTTTAAAAGCAGTTTAATTGGAAATCTATAATAAGCTGTTACTTCTGTAAAGTAAAGAAAACATTGGAAATACAATAAGCCCCTATTATAATGAAAGTAATCGTGTAAAGGGGGAGTAGAGATGTTAACGAAAGATGAAACGGTACTTGTACTGATTGATATTCAGGGGAAACTTGCACAAATTGTAGATGAAAGTGATGCTGTTATTGATAATATTGTGCGCGTTGTAAAAGGGGCAAAGGTACTGGACTTGCCAATTTTATGGCTTGAACAATATCCGAAAGGGCTTGGTCCAACTGTAGAAGTAATTGCCAATGAAATAGATGGCACACCGATTGAAAAAATGACATTTAGTGCATATGACAACGAGGAGTTTGTACAAAAGCTTGAAGCAACAGGCCGTAAGAAAGTGTTATTAGCAGGAATTGAGACGCATATTTGTGTCTATCAAACGGCTGCCCGTTTATTGGCAAATGGCTATGATGTAGAAGTATTGGCGGATTGTGTATCATCACGAACAGCTGGTAATCGTGAAGTCGGTATCCAAAAAATGATACAGCTTGGTGCCAATATTACGAGTGTTGAAATGGCCCTCTTTGAGATGCAAGTCGTAGCAAAGGGAGATGCATTTAAAGCCATTAGTGCGATTGTAAAATAAGCGAAGCGCCCAGTCTGCAGATGTTGCTGTTTTTAAGTTGTACCTAAAAATAAATGTAGACAAAGTCAAACTGCGACTTTGTCTACACTCTAAGCGTCCTGAATATTCAGGACGCCATTTTAATGTTGTTTATGCTCATCTATATGTGGTGGTTGAACTGGATGGGCATCGGGAATGACTCGAATTGGTCTCATCATATCGTGGTCCTCATGTTCAAGAATATGGCAATGCCAAATATAGTTCCCCGTATGTTCTTTCCAATGCATAATAATTTTTGTTACTGTACCTGGATCTACTTTAACCGTATCTTTCCAACCTCTTTCATAGTCTCTTGGTTCCTCAGGCTCACCAGTAAACATTAATATCCCTTCATTTCGATAGCGTTGGACATCAAAAGGTCTTCGTTCAAGAATTTTAAATTGTACTAAGTGTACATGGATTGGATGTGGAAATGGTGTTGTATTAATAATGTTCCAAATCTCTATGCTATCTAACGATGGCTTTTCAGTAGCCGGATCATGATACATCCGATTATTTAATAGTAGCATAGGTCTGCCGTATTGGTCGGTTGAAGCGGAGAGTGGTAAATTTCTAACAGTATGTGCGTGAGATTCATGCATGCCCATATCTTCAGCTAACTTTACAGGAATTTCACTCGTATCTTCCCTTTTTAAAGGAAGATCGACACGGAATTGCATGATCATGCTTGTATGTTCATCCGTATCAAGGTCATCGTTTATAAGTGTAATGTGTTCTCCTGCAAGATTGGAGAAATCAATAATAATATCAATTCTTTCGGAAGGGTGTAGTTCAGCGGAAGTAATTTCGTTTGGAGCTGTTAAAAAACCACCATCTGTCCCAATTTGAATCATTGGTTGATTATTAGCAAGTCTTATAATATACGCTCTCCCATTAGAGCTATTGAGTATGCGGAATCGATATTTTCTAGGCTCGACGCGCAAATAGGGCCATACTTTTCCGTTCACAATAATTGTATTCCCATCAAACCCAGGTGTAACAGAAGGGTGGACAGTAACAGGGAATGGTGGCGCATCAGGATAGAATAAGGAGCCGTCTTCGTTAAATGATTTATCTTGAACCATTAAAGGGATTTCATATTGGCCACTTGGTAGATTTAATCTTTCTTCAAGTGAGTCTCGAAGGAGGTAAAAGCCAGCGAGCCCGGCATAAACATTCAGTCTAGTCATGCCCATTGTGTGATCATGATACCATAAAGTGGTAGCGGGTTGGTGGTTCGTATATTCATGAACTTCTCGTTTAAATTTCGGCCCAGTCACTTCATAATTTTGTGTGTACCACGCTTCAGGGTGACCATCGCTTTCCCAATCAACATGTGCCCCATGAAGATGGACAACGGACCTCACTTCGGGTGAATCTGATACACTATGAAGAGTAGTATCGACAGGTAAGAAATGTTTTGTAGGCAGTTTATTCATATATTTCACAAAAGTAGATTGGTCTTTTTTTGCTTCGATAGTTGGACCAGGAACAAGCCCATTATAGCCCCAAACAGTAGAGAACGGAAATTGTTTATGGAATCGATGTCTGGCTTTAAGCATGGTCATTTCGTAATAAGATTTTCGTGGATAATCTTTATGTGCTTTGGCTATTGCTACTGGAAGAATTGGAAGCGAATCAACAAATTTAGGGATAGTGCTGGGGTCTGCAGGATTAATGAAGTCAATATGCTTACTCATTTAACATACATCCTTAATTTTTATTTTACGTTATCTATCATATTCAACTCATGCTAAAAGGGTGTAATTTATGTAAAGTAAAGCAAATCTCCCTAGATAACAGAGGTTTGCCTACTATTAAGCTGCGTCTTTTGCCTTTCTTACCCCAGGTCGTTCTCTTGGTGTGATATTAATGATGTAATAGCCGATAATTAACACTAAAATAACGAGCGAGAATAGGAGTGTATCAGTTGGATGCTCGTGCTCAACGATAATCAGTCGAACCATCGCTGTAATGCCGATATACATGAAATACCTTAATGGGAAATGATAATCCTCTTTAAAATATTTCACAATCATTGTGATGAACTCAAAGTATAGGAAAAATACGAGGATATTTGCCAGGAAATATTTATAGTCGCGTTTATCAGAAGAAAAAACCATTTGTAAAAACTCTATAAGCTCCATGATCAGCATAATACTTAAAATAATCGCTAACACCGTTAAGCTTACATTTAAAATGATTTGCAACATGTGTGGAATTACTTTTTTCATACTATTTACTTGTTTCAACTTTTGTTCCATAAATAACAACCTCCTTATAATGAGTAAATATTTAAACATATATTACCATTTGAGTAACCGTTGCTTTCCGCTGCGGCACTCGCTTTCCACGGGCGAGATCAAGCCCCCTCGTCGCTCATTCTTCGCTCCTGCGGCGTCTTGATTGTCTCGCTTTTCCCATAGGAGTCTCGTGCCTCCGCTACAAGCAACTAGTGTTCAATACAATAATTAGTTGCTAAAAAGAAAGATACCCATTCATTACGGTAGATGCTAGGCAACTATACTTGCAAATAGAAAGAAATTGACTTCTTTTAAAGAAGAGAACTGTTTTTCTAAAATATCGAGAAGTATTCACTTTTTGCCGTAGCGCGCCATAGCCACAGGAGCCATAACAGGAGATCCAAACAGGCCACGCCTGTTTTAGCTCCTGTGTAGGCTGTGGCAAAGCGCGGAGGCTACCACTACGCTTTCATTTAATATCTTTTACTATTTACCTGGTATTTTTAGGATGTATTTTTGCTCATTACGAGACCATCCTTTCTTTTAAATATGTTGTTTATCTTTGGTTGAATCTGAGAATTTAAATATTTAACAAAAACGTCATAATGAAACCGCTTGCCTCTTATGTTTCATGTATAATGAGTTCTAGCTAGCGGTAGGAGGAACAGTATGCAAAACTTTAAACAGTTTCATTTAAGTGAGCCGATTGAGCGTGCACTAGATAAACTTCATTACACAATGCCAACAGAAGTACAGCAAAAAGTATTACCTGTTGCATTGGCGAATCTTGATTTACTCGTAAAATCACAAACAGGTAGTGGGAAAACGGCTGCCTTTGCTATTCCGATTTGTGAACAAATTGAATGGCTTGAAAATAAACCACAAGCGCTTGTCTTAACACCGACACGCGAGCTTGCTGTACAGGTAGCCGAGGAGTTCACAAGCATTGGTCGCTTTAAGCGTATTAAAGCGGTGCCACTTTACGGCAAGCAACCGTTTCATTTTCAAAAAACAGAATTGCAACAAAAAACACATGTAGCAGTCGGGACACCAGGCCGTGTGTTAGATCATATTGAAAAAGGAACGCTCAAGCTAGAGAAAATTCGCTACGTCGTTATTGATGAAGCAGATGAGATGCTCAATATGGGCTTTATCGAACAAGTGGAGGCCATTTTAGCACATCTGCCGACCAATCGTGTGACGATGTTGTTTTCGGCTACGTTACCAGAAGCAGTCAAAGCGTTAGCAGCTAGACATTTAATTGCACCTGTTGATATTGAGGTACAAAAGGAAATTGTGACACAGACGATTGAGCATTGCGTTATAGAGGTAGCCGAGGAAGAGAAATGGCAGCTACTACAAGATGTCACGATTGTAGAAAATCCGGATAGTTGTATCATTTTTTGTCGTACAAAGGATCGAGTCGACGAAGTACACGATGAGCTATATGATTTAGATTATAGTGTAGATAAGTTACATGGAGGGATGGATCAATCGACACGTCTACTTGTAATGAATGACTTTAAGGAAGGTGCATTTCGTTACTTGGTGGCCACAGATGTAGCGGCACGTGGTATTGATATTGACCATATTACACATGTTATTAACTTTGATGTACCATTAGAAAAAGAAGCCTATGTGCATCGAGCAGGTCGAACAGGACGTGCGGGATTGACAGGAAAGGCGATTACATTTGTCACACCATATGAAAATGAATTTTTAGCACAAATTGAGGAATATGTCGGCTTTGATTTACCAAAAGCGGAACGACCAGATGGTGAGTTAGTCGTGAAAATGGAGCCGTTATTTGAACGAAAGATGAGTCAGACGCCGAAGAAAAAGCGGGCAAAAAAGGAACTAGTGAACGAAGGAATTATGAAACTCTACTTTAACGGTGGCAAAAAGAAAAAACTACGTGCTGTCGATTTTGTCGGAACGATTTCAAAAATTCCTGGGATGAGTGCGGAAGATATTGGCATTATCACGATTTTGGACCAATCCACTTTTGTTGAAATTTTAAATGGTAAAGGATCGCTTGTATTAGAGGCAATGAAACATACAACGGTCAAAGGAAAAAATTTAAAAGTGCACGTCGCTAAAAAATAAAAGATGTGGTAAGCAATGAAATGACTTTCATCGCTTACCGCATTTTTGTTTATTCAATGGCTAAGAATCATTAGTAGTAATACTGCTTTATTTTATTTTATTTTATTTTAAAATGAGCAATCGTCTGCTGAAGATGGTTGGCTGTTGTTAATAATGATTCAGCGGATGCAGCCATTTCTTCCATTGAAGCAAATATTTCTTCAGATGATGCGGCCACCTCTTCTGTAGAGCGTGCATTCGTGTGCGCTTTCTCTGTTAGCTGCTCTGCAGATAACGTAACCGCTTGGACACGCGTTGCAATTTCTTGTGTCGTTGTGGATATTTGGTTAATCGTTGGTGCGATTTGCTGCATACTTACTAAAATTTGATCAAAGCGTTCTGCGCTTTCGTTAGATATGACAATTCCTTGATTCACATCATTCAGTGTCTCTTGCATCATTTGAACGGAATTGGCTGTTCCTGCTTGAATTGATTTAATGAGCTGACTAATTTTTTCTGTCGAGCTTTTTGAATCCTCGGCCAGTTTGCGTACTTCATCTGCGACAACAGCAAAGCCTTTTCCATGCTCACCTGCACGTGCTGCTTCAATCGAAGCATTTAATGCCAGCAAGTTTGTTTGATTGGAAATTTCTTCGATGACATCTAAAATTGAATTGATTTCCTTCGTACGGTCGTAGAGGCTACGTATAGTACGGTCTGTTTCCGTAACAGAGTGCTCGATTTGAGCCATTTGTGATACGGCACCGTGAATAGAAGTGCTACCTATTTCCGCTTGTGTCATGGCCTGCTGTGAAAGAGCTGAGACATCGTGTGTATTTTTCGCAATAGCCATCACATTTTGGGCAACGATAGTCAATGATTGTGTGTTTTCTTCATTACGCAGCATTTGTTCATCGGCAATCACTGCAACTTCTGAAATCGCATTGGAAGTTTGCTCTGTCGCATGAATCACCTGTGTAGCACTTGCATCCAATATGTGTGCTGCTTGCTGTACAGCATGAGTGCTGTCCTCTACTTGGTATAAAATATCACGTAAACGATACTTCATTGTATTGAACGCTTCCGCAAGCTGACCAATCTCATCATTTGTGGTTACTTCAATATGTTTTGTTAAATCACCTTCACTCACGGTTATAGCTGTATCACGTAACGCTAAAATTGGCTTTGTAATCGAGCGAATAATGAATAAAATGAAGATGCCACCAATCATAAAGGAAACCGCTAAAATCGAAAAATTAATTTTTAAAATAGGGGCAGCGGCTGCACTTACCTCGTCTGGAAGCATCGTCCCTACTAACTTCCACCCCGTTATATCATTCGTTAAATAGTAAATAAGCCCTTCCGTTGCCTCTAGCTGCCCATTCGTATTCGTATAAATTTTCTCGATATAGCTTTCAGTTGCTTCCGTTGCGCTGTCCATTTCGTGGTGTGCAATGTATTTTTTTTGTGTATCTAATAGTGTGACATAACCTTGCTCACCAATTTTCACTTGGTTCGCAATCGTTTTTAATGTTTCAATGCTAATGTCGATACCGAAAACCCCAGAGCCGTCTTGTAATTGTTGGGCAACAGTTAGTACCAATTCACCTGAACTTGTTGAAATATAAGGAGCAGTAATAATGGGCTGTCCATTGCTTGCAATAGCGGCTTCATACCAAGGGCGATTGCGTGGATCGTATGTACTTGTATATTCGTAATATGGCTCACGAATCATTTTGCCGTTAGCTGTTCCGACATAAGTAATAAGTGCTTCGGGATGTATGGCTAAATAATCAGAGAGCTTTGTTCGTAATTCTTCCTCACTGGATATTTTTTTGAAAAACTGTGCGAAGTACTGCGTATCATTGAGTTTTGGCTCAAGTGTTGAAGAAATATTAGCATTTAATAATTCCATGCTTGCTTTAGCACTCGCCATTTGTTGTGTTTCAATTTGTGTTTTAGCGCTATAGTAAGATAGCAATCCGATTATAAGCGTTGGGATGACTAAAATCATAGCAAACGCAAACAGTAATTTTTTTCGTAAACCTAAATGTAAAAGTTTTTTCATTTTTTATAAAAATAGCCTCCGTTAATAAATAAATGCTCCACGCTGTATGTAACATTTTTCCTCTGGTATTATAAAGGATAATATAGATGAAATTCAGTTTTTTGAATTGTATAATTATTATTCGGGATATGACATATAAAAAAGCACAGGTTAGTTTCTGTGCTTTTTGCGTAGTAATGTTTTTGCTTTTTCGGTATTGGCGAAATGCCATTTTGTTATGGATTTTAATGTTGCTTCACCGTGCTTTGCTAAAATGCGCGCAGCCATTTCATCCACTTTGCCACTTGCTCCTTTTTGTAATGGGAAGCCAATCATTTCAGCTAAACGGTCCATCTCTTTTAAAAAGGCATAGCGGGCGAGAATAGAAGCCGTTGCAACCGCTACATGTAGATTTTCAGCTTTTGTAGAGAATAGTACATTTTCACGTACTAATTCTTTTTCATTTTGAAGATAGTTATAGTAAGTATTACGTTCTGCAAATTGGTCAATTAGAATGTATGTTGGTTTTTCTGGTGCCATTTTAGTGAGGACATTTTTTAATGCTTGATTGTGCATCATTGCTTTGATTTTTCCTTGTGAGTAGCCCTTTGCTTGAATGGTGTTATATTTATCATTGCGTAGTGTGAGAATACTATGAACACAGGCTTTCATTAAGTCTGGTGCGATTTTGCGCATGTAATCATCTGTTAATTGTTTAGAATCCTTCACACCGAGCTCTTCAACGAGTGCAATCTGATCAGCTGGCACATATACTGCGGCTACCGTTACAGGTCCAAAATAGTCACCAGTTCCTGTTTCGTCAGAACCGATGACCGAAAGCATTGAAAAGTTTTCGGGCAGTGTATCTCCTTTCGCCCCATTTCCTTTTTTTACAGTTGCTGCATCTGCTATGCCAAAACGCGCTGATTCACGAAGAGCCCCGGCCCCTTGAAACATAACTTTGCCAGATTTATAAACGGTAATCGCCGTATCTATTAACTTTGCGGCAAATACCACGCCCGGTGCCTTTCGTTCTATACGATTTGAAGCATAGTAGCTTTGTACTTTGTTTATCTCTTCTTTAGAAAGTTGTAATACAATATTGGTCATTTACGTCACCCTCATTTTGTTCACTTTATGTTAAGTGTACAGGTGGGCAGGGGAGATGTCTAATGGAATAAGCAGATGGTGATATAATTCATTGCTGGTCACCTAATCATGGGAAGGATGTTAATTTCGCGAGCCCCTTCTGTTAAAATATAAAGGATAATATAGATATAGGAGTGAAGGTTCATATGCAGATAGGCGATAAGCTGAGACAGTTAAGAATTTATAAAGGATTGTCTCAAGCCGAATTAGCAGCCGGCATTTGTTCGACAGCATATTTAAGTAAAGTCGAGAATGGTAAAACTTCCCCTTCTGTGAGCTTTCTCGAAAAGGTTACGAAGAAACTTGAAGTAGAGTCTTCTGCCTTTGGTACAGAAAAAACAGCATATTACGTCGCACTAATTCAACAACTTGAGAAAAAAGTACAACAAGAAGAAGGATTGACAGAGAAAGAAATATCGACATTACACCTAGCATTATATGAAATATTATCGATGGATTTGCAGGTGAAAGTGTTTAATTTATTAATGAGATATTATATTAGTAATATGCAAATGTCCGATGCTCAGCGGCTTTATGAACTATGTGAGAAAATCATTCCGATGGAGACAAGCCTAATAGCAGAGGATATGCATGATGTGTTTGTATTTTATAATTTGTTAGGCAATTACTTTTATAGCCAGCAACAATTCCATTCAGCCGATTATTATTATACAAAGGCAAAGGATTATGGGAGTAAAAGCCGTTTAGAACTAGCGAAAATTTTCTATAATTTAAGCTTAACAAAGCAGCGTATTTTTGATGATATGCATATTAGCTTAATTTATGCGAAGCAAGCATATGAATTATTTGAGCAAGAAGAGCAATATGGTGAAGTAATCGATGTATTAATTTCAATGGCAATACAGTATACATATAATGAAAATTTTGAAGAAGCTAAATACAGTTTGCAGTTAGCTTTTGACCACTTAAACCAATACCCTGGAGTGCAGCAAAATACTACTATGTTTATGTTGGAATATCATTGGGGGAGATTAGATGAAGCAATGGGCAAGGAAGAAGCAGCTTTGCGAAGATATATAGCTTTAGCCGATACATTAGAAGAACACGCACCGTTAGTATATGTTTTAAAAAGTTTGGTTGATTTATATTTTACACAAAAACAGTGGGTGCAAGTTCAAGCTTATAGTGAACGAGCGATGGCGTTAGCAGAACGCTTTCAAATGAATTATATTTATATTCAACTCATGACTGTGCGTGCCAATATGTTGAAAATGCGCCAAGATGAGATTGGGTATGAAAAGGAAATGAAAAAGGCATTACTTTTAGCAAAAGAGCATGCATTAGACAAGTTAGTAAAAGAAATTGCGCAAACATTAGGAGATTATTATATGGAGCTCCGCTTTTATAAAAAAGCGAGTGAGCAATATAGAGAAGCTCTGCAATCATCAAAATAATAAAATGGTAGCTTTTTTAGTTAAAAATCTATATAAAATATTGAGAATGGTTAAGTTTTCTCAAAAAAATGACCAGTGAATGCTATGGAATTTCGTTTTATTTAACCTCTATAAGTTAACTGAATATGTCCTATATAATTAGGTCAAAGGAGGTTAATCATATGAAAAAGGTATTAATCGTCATTGTGGCAATTGTAGCAATTGGTGTAGCAGCTCTGAATACACCAGTTACTGAGCAAGCTCATGATACATGGCAACCTGGACCTAAAGGAGCGCCGGTTTATGGGAATGACATTATTTGATTAGAGAAACACTTACGAAAGTCTATAGGGGTTCTACTTACTTAACGATTCCCTGTTCTATTCGTACGTCAACTTCCATTTTGTCCTATCAGCAGCCAATTTTGCATAAAAATGTGCTTGCACAAATAATTCAACAAAGTATTCAGGATATAAATAAAGAAGGAACAGTAATGGATATGGTTCCTGTTATTTTATGTTCAAAATCTTTCTTGATTGATGGCCTGGATGCACAAGGGTGCTATGTATATGATTTTGTACAGCATCAAATGATTTATGGTGCCTTGCATATGGAATTTGAGTGTGAAAATCCTTATGCTGTAGTATTGGGATATATAGCGAATGGGCGCCAACCAAAATTTGATCAACAATTTATTCGATTTGGGTCTTTACTAGAAGAGATTCAAATTGAAGAAATTCATAAAGAGTTAACTATGCAACTCTATGATGAACCGCAACAGGTTTATTTAACACATCTAATTTCCAGAACAATAACATGTAGATTTTAATTCCTCAAGAAAATAAAACGCTTAAAAATAATTCGTCTAAAAGCACTTCCGTTTAAGGGAGTGCTTCAGAGTGTCGACAAAAGACCTTCAGAATGGTCTCATTCTGAAGGCCTTTTGTATTTTTAATATTTTTCGGGGTATTTTATAGTCTTGTTTTAAGTAAAAGTACTCTTCGAGTATTCTAATTTAGACTATTTCTGGAGCTTGCCATGTCCAATTGGCAAGCTTTTTTAAATTCATGGCAGCAAAAGTAAGCATCGCTTGCATGGACAATTTTTTAATCCCACGTAGGGTTGTCCATCGCATACCATGCTTTTCTTTCGCATCTGCAAAGACCCGTTCAATCGTTTCTTTCCGTCGCGCATATATTTGTTTGATATCGTTTTGATGACGAAGATGATCCGCTTCCTCTACATGATGTGCCCAAATATGACGTTCAATTATTTTTCGATGATCTTTACTATTAGTACATTGAGCAAGTAAAGGACAGGTTGCACATTGAGTTGGGTTTGATTTATATTGGCGTTTACCTTCTTTGGTCGTAGTCGAGTATTTAAGGACTTGCCCTTCCGGACAAAGGTAGCAGTCATAGTACTCGTCGTATACATACTCGTGTTTGCGTAAAAATCCGTCCTTTGTTTTTGGGCGTGTATAAGGAAGTGCCGGTTGAATATCTTGGTCGAATAAAAATTTAGTTATCGCAGGTGTTTTATAAGCAGCATCGGCAGCTACAGCAAGTGGCTTTTTTACTTTTTCCATTACCTTTTCAACAAGTGGTTGAAGTATATGACTATCATGAACATTACCAGGTGTCACAATCGATCCGAGTATAAATCCATATCGATCCGCCGCTGCATGAAATGAGTAAGCAAACTGCTTAGTCCGTTCATCTTTTACATAGTAGCCACTTTCAGGGTCTGTCGTACTTTCTTTAATTTCCTTCATCTCTTCTTTTTCAAATTTATCTGGTGGGAATGGTTTCTTCCCATGATCAATCCGATCTTGATTTAATTCTTCTTGAAGTTTAGCTTCATATGCCCGAGTCTCTTTGCGTACCATTTTCTTTTCGAATTTACGTTTATTCGCACTCGCTTTGACATGAGTTGAATCGATGAAAACATGGTCAGCACTTAGTAAACCTTTATCAGCAATTTCTTTGAGTATGCGATAGAAAATCTGTTCAAAGATATCAGTATCTTGAAAACGACGTTCATAATTTTTACCGAAGGTAGAAAAGTGCGGTACTTCCGAATGGAATCCAAATCCTAAAAACCAACGATACGCCATATTCGTCTCAATTTCTTTTATTGTTTGACGCATTGAACGAATCCCGAATACATATTGAACAAAAGTCATCTTGATTAATACAACTGGGTCGACACTAGGTCGACCTAATTTAGAATACAGCGGTTCTACTAGTGGATAGATAAAAGAAAAATCAATCGCCGCTTCAAGCTTTCTGACAAGATGGTCTTGTGGCACAAGTTGATCAATAGTTATCATTTCAATTTGATCACGTTCATGATTATGGTTTTTCGTCATCATATCTATCACCTCTAGTAATAAGTACTAATTTTATTTTAAAAGAAAAAAGACTGTAGGCAAACTCGAAATTTTCGAGTTTGTCTACAGTCTGAAGCACTTCCGTTTAAGGGAGTGCTTTATTTTGATTAGAGTAAAAGAAAGACTATATTTTAATCAGATGTGTTGATTATATAAATACTAATAGATCATGAGCGTGCTTTTTTAGTGAAATGATTAATAAAAAGGCGCTTGCCCGTTGATTGGAGCGAAGGCGACTCGACTCCTGCAGGAGAAAGATTAAAGGCTAAAGTCGCCACGTCCTGTGGCAACGCCTTTGTGAGCAACATCCTGTTGCCCCGAGTTGAAAATCCATTTCTTTCGGCATTAGCCGAAAGAAATTAGTTGAAGCCGTGCCTGCGGAAAGCGAGTCAGCCGTAGCGGAAATCAACACGCGTGTATTTTAATAATGGTTGATTAGTGAAAGAGACGTGTGGCTAGCGTAAAGGCTTGTAAATTAATATTTGCTACCTTTTAAAATAAACATGGATAATGAATATGCATAATATTTTTATTTTATACGAAACTTCATTTTTTCAGAAAATAAGGCTATTTGTTGTTATAATAAGGTTTATTCGGCTATAGAGTTGCTAGATATAAAGTGAAAATGGTATGATATGTATTATCGTTTTATACATAAAGAAGGGTTAAATTTGTACTCGCTGAGCGAGAGGCCTAAAGGGAAGTTATAAGAGGCGTTAACCCTAGGTTGTTATTGCTTATGCTGGTGGGGGGATCACTTTTGGCTGAACAACAAAAAAATAAAATTTCGGTTGATATATACGGACAGACATATAAAATCATTGGTACAGAATCTACGGGGCATATGCGATTAGTTGCTTCGATCGTAGATGATAAAATGCGTGAAATTAGCGTTCATAACCCAACGCTAGATAATACAAAGCTGGCTGTGTTAACAGCTGTCAATACTGTGCATGAATTATTGCAGCTAAAAGAGCAAATAGAATCGCTTGAAGAGCAGTTGAAAAAGTTAAAGGATTGAAGTAAATGCTAGATTTATTAATACTACTTATTTTAATAGCCGGTGTCATCATCGGTTGGAGACGTGGGCTCGTTGTTCAAGCAATCCATATGTTTGGATTTATTATCGCCATTCTTGTGGCGCTGATTTATTACAAGTCGCTTGCACAACAGTTTTTATTGTGGATTCCTTACCCAGGGTTTGCAGAAAGTGCAACGTCCATACTTGGACTTGAACAATTGGATGTTGATCGCACATTTTATCGGGTGATTGCATTTGCAATTATTTTCTTTATTACAAAACTCATTTTACAAATACTCGGGTCGATGCTCGACTTTTTGAAGTATCTCCCAGTTCTTGGCCCCATCAATCGATTGCTAGGTGCCGTACTTGGCTTTATGGAACTGTATTTCTTACTATTTATCGGATTATATGTGTTGGCACTATTACCGCTTGAGGGATTACAAGCTCGACTAGATAGCTCCATCTTCACTGGTTTGATATTAGAACATACCCCAATTATTTCAGCGTTGTTCCAAAATTGGTGGTATATTTACTCAAAATAATGGAAGAGCAAAATACTTCTCTCACTTTTGAGAGAAGTATTTTTTATAATGATTAGAGGAGGCGGCTTTATTGAATAAGAAAATCATTATCCGTACATTAGAAAAGATTGCATTATATTTAGAGTTACAAGGAGAAAATCCATTTAAGGTTTCAGCATTTCGCAAAGCAGCCGCTGCACTTGAGGCAGACGAACGTTCTTTAAGTGAAATAGATGATATTACAAAGATTAAAGGCATTGGAAAAGGAACAGCTGCGGTGATTCATGAATTGATTGAACATGAAAAATCAAGCGTGTTAGAAGAGTTAGAGCAAGCGGTTCCGAAAGGACTGGTCCCGTTAATGAAATTACCTGGTCTTGGAGGAAAAAAGCTAGCGAAATTATACCAAGAGCTAGGCATTGTAGATGCTGAATCGTTAAAGATAGCGTGTGAAAATGGTCAAGTAAAAGCGTTAGCAGGATTTGGTGCGAAAACGGAAGAGAAGATTTTAAAAGAGCTCGAAAACTTTGGTAAGCGTGCCGAACGTCTACCAGTTTGGCAATTAGAGCCTGTCGTATTTGAAATTAATGAGCTACTTGCAAGTCTGCCTGAAGTGCAAAAGTTTTCAGTAGCAGGAAGTTTTAGACGTGTAGCAGAAACGAGTAAAGATATTGACTTCATTGTAGCAACGGAAGCACATGAAGTTGTGCGAGAAGCTATTTTATCACGTCTTGTTACATTAGAGACAGTAGCAGCAGGTGATACGAAAATTTCCCTCATTTTAGACCGTGAAGAACCGGTCAGTGTGGATTTTCGATTAGTAAAATTACATGAATTTGCGACAGCACTACATCATTTCACAGGCTCAAAAGACCATAATGTACGTATGCGTCAACTTGCGAAATCACAAGGGAAGAAAATTAGTGAGTACGGGGTGGAACAACCAGATGGTACAATGGCAACATTTGAAACGGAAGAAGCCTTTTTCGCTCATTTTGATTTGCCTTTTATTCCGCCAACGGTACGTGAAAGTGGTAATGAGCTAGAGCGATTAAAGGAATTAGCTGGGCTTGTCCAGCTTGAAGATATTATAAGTGATTTGCATATGCATACCACATGGTCAGATGGTGCACATTCTGTTAATGAGATGGGGGAAGCATTAATTGCACGCGGTTATCAGTACGGTGTTATTACAGATCATTCGCAATATTTAAAAGTAGCAAATGGGTTAACACCAGAGCGTTTAGAGAAACAAAAGCTGGAAATTTTCACGTTTAATGAGGCGCATCCAGATTTCCGTTTATACTGTGGGACAGAAATGGATATTTTACCAGATACAACTCTAGATTTTGATGATGCAGTTATGCGTGACCTGGATTTTGTGATTGCCTCGATTCATTCTAACTTCTCACAACCGCAAGAGAAAATTATGGAACGTCTATTTAGTGCGGTGAAAAATCCGTATGTGCATATGATTGCACATCCAACTGGTCGGATTATTGGACAGCGTAGCGGTTACGAGCCAGATGTGCCACAGCTGATTGAGTGGGCAGCAGCGTATGGTAAAATATTAGAGTTGAATGCGAATCCGTACCGTCTCGATTTATGTGTAGAGCATTTGCAAATGGCGATGGAGAAAAATGTACCAATTGCCATTAATACAGATGCGCATGCCATCGATCAATTACGCTTTATGGATATCGGTGTTAAATATGCGCAAAAAGCATGGTTGAAAAAAGAGTTAATCGTAAATACATGGAATATGAATCAATTTGAGGAGTTTATCCGTAAACATAAATAATTTGAGTTTTGGAGGTGTTGTTCATGATCGCACAACGCGCATTGAAAACACTAGAGTTTGATAAAGTACGTCAGCAGGTAGCAAGCTTCTGTACGTCTTCTATTGGGAAGCGTGCAATCGAGGAGCTAGTACCTGAAACGGATTTTAATACAGTCGTTGCCTTATTAGAAGAAATGGACGAGGGGCTAGCCATCCTTCGTGTGAAAGGCGATGTACCAATGGGCGGCATTTTTGATGTGCGCCCACATGCAAAGCGTGCACAAATTGGCGGGATGCTTAGCCCAATGGAATTAATGGAAATTGCAAGTACAATTCGAGCAAGTCGCATTTTACGCAATTTTATTGAAGACATTCAATCAGAAGATGCAATCCAAATTCCACACTTTGTAGAACGTAAAGAACAGATGCCGGTGTTAACGGCATTACAACATGAAATCAATGATTGCATTGATGAAAATGGGGCAGTTTTGGATTCTGCAAGCTCAGCGTTACGTTCTATTCGTCAATCATTACGTGCTGAAGAAGCAAAAGTTCGCCAAAAATTAGAAAGCTTAATTCGCGGTTCGAATGCAGCGAAAATGCTGTCAGACGCTATTATTACGATTCGTAACGATCGATTCGTCATTCCCGTAAAACAAGAATACCGCGGTCATTACGGTGGTATTGTTCATGACCAATCTTCTTCCGGTCAAACGCTTTTTATTGAACCTGATGCTGTTGTACAAGCAAATAACGAAGTTCAGCGTCTAAAAGTAAAAGAGCAGGCAGAAATTGAGCGCATTTTACTTGAACTTTCTGTAAAGGTGCAAGAAGTAGCACATGATTTATTTGTATTAGTCGGTTTACTCGGTGAAATTGATGTGATTTTAGCCAAAGGGAAATATGGCCGAGCACACAAATGTACGATGCCGAAAATGAACGAACAAGGCTATACTCGTTTAGTACGTGCACGGCATCCATTATTACCAATAGAAGAAGCCGTACCAAATACGATTGAATTTGGCCGAGAGATAACAGCGATTGTTATTACAGGTCCCAATACAGGTGGTAAGACAGTTACATTAAAAACAGTTGGTTTATGTACGATTATGGCACAGTCTGGTTTACCAGTACCTGCACTAGATGGTTCAGAGCTTGCAGTCTTTGAACAAATTTTTGCAGATATTGGGGACGAACAATCAATTGAACAATCGCTATCCACATTCTCCTCTCATATGGTGAATATTGTTGATATTTTAGCGAAGTTTGATGATAAGTCACTTGTATTATTTGACGAGCTTGGCGCTGGTACAGATCCACAAGAAGGGGCAGCACTCGCGATTTCCATTTTAGATGAAGTGGTAGGACGCGGTGCACGTATAATGGCAACGACGCACTATCCAGAGTTAAAAGCGTATGGCTACAATCGTCCTAGTGTTGTTAACGCATCGGTCGAGTTTGATGTGGAGACACTTAGTCCGACATATCGCTTATTAATCGGTGTACCGGGTCGTTCAAATGCGTTTGAAATTTCGAAGCGACTCGGGTTAAATGAGCACATTATTACGCAAGCAAAATCATTTACAGGTACGGATCGCCATGAAGTGGAATCCATGATTGCTTCCTTAGAAGAAAGCCGCCTTCGTTCAGAGCGAGAGGCAGATGAGGCGCATGCCTTATTAGAAGAGGCACAAGGCATTCGAGCACAGCTAGAGGAACGCTTAAGTACGTATGATGAGAAAAAAGAAAGCCTAGAGAAAAAAGCAAAAGACAAGGCACGCCGAATCGTTGATGAAGCAAAAGCAGAAGCGGAAAAAATTATTGGCGAGCTTCGTGAAATGCAAAAAAATGCAAGTCGCATTGTCAAAGAACATGAGTTAATTGATGCGAAAAAACGATTAGAGGAAGTTGCACCAAAAGAAGAAAATAAAGTATTGAAAAAGGTAGCAGCAGAACGTGAACGAGCGCAAAGCTTAAAAGTGGGCGACGAAGTAAAAGTGTTAAGCTATGGGCAAAAGGGGACACTTCTTGAAAAATCAGGCGATAGTGAATGGGTTGTGCAAATTGGTATTTTAAAAATGAAGCTAGATGAGGCCGATTTACAATATGTGAAGCCTGAAAAAGAGCAAGTAACACGTACGGTAGCGAATGTAAAAAATCGCAATAGTCATGTGAAACTTGAACTTGACCTTCGAGGTGAACGATATGAAGATGCACTTTTACGTACAGAGAAATATTTAGATGATGCACTTTTGGCAAATTACCATCGCGTATCGATTATTCACGGGAAAGGAACTGGTGCATTACGTCAAGGGATTCAGCAGTTCTTGAAAACACATAAACGTGTAAAATCATTCCGTTATGGTGAAGCAGGAGAAGGCGGCTTTGGTGTAACCGTGGTCGAATTAAAGTAAAAGGGGAGATTAGATGCTTGGTTCATCATTTTGGCAAAACCCTTTAGTTGAAACTGCCGGTTATTTTAGTGTAGTTGTTCTTTGTTTAGTTGTGGCAATGGTGTTATTTGAAGTCGTGACGAAATATAAAAATTGGCAAGAAATTAAAAACGGGAATGTTGCTGTAGCACTTGCAACAGGCGGGAAAATTTTAGGGGTATGTAATATTTTTCGCTATTCCATTGAACGCCATTCCACACTTCTAGAAATGATTGGTTGGGGTTTATATGGGTTTGTATTATTGATTTTTGCATACATTTTATTTGAATTTTTAACGCCAAGCTTTAAAATTGATGAAGAAATTGAAAAGGACAATCGCTCTGTTGGATTTATTTCATTCACCATTTCGTTAGGATTGTCATTCATCATTGGCGCAAGCATTTTGTAGGAGAAGAAAAATGGAAACATTATCAAAAGTATTAATCGTTGTGTGTATTCTTTTTGTAGTCATTGGGGTTTATTATTTAGTAACTGTATAAGTAGCAGACTAGTAGGTGACATTTCATCTACTAGTTTTTTTGTTTATATAAATCATCTTAAAACTGTCGACATTGAACGGTCAAAACAACTGGTGCGAGCAAAACACTACTTTATCCGAGCAAAAGCCCTGGGTAAACGGTCAAAAAGCTACGGTATCCGAGCAAAAAGACACTGCATCCGGTCAAAAGCTTCGCAATATGTAGGCTGATTTTTGAAGTCAATCGTTATGCTGGAACATTAAAATACACATATATAGTTATATGAGTGGTGAACGAAAAAATAGCAGATGTGTTTATTATACAAATAGTAGTAGGTGGTAAGCGTGCTTTTTTAGGGAAATGGTTGATAAAGGGTACTTGCTCGTTGATTGAAGCGGAGGCGACTCGACTCTAGTAGGAAAAGAAAGCGAGTCAGCCGTAGTGGAAATCAACATATCTGAAAAAATATTAGGTGTGTTGATTATCAAAATATTTCCTGTATAGAAGCGTGGTTTTTTAGCAAAACGTGATCAAAAATGACTTGCCAGTTGATTGAAGCGGAATCGGCGAGGTGTAGCTGACGGCATGCGCCTTTCGCTACAGAGCAATGTTTTTCTGCACCGGAAGCGAAGCGGCAGGTGCAAAGCTTCCTACGGGAATAGCAATAAAGGAACGAAGGCTAAAACCGTCACGTCCTGTGACAACGCCTTCGTGACCAACCTCGTGTTGGCCTGAAGACCCCGCAGGAAATTTATTTGCGACGAAAGCGCAGCGACAGGAGCACCGAGGTACGAGCGACGAGGAGGCTGAGGCCATGTCCGTGGAAAGCGAGCCGAATGGAGCGGAAATCAACGTTTCATACGACTGTATTAATAATAAAAGGTAAATCAACACGCTTGAAAAAATATATTTCTAAAATAGCATTTTTAAATGAGGTGCTCCTTTCTATCGTTACTTAAGAAATGTTGTTTAACAAGAGAAAAAATACATATTCGAGCTAAAAATGAAAAATAAAGTAAAAAGTGTTTGAAACTACTTTCTTTTTTTATTATAATATTAAATAATCAGAAAATTAAAACGTTTGATTTGAGGGGAGAGAGTTTAATGACAGAGAAGGTATGGTTACAAAAGTATCCAGTACAAATTCCGCACGACATTGAAATCCCTGAAATTCCAGTTCAACAATTTTTAACAGATGCTTATAAAACGAATTCAAGTAAGGTCGCCATTCATTTTTTAGGGAAGGATATCACATATCAAGAGCTATATGAATCAGCATTAAGATTTGCCAACTATTTGCAAACCTTAGGGGTGGAAAAGGGAGATCGTGTAGCAGTGATGCTGCCTAACTGTCCGCAGGCGGTTATTGCGTATTACGGTATTCTGTATGCAGGCGGAATTGTTGTACAGACAAACCCGCTATATACAGAGCGTGAATTGCAATATCAGATGGCTGATTCTGGTGCAAAGGTTATTTTAGCTTTAGACATTTTATATCCACGTATTACAAAGATAGTAAAAGAGACACAAATTGAAAATGTCATTGTAACAGGGATCAAAGATTATTTACCATTCCCTAAAAACCTTGTTTATCCGTTTATTCAAAAAAAGCAATATGGTTTTAGTGTGAAAGTAGAGCATAGTGGTATGAATCATTTATTTACAGAAATTATGCGTTCAGCACCATTAAAAGAACTGTCTATACCATTTAATTTTGAAGAAGATTTGGCGCTATTACAATATACAGGTGGCACAACTGGTTTCCCAAAAGGTGTTATGTTAACACATAAAAACTTAGTTGCGAACACCATGATGTGTGATGCGTGGATGTACAAATGCCAAGCTGGTCAAGAGACGATTTTGGGCATTTTACCATTCTTCCACGTTTACGGTATGACAACCGTACTTATTTTAGCAGTTATGACGAAAAATCGAATGGTATTAATGCCGAAGTTTGATGCAGAGGATACATTAAAAACGATTGATAAACAAAAACCAACATTGTTCCCAGGAGCACCGACGATTTATATTGCGTTATTAAATCATCCTGATATTGGAGAATATGATTTATCATCTATTAAAGCTTGTCTAAGTGGTTCGGCGCCGCTACCGGTTGAAATACAAGAAAAATTTGAAGAGGTTACAGGCGGTAAGCTTGTAGAAGGATATGGATTGACAGAGACTTCCCCAGTCACGCATGCAAACTTCATTTGGGATCATCGTGTAGTGGGGTCAGTCGGTGTACCTTGGCCAAACACAGATGCGGTCATTTTACGTGCCGGCGAAAGTGAACCATTACGACCTGGAGAAATAGGGGAAATTGCGGTGAAAGGACCGCAAGTAATGAAAGGTTATTGGAATCGTCCAGAGGATACAGAGATGACATTTGCCGACGGTTGGTTTTTGACAGGGGATTTAGGGTATATGGATGAAAACGGTTACTTCTTTGTAGTAGATCGAAAGAAAGATATGATTATTGCAGGTGGATACAATATTTATCCACGTGAAGTAGAAGAAGTGCTTTATGAACATGATGCTATTCAAGAATGTGTTGTTGCAGGTGTTCCAGATCCATATCGTGGTGAAACAGTAAAAGCTTATATTGTATTAAAAGAAGAGTATACTGTAACGGAAAAAGAGTTAAATGATCATTGTCGCCAAAATTTAGCAGCATACAAAGTACCACGTTTATATGAGTTTCGAGATGAACTACCAAAAACAGCAGTAGGTAAAATATTACGCCGTACATTAGTAGAAGAAGAAAAAGCAAAGTTAACTTTAAACAAAGAAGCAAAATAATAGAAGCGAGTTGTTGACAGATTGATGAACAAATTATAATATGAAAACATGAATGAATAGTCATTCATGTTTTCATATTTTTTTGGTGGTGAACGACTTGAAACGAGATAAACCCAAATATAAACAGATAATCGATGCAGCTGTGATAGCCATTGCAGAAAATGGCTATCACCAAGCACAAGTATCGAAAATCGCAAAACAAGCTGGTGTTGCAGATGGAACGATTTATTTGTACTTCAAAAACAAGGAAGATATATTAATTTCTATCTTTAATGAAAAAATGGGTCTTTTCGTAGAGAAATTACAAGATATAATTAATAGTGGGAATAGTTCATCTGAAAAGCTAACACAGATGATCGAAAACCATTTCGAAGTCTTAGCAAATGATCGTCATTTAGCAACCGTTACCCAATTAGAATTAAGACAGTCGAATAAAGAACTTCGTCTGAAGATCAACGCTATTTTAAAAGAGTACTTGGTGCTTTTAGATCAAATCTTAATTGAGGGTATGCTTTCTGGTGAGTTCAACCCGACGATGGATGTTCGTCTTGCACGTCAAATGGTTTTTGGCACAGTAGACGAAATTACAACAACATGGGTCATGAATGAATATCGCTACGATTTGTTAGCGCTATCACCGAAAGTGGCACAGCTCGTGTTAAATGGGTTAAAAGCTTAAAAAGGGGTGTGGGAGAATGGAGTTTCTAAGTTGGAAAGTTGATGATGGTGTAGCTGTAGTATCAATTAGCCGACCACCAGCAAATGCGCTATCTCAAGGCTTAATCAATGAAGTAAATGAGTTGCTAGATGCAGTGGAACATGATGAGGCTGTTCGCGTAATTGTGTTGCACGGTGAAGGGCGCTTCTTCTCAGCAGGAGCGGACATTAAAGAGTTTACAGATGTTCAAACTGGTGAAGAATTCGCAAAACTAGCGAAAAATGGGCAATTTGTATTTGAACGTATAGAGACGTTCTCAAAACCAGTCATTGCTGCAATTCATGGCGCTGCACTTGGTGGTGGGCTTGAGCTAGCAATGAGCTGCCATATGCGCTTTGTTACAGAAAAAGCAAAGCTGGGCTTACCTGAATTACAGTTAGGACTTATTCCAGGTTTTGCAGGAACTCAACGTTTACCGCGCTATGTTGGCGTAGCAAAGGCGGCAGAAATGATGTTTACAAGTGATCCAATTTCAGGAGTAGAAGCGGTCCAGTGGGGATTAGCGAACCGTGCATATTCAGATGAGGACCTACTGCCGACAACGTTAGAAATCGCGAAAAAAATTGCCAAGAAGAGTCCAGTCGCATTGAAAGCAGCGATACATATGCTGCAATATTCAAAACCTGCATCATTCTTTGAGGGTGTTGCAGCGGAGGCGGAAAGCTTTGGTACAGTATTCGTATCAGCGGATGCTAAAGAAGGTATTCAAGCATTTATTGAAAAACGCGAGCCAGTATTTAAAGGCAAATAAATCAGCTTTCAGGAGGTCTGTAAAATGAATATTTATGTATTAGTAAAACGCACGTTTGACACAGAAGAAAAAATTGTTGTTTCAAATGGTAAAATTCAAGAAGATGGTGCTGAGTTCATCATCAACCCATACGATGAATATGCAATTGAAGAAGCAATTCAAAAACGTGATGCGCTAGGCGGTAAAGTAACAGTTGTTACAATCGGTGGCGAGGATGCTGAAAAGCAACTGCGTACAGCATTAGCAATGGGCGCTGATGAAGCGGTATTAATTAATACAGAAGATGATTTAGATGAGCTAGACCAGTACTCTACAGCTTACATTCTAGCAGAGTATTTAAAAGATAAAGAGGCAGATTTAATTTTAGCTGGTAACGTAGCGATCGATGGTGGTTCTGGTCAAGTAGGTCCACGTCTAGCAGATTTACTAGGCATTAACTATGTAACAACAATTACAAGCCTAGAAATCGATGGCAAAACAGTAAAAATCGTACGTGACATTGAAGGAGATTCAGAAGTACTTGAAACTTCTTTACCATTATTAGTAACGGCACAGCAAGGCTTAAATGAGCCACGCTATCCTTCTTTACCTGGTATTATGAAGGCGAAGAAGAAGCCATTAGCAGAACTTGAGCTAGATGATTTAGATATCGACGAAGATGATGTTGAAGTGAAAGTAGAAACAGTTGAAATCTACTTACCACCTCAAAAAGCAGCAGGTCGTATTTTAGAAGGCGATTTACAAGATCAAGTAAAAGAGCTTGTAAATCTACTTCACACAGAAGCAAAGGTAGTCTAATAGACAGGTAATGGAGGGATAATCTATGTCAAACAAAGTATTAGTTTTAGCTGAAACGCGTGAAGGAAGTCTACGTAATGTATCATTTGAAGCAATCGCAGCAGGGAAGCAAATTGCTGACGGTGGTGAAGTAGTAACGGTATTAATTGGTGATGGTGTAGCAGGTGTTGCTAGCGACTTAATCGCTTACGGTGCAGATCGTGTTGTAACAGTGGAGCACCCACATTTAAAAACATATACTTCTGACGGCTTCAGCCAAGCATTAATGGCTGTTGTAGAGCAAGAAAAGCCAGAAGCAATCGTATTCGGTCATACAGCTTTAGGGAAAGATTTATCACCGAAAATTGCTTCTAAATTACAGTCAGGTTTAATTTCAGATGTGACAGAAATTGAAGGTGCTGGTGATGACGCAGTATTTATCCGCCCGATTTACTCTGGTAAAGCATTTGAAAAAGTGAAAGTAAAAGATGGCGTTGCATTCGTGACAATCCGTCCAAACAATATTGCACCACTAGAAAGAGATGCAGGTCGTTCTGGCGATGTATCTTCAATCACTGTAGATATTACAAACTTACGTACAATCATTAAAGAAGTAGTACGTAAATCAACAGACGGTGTAGATTTATCAGAGGCTAAAGTAGTAGTAGCTGGTGGTCGTGGTGTGAAATCAGAAGAAGGTTTCGAGCCATTAACAGAGCTTGCTAACTTACTAGGCGGTGCAGTTGGTGCATCTCGTGGTGCATGTGATGCAGAATACTGTGATTATTCCCTACAAATCGGTCAAACAGGTAAAGTTGTAACACCAGACCTTTATATTGCAGCTGGTATTTCAGGCGCGATTCAACATTTAGCAGGTATGTCAAACTCTAAAGTCATCGTAGCTATCAATAAAGATCCAGAAGCAAACATTTTCAAAGTAGCTGACTATGGTATTGTTGGGGACTTATTCGAAGTGATTCCGATGTTAATCGAAGAGTTCAAAGCATTAAAAGTAAATGCTTAATTAGTAAACGCTCTATCAATCAGTAGTCTCAAAAGTGAAGGCATGTGTCGGTATTAAACCGACCATGCCTTTTGTATTTCTTATGTTGTAACTGCCCCTTCCGCATCGATAATCGATTCAAATTTTGCGAGTGCATCCTCGAATAAATCGAGTGCTGTGTTTAACTCATCTGCTGTAATCACTAAAGGTGGAGCGATGATGACAGAGGATTCATGACTGTACGTATAGAAACCCCGCTCAATGAGTAAGCCCATAAAACGTTTCATAAAGCCACTAGGGTCAACACCATAACCAAGACTTAGCGGTAACATTGGTTCTTTCGTGTCTTTATCGCGCGTTAGCTCAACTGCTGCGAATAGACCAATTGAGCGCACCTCTCCAACATATTTATGGGAGGCGATATGAGCTAAGCGTTTTTTCAATAGTTCCCCCATAGCAGCAGAATTTTCAACAAGCTGCTCATCTTCTAACACTTGTAGGGCTGCACAACCAATTTGTGTGCACATCGTATGCCCGCTATATGTTAAGCCTGTCAGTAAGAGTTCATCACCGAAGTGCTGCGCAATTTCTTGACTCACAATCACTCCGCCAAGTGGAGCATACCCCGATGTAACCCCTTTTGCGAATGTAATCATATCAGGTTGGAAATTAAAGTGATCAACAGCAAACATTTTCCCTGTACGTCCAAATCCTGTCATGACTTCATCGCAAATTAGTAGGATGCCAAATTCATCACAAATAGCTCGTACCCCTTCTAAATAGCCTGTTGGCGGAACGATAACACCGTTACTGCCTGGGATTGGCTCAAGAACAATCGCGGCGATTGCATAAGGATTTTCATAGAGCACTTGCTGACGTAGTTTCTTTAAATAATAGTGTGTGACGGCTTCTTCGGATTCAAATGATACAGGTTCATGATAAGCATGCGGTACATCAAATTTGACAAAGCCACTTAAACCAGGCTCGGCACCAAAGCGACGTGTTTCGCCTGTTAAATTACCTGCACCAAATGTTGCACCGTGATAAGAGCGATAGCGTGAAAAGACTTTTGTGCGTCCCGTTACCATACGCGCCATTTTAATGGCATGGTCATTGGCTTCTGCCCCTCCACATGTGAAGAATACTTTTTGCATATTAGAAGGAGCTAGTGCAATAATGCGTGCTGCAAGGTCTGATTTTGGTTTTGTGGCAAAGCTAGGCGCAGCAAATGGGTATGTCCCTATTTCACGGAATGCTTTTAAAACAGCAGGGTGCTGATGACCGATATTTTGATACACAAGCTGTGAGGACATATCTATATATCGCTTATCATGCTCATCCCAAAAATAAACGCCCTGCGCTTTTGTCATCACCTTTGGGGTAATATGGTTTTGTCTTGACCAAGAATGCAGTACATGAGCCTTATCAGTTTGTTTAACTGTTTCGTAATTATAATTTGTCATACGTAACACTCCATTTCATTGTAGGTTTGTATTCCTGACATTTATCGTATCAACTCTAAATATGGAAAACAATGAATATTCTGATAAAAAATTTTGTGCAAATGCACATCACATACGATGTTTTAACACATCCTCGATTAAAAAGGCGAGATAGAGATTCGTTTTAGTAAACGTATTATTAAGGTTTATGTCGAGTAACGTTTCAATTTTGTTTACTTTATAAAGTACGGTATTTCGATGAATGAAAGTACGTTGGCTAATGCGGTTTGTACTGCCGTTTTCTTCTAAATAAATGCGCAAAAACAAAATAAAATCTGTGTTATTCAATTCATCATAACGATACAGTCGCCCTAACATCTCTTGATGAAAATTTTCGAGTAATATGGGATTATCAATGCCCATAATAATTTGATAGGCCCCGATATCTTTATATTTATATAAATATTGATTGTTATGCAAGTTTGCAAGTTGAATAACAGTTAACGCCTCTTCATAGCTTTTATGGATTTTCTCCAGCGCTGTATAAAAACTACCCATTCCAATGATTACATCTAGTTCACCGTATTTTTTTTCAATTCGATTATAGATAGAGGTGACGGTTTGAGAAAACGGAATATTTATCGTTTTAACACTTGTCCGATCGATTAAATAGATTAACTGATTTCGATATTGAAAATGAATAAAATGCTCGTAGCGTTGTTGGAATGCCGTTAAAACGAATGTAGCATAGCGTCGAATATTCGTAGCTTCACTTCTAGTTGCGCACACGATAATACCGTATTCAGCATGCTTTGGAAAGTTAAGTCGTTCTAGTGTTTCTGATAGATGGGTTACATGATGTTGATAGCTAAAGAGAAGCTGATTCATTGCTTGCTCTTCTAATGAACGTTCTTGTTGATTGGTCGTAATAAATTGAAACGTTGCTTTTAATAAGTCTGTTACGCGGTGTTCCCACTCCATTTGGAAGAGCGGATATTCCTGCTCATTGGCGAATTGAATGATACAATCCGGGATTTGAGGAATATATGGACCGATATTAATAATAAATCCAGCCGTACGTTTATTGAAAGTTTGTCGGATAAGCCTTTGGAGAGCGTTTATATCATTTGCTATTAACACACCGGTTGTAACGACGAGCTCATTCGGTCTACAAAACATAGTCAGTTCCTCTTTTTCTACGATGTTTATACCATTTACTCTACGATAAATCCCGCTTTCACCTGCTATTAACTGAAGCTGTGGAAAAAGCGATGATTGCATCATTTGCGAAACCGTTGCCATACGCCCATCTCCTTTCTCTTATGACGTAAAATATAGCATTATACTTGTGCATATGCACATTTTTTTTCTTACTTTTTGACATATACGTAAGAAAATATGACATATATAATCTGTGATAAGCATTTACGAGTGTGTTAGAAGGGGGAGTGTGCGAAGTGTATAAGTGTAATCAGATTCGTTTACAGCAAACACTGGAGCAGTTTAGCCAATTCGGTGCTACAGAAAATGGTGGAGTTACAAGACTTTCCTTATCCAAAGAAGACGTACTAGCAAGAGATTATTTTAAAAAATGCTGTGAGGAGCTCGGTATGGAGGTCAAGGTAGATGATATGGCCAATATGTATGCCACGCTACCCGGCAAAAAAGATTTACCACCTATTGTGATGGGCTCACATTTAGATTCTGTTATTAAAGGTGGGCGTTTTGACGGGGTGCTCGGTGTATTAACGGCGCTAGAAGCGATACGTACCATCCTTGATAATGACATCGAGCTAGATACACCACTAACCATTGTGAATTTTACAAATGAAGAAGGTGCACGCTTTGACCCAGCGATGATGAGCTCAGGAGTTCTTACAGGAAAGTTTGCGCGTGATGTGATGCTACAGTCTACAGACAAAGAAGGGACAACTTTTGCACAAGCACTTGCGCAAAGTGGCTATGAGGGAAGTAAAGAAAATCGATTACAAGATGCACTCGCTTATATTGAATTGCATATCGAACAAGGCCCCGTACTAGAGGCGGAACATATTGAAATTGGTGTAGTTGAAGGGGTAAAGGGAATGGTCTGTTATGAGATTCGCATCAATGGTGAATCTAATCACGCCGGTTCAACACCGATGCGGATGCGTAAAGACCCAATGATGCTTGCATCGAAGATTATGAACGAGTTGGATCAGAAGCTTGGGCAATTAGACGAAGAACTAGTATACACATTTGGGCGTATGAATGTGGCGCCAAATATTCATACCGTTATTCCGAGTGAAGTCGTCTTTACAATTGATTCTCGTCATAAAGACCCTACAGTGATGAAACAAGTAGAAAGTGTATTGGTTAGTCTTTCAAGTGAGGAAAATGGCTGTACCGTACAGGCCGTGAAGCTATGGGGACGTGATACGGTACATTTCAATCCAATCATTTGTGATGAAATTGCAGCGGCATGTAAAAACTTTGGCTACTCATCGCTTCGTATGTATAGTGGACCGGGTCATGATGCTCAGTTTATCGCATCCATCGTACCTTCTGCGATGATTTTCGTTCCAAGTGTAAATGGTAAAAGTCACTGTGAAGAAGAGTTAACAAGCTATGAGGATTGCGCAAAAGGTGCTGATATTTTACTAGAAACAGTCCTAATGCTTCAAGCAAAACAAAGCTTAAATCAAACAGCCATTAGTAAATAGGAAGGTGGTTCATGTACATGAAAAAGGTAATCAAGGGCGGTAAAATTGCGACAGCAACAGATGTATTTGAGGCGGATATATTAATCGAGGAAGGTGTCATTACACAAATTGCTAAAAGTATTGATGTAGCAGATGCAGAGGTTATTGATGCTACAGGCAAATATGTGATGCCAGGTGGAATCGACCCCCACACACATTTAGACATGCCTTTTAACAATACAGTGACAGATGATGACTGGGAATCAGGGACAATTGCAGCAGCTTTCGGTGGCACAACAACAATTTTAGATTTCTGTTTATCTGCTGGAGAGACAAAGTTAGCTGATGCAGTAGCGAAATGGCATGAAAAAGCAAAAGACAAAGCTGTGATTGACTACGGCTTCCATTTAATGATTACAGACTTTACACCTGAAACGGAAAAAGAATTGCCGACTATTTTAAAGCAAGAAGGCATTACCTCTATCAAAGTATTCATGGCCTATGCGCGGGAGTTTCAATCATCTGATCGTACGTTATTTAAGGCATTTAAAATTGGCAAGGAAACAGATACGGTTGTGATGGTGCACTGTGAAAATGGTTCAGTCATTGATGAGTTAGTAGAAGAAGCGTTAGCAAACGGTAACACAGAACCAATTTACCATGCACTCACTCGACCGGCAGCTGTCGAAGGAGAGGCAACGAAGCGAGCAATCGAATTAGCGAACATTGCAGGGGCAAAGTTATACGTAGTACATGTGACGTGTAAGGAAGCAGTTGATGAAATTATTAGAGCACGTGAGAAGGGCTACGATGTACTCGGTGAAACGTGTCCACCATATTTAACATTAGATCAATCAATGCTAGCGCAGCCAGACTTTGAAGGAGCCAAATATGTTTGGTCACCGCCGCTTCGCCCAGCGTATCACCAAGAAGTATTGTGGAATGCATTGAAAGCAAAACAGCTACAAACGATTGGCTCTGATCAATGTTCGTTCAGCTTTAACGGTAAAAAGCAACTTGGAATCAATGATTTCTCTAAAATTCCAAATGGCGGTCCATTTATTGAGGATCGTTTTGGCATTCTTTATTCAGAAGGAGTGGCGAAAGGGCGTATTACGGTGAATGAATTTGTTGATATGATTTCAACAAGTGCAGCTAAAACATTTGGATTATTCCCGAAAAAAGGAACGATTGCAGTGGGCTCAGATGCAGATGTGGTGTTATTTGACCCAGACGTAAAACGTGTCATCTCTGCGGAAACACACCATATGAATGTAGACTACAACCCATATGAGGGATGGGAAGTAGCAGGTGAGGTACAGACCGTTCTTGTACGTGGAGAGTATGTAGTGAAGGAGAAGAAGTTCGTTGGTACGTTAGGCAGCGGACAATATATTAAACGTAAACCAAATTCGAAACTAACAGAGCAACTTGCACTCAACTAATAAAAAAGATAGAGGGGTGAAGAACAGATGGCAATGATTCACGACAAAATGATTGCTGAGAAGTTAAAGAGAAATTTCGAGGAATTGGAGCCTGCGTTAACAAGTTATGAAGCGATAGAAGAGGCAAATCGCTGCTTATATTGCTACGATGCAGCTTGCATAAAGGCATGCCCGACAAGTATTGATATTCCGAAGTTTATCAAAAAAATTGCATCTGGGAATTTAAAGGGCTCGGCACTAACGATTTTACAGGCTAATCCACTTGGTGCGAGCTGTGCACGTGTTTGTCCGACTGAAGAGCTTTGCGAAGGAGCTTGTGTATTAAATCATCAGTCTAAGCCTATTGATATCGGGCGTTTGCAACGCTATGCAACCGATTGGGCGATGGCATCTAGTGCCTCATTATTTAAAAAAGGAGCGCCTCAACAAAAACAGATTGCCATTATTGGTACAGGTCCAGCAGGGTTGGCTGCTGCGCGTGAGTTAGCATGTCTTGGCTATCAGGTCACGATGTATGAAGCAGAAGAAAAAGCTGGGGGCTTAGGTCGCTATGGGATTGTTGCTTTCCGTTTACCGAATGACGTTGTCGAGTGGGAAGTAGAACAAATTACAAACTTAGGTGTTGAAATTCGGACGAATACAGTCGTCGGTCAACATATTTCGGTAGAGGAGATGTTAAATCGATATGATGCTGTAGTGTTAGCGGTCGGTATGGGGGCCGTTCCGAATTTAGGTATTAAAGGTGAGGGGCTTACAGGCGTATATGACGCGATTTCATTTATTAAAGACACAAAACTAGACAATCTCACATCGGATTTAATTGGCAAGCGAGTGGCTGTCATCGGGGCAGGGAATACAGCTATTGATGGTGCGACAAGTGCCATTCGTTTAGGAGCGTCAAATGTCAAAATCCTCTATCGTCGTACGGAGGAAGAAATGACAGCTTATGAATTTGAATATGAATTTGCGAAGCAAGAAGGCATTCAGTTTGAATGGTTGACAGCACCTATCAATATTATTGGCAATGACGATGGACAAGTGATTGGTATTGAATGTGTAAAGATGGTGCTTGGGGAGCCTGGTGCAGATGGTCGACAAAAACCAATACCGGTCGAAGGTTCAGAGCACGTGATTACAGTAGATGCCGTTATTAAAGCAATTGGACAATCGCGCTATACAGAACTAATTGAAGCATTTGACCTAAAACACGAGTGGGGTGTCGTAAAGGTTGACGAAGAAACGTTGCAAACATCGAACCCTAAGGTGTTTGCATGTGGAGACGTGATCTTCGGGAATGGGCAAGGAGAGGCGATGGTAGTGACGGCTGTCCAACAAGGAAAAGATGTAGCTTTAAACATTCATAACGTATTTCAAACCGCATCACAAAGCGCTTAGCACATAAAGAGGGGGGAACAAGATGGCAGATTTACGTATCAATCTAGCAGGAATTGAATCACCAAATCCATTTTGGTTGGCATCTGCACCACCAACAAACTCAGGTTATCAAGTCCAGCGGGCATTTGAAGCTGGTTGGGGAGGCGCTGTTTGGAAGACACTAGGCGACCCGATTTTAAACGTTTCTTCGCGCTTTGCAGCAGTCAACTTTAATGGTCAACGTGTAGCAGGTTTTAATAATATTGAGCTCATTACAGATCGACCGCTTGAAGTGAATTTAAAAGAAATTTATGAGACAAAAAAGCGATTCCCAAACCATACGATTATTGCTTCATTAATGGTTGAGCCGAAGCGCGAAAAATGGCATGAAATTGTGAAACGAGTAGAAGATGTTGGTGTTGATGGATTTGAATTAAATTTCGGTTGCCCGCATGGTATGGCTGAACGAGGAATGGGTTCTGCATCAGGGCAAGTGCCAGAATTAGTGGAAAAGCAAACTTACTGGGCAAAAGAAGCAGCTAAATCACCTGTTATTGTAAAGCTTACGCCAAATATTACGGATATTACTGTAACGGCAGAAGCAGCGGTTGCAGGAGGCGCGGATGCGATTAGTATGATTAACACGATTAATAGTTTAGCAGGTGTAGATTTAGATAGTTGGAACACAATACCGCATGTTGCTGGAAAAGGAGCCCACGGGGGTTACTGTGGTCCTGCCGTAAAGCCAATCGCTCTGAATATGGTGGCTGAATGCGCACGAAGCCCTCGTATTAATGTACCGATTTCCGGGATAGGCGGCATATCTACGTGGCGTGATGCAGCTGAATTTATGTTAATGGGCTCGAGCTGTGTACAGGTGTGTACGGCAGCGATGCATCATGGATTTAGCATTGTAGAGGATATGATTGAGGGACTGAGTAATTACTTAGATGAAAAAGGATTAGCCTCAGCGATGGATTTAGTCGGTCGTTCTGTTACACGTTACTCGGATTGGGGAAATCTAGACCTCAACTATCAAATTGTCGCTCAAATTAATAATGATGTATGTATTAATTGCAACAAGTGCCATATTGCCTGTGAAGATACGTCGCACCAATGTATCGATCTTTATACAGAGAATGGTCGTCCAATGTTAAAAGTCCGTGAAGATGATTGTGTTGGTTGTAATCTTTGTTCGATTGTTTGCCCTGTCGATGGTGCGATTACAATGGTCGAGAAGAAAAATACATTGCCGCCAATGACATGGAATGAGCGTCAAGCGATTATGAGTAGGTTTACGCCAACGTCAAATGTAAAGTCGTAGAGTGCCCGCTGAAAACTTCATAAAGGGGAGTCATCAATATGGAGAGTAAAGGAAACTATTTAAAGTCGCCCGATTTATTGCCTGTGACACATGCAAAACGTGTAATTAGCCCGTTTGGTTTTTCGGTTATTTGGGTAGGAATGGCAATTGTATTAGCTGCCTTTGCTATAGGTGGCGGGGGGATTGTTCATTTACCGCTCCCGTATGTCATTTTAGCCACGTTAGTTGGATCAGTAGCTATTGGGATTTTTATGACTCTAATTGGTGATATTGGTGTGGAACATGGGATTTCCTTCCCGGTATATATGCGTGCTCCCTTTGGTACGATTGGTACACATTTTCCATCTGTTATGCGAGCATTTACAGCAGCCTGTTGGTTCGGGATTAACTCTTATTTCGGTTCAACCGCCATCAACGGTATTTTAAATTTATTATTCGGCTTTGATAACTGGATTTTATGTTTCATTATCTTCGTTACATTGCAATTAATTAACACGTCACTCGGCATTAAATCGATTGAACGCTTTGCCGATTTAGCAGCACCAATCATCATTTTAATTTCTTGTTGGATGTATATTACATTAGCTGATAACGCAACAGCTCAAGGAAAAGATGTTTGGAGTTGGGTGGAGTCACCAGTAACGGGCGCAGCAGGCTTCACTGCATTTATGATAGTCGTCATGGCCAATATGGGCTTCTGGGCGACATTAGCAGCGGATATGCCTTCGCTCTCTCGCTTCTTTAAAGCACCAAAAAATGAACGAAACTGGTTTAAGCGCAATAAAACACAATTACTAGGTTCACTTGTTGTGATGCCAATTACGAACACATTTATGGTAGCCATTGGTGCCATTTGTTATATGGCGGTCTCAACTGCTGACCCAATTACTGCATTGCAATCCAGTGCAAACGGGATTGTTTTAGGGGTATTACTGTTAATGATTGTGTTAGCACAGTGGTCAACAAATACTTCCGCAAACGTTATTCCAGCGGCAACAGTTTTCTCCAATGTGGGTGGTCCGAAAGTTCCGTTCTGGGTAGGGGTTATCATTACGGGGATTATCGGGACAATTGTTCAACCTTGGAGCTTATTTGATATTTTAAATAGCGTTCTGTTAATTATTGGTGGTATTTTAACCGCCATTGTAGGGATTTTATTCGCTGATTATTATTTAATACGAAAGCGCCGTGTCAATGTCGATGCACTGTATGAGCTAGAAGGGCAGTTTAAATATTTTAAAGGATTTAATTTCGCTGGTTTGATTGCATGGGCTATTGGTGGCGGTGTTGCCAACATGTTTCCTACGTACTCGTCGCTTATTGGCTTCTTTTTAGGGGCAGCGGTCTATTATGTGCTTGCGAAATATTGGTGGTTTGTGAAGTATCCACAAAAGGAAATTAATAACCCGAGTGACGAGCTGTATCTAGGGATAACAGCAGGAAACGACTGGGAGATTGATAAAAAAGTGTATCAAGAGCCAGAACCGAACCTCGAATCAGAAACACTAGATCCACCTGTAGTGCAGAAACAATAGAAAGGAGTAGACCGATGTCATCGTATAGTGAAGTTGTACAAGAAATCGCGCGGCTTGATGTGTTGTTAGCCCAAGGTTATAAGATGAAGTGTGTCTATGAAAATTTAAGTGGTACATTTATAGAATTACAATGCGAAGCCGATACGACTACGTTACAGCTCTTAACAGCAGACGCACGCAAATATCTTGCTGTGAAGCTAAGGGAAACGATGGTCTCCTAATGAATAAGATGATCGTTTGTTTAATATAGAAAGTTAATTAATAAACTTATAACGAGTAAATTAATGAACATATATTACCATTTGAGTAACCGTTGCTTTCCGCTGCGGCACTCGCTTTCCACGGGCGAGATCAAGCCTCCTCGTCGCTCATGCTTCGCTCCTGCGGGGTCTTGATTGTCTCGCTTTTCCCGTAGGAGTCTCGTGCCTCCGCTACAAGCAACTATTGTTCAATAAAATAACCTGATTGCTAAACAATAAGGAGAATCCTCATTGATGACAATAGCGGCTAGGTGACGATACGTGCAAATTGAAATAAAATGATTTCTTTTAGAGAAGAGAAATGTTTTTCTAAAATATCGAGAAGTATTCACCTTTGCCGTAGCGCGCCATAGCCACAGGAGCCGGAACAGGAGATCCAAACAGGCCACGCCTGTTTTAGCTCCTGTTATGGCTGTGGCAAAGCGCGGAGGCTATGATTACGATTAAGTTTAGTATTTTTTGGGGATTTTTCGTTTGTATTTTTGCTCTTTATGAGTAACAAATTATCGAGACTGTTCAAAGTTGAACAGTCTCTTTTTGGTAGTTAGATTTTGACCAAATGGAAATACTTTTTGCATGTTCATAATAGAGTAAGATAATAATATTCTCATGGACATTTTGCCAAAACGTTTTAGTTAGAGCAGAATAATTCCAATTTATAAAATGAACATGCTATACTACAAGCATATGTAATATGAAGGAGGCTATTTAAAATGGCAATTGTACAAGGTACAGATTCAAACTTTCAACAAGAAATCGCTGAGGGCGTAGTATTAGTAGACTTTTGGGCTGCTTGGTGCGGACCATGTAAAATGATCGCTCCAGTGTTAGAAGAAGTAGACGCTGAAATCGGTAACGAAGTGAAAATCGTAAAAGTAGATGTGGATAATAACCAAGGAACTGCTGGTGAATATGGCATTATGTCAATCCCATCATTATTATTATTCGTTGATGGCGAATTAAAAGCAAAAACTGCTGGCTTTATGCCAAAAGAAGCGTTAGTTGATTTCATTAACGACAACAAATAATCATAATAACTATACAAGTCGAGTACAAACACGTGCTCGGCTTTTTTTCATGCATTATAATAGGCAGTAGGTGATGATATGAATGATTTAATTAAAAATAAGTTAGCGATTCTTCCGGATGAGCCAGGCTGTTATATCATGAAAGATCGTCAAGGAACGATTATTTATGTCGGCAAGGCAAAAAAATTAAAAAATCGTGTACGCTCGTATTTTAATGGTTCTCATGATGGAAAAACAGCGCGTCTCGTAAGTGAAATTGAAGACTTTGAATACATGGTAACGACCTCTGAGCTTGAAGCTTTAATATTAGAGCTCAATCTGATCAAGTTACACGACCCAAAATATAATATCCGACTGACAGATGATAAAACATATCCCTATATCAAAATTACAAATGAAAAATATCCACGTATTATTACAACACGTAAAATCAAAAAGGATAAGGCCCGTTATTTTGGTCCTTACCCAAATGCTTTTGCAGCGAACGAAACACGTAAAATGCTAGATCGTATTTACCCGCTCCGAAAATGTGCACAGTTACCAAGCCAAGTGTGCTTGTATTATCATATGGGGCAATGTCTCGCGCCTTGTGTAAAGGATATCGACAAAAAAGTATACGACGAAATGATTGAGGACATTTCAAAATTTTTAAATGGTGGCTATGAAGAGGTCAAAAAAGAGTTGGAAGTAAAAATGCTAGAAGCCGCGGAAAAGCTTGAGTTCGAGCGAGCAAAAGAGCTACGCGATCAAATCGCGCATATTGAAACGGTCATGCAAAAGCAAAAAATTATTTCAGATGATTTATCGAACCGAGATGTATTTGGCTATGCAGTCGAAAAAGGCTGGATGTGTGTACAAGTATTTTTTGTTCGCCAAGGAAAATTAATTGAACGTGATGTATCTATTTTTCCTGTTTATCGTGATCCGGAAGATGAGTTTTTAACGTTTGTTGGACGATTTTATGAGTCGCCTCAACATTTAAAACCGAAAGAGATTTTCATTCCGAACACGATTGAGGGGACGTTACTTGAACACTTACTAGATGTTAAAGTCATGACGCCAAAGCGTGGACAGAAAAAGGAACTTGTCGAGATGGCCACAAAAAATGCGCAAATCGCGATTCATGAGAAGTTTCAATTGATTGAAAGACAAGAAGAACGAACGATTGGTGCATGTGAGTCATTAGGGGATGCATTAAATATTTCAACGCCTTTCCGAATTGAAGCGTTTGACAATAGTCATATGCACGGCGCTGACCCTGTTTCGGCAATGGTTGTATTTATTGATGGGAAACCAGCGAAAAAGGAATATCGCAAATATAAAACGAAAGAAGCAGCAAAGCATGATGATTACGGGGCGATGGAGGAAGTGATTCGCCGCCGGTATATACGTGTACTGAAAGAAAATTTACCTTTACCGGATTTAATTATCGTCGACGGTGGGAAAGGGCAAATGGAAGTCGCCCGTAGTGTATTACAAAATGAACTTGGTTTAGTCATTCCAATTGCAGGACTTGCAAAAGATGAAAAGCACAATACATCACAGCTGTTATTCGGTGATCCACCTGTACCAATTGACATGAAGCGAACGAGTGATGGCTTTTATTTATTGCAACGTATTCAAGATGAGGTACACCGTTTTGCGATTACATTTCTTCGTCAACAACACCAGACAAATGCGATTCAATCCGTGCTTGATCAGATAGAAGGTATCGGTCCAAAGCGAAAGCAACAACTGCTGAAACATTTTGGGTCAGTCAAAAAAGTGCGTGAGGCAAGTATTGATCAATTAATGGAAGCCGGTATGCCGAAAGCACAGGCAAATAACATTTTTCAGTATTTTCAAAATGAAGCGTTGAAAAAACAGTAGGCGTGTGCTACGCTTACAACATAATTTCATATCGAGTAAAGGTAGAGGTGCGGGTTTCAAGAGTACCGCTTGTGAGGAGGAACAACTCCAGTGAGCAAGTGTGAAAGGGGAAACCGCCGAAGTGACTAACCGTTGTTTCCGATTAGTCGCTGGTTTTGCATTTAAAAAATGTCAAACTGTCAGAATGCATATTCTGGAGAGCTATCTCAAGCAAACTTTTTCGTTATAATCGTTTACTGAGGCGGCTTTTCATATTAGTGAAAAGCCGCCTTTTTGTATAAGAAAGGGTGTGGAAAAATGAGCAGTATTGTCATGAAATTTGGTGGACCAGCTGTTGCAACGCCAGAGAAAATTCAAGAAATTGCAAGGCGAGCAATAGCAGAACAAAGGAAAGGACTAAATGTGGCTGTCGTCATTTCACCGATGGCAACCATTCGCCGTGAGTTGCAGGTATACGTGTCAGAACTTTCAGATAACCCAACGAAACGTGAGCAGGATGTTTTACTAGCGACAGGGGCACAAATGACGAGTGCATTATTATCCATTGCCATTGCCGAGCAAGGTGGTAAAGCCGTATCACTTTCAGGATGGCAAGCAGGAGTTGCAACGGATAGCTTACATAGCAATGCACGTATTGAAGCAGTGAATACTCAGCGCATTCACCAACATTTTGAGCAAGGGGAAATAGTTATTATTGCGGGCTCCCAAGGTGTGGATAGCCATGAAAACATAACGACATTTGGTAAAGGTGGTTCAGAAACAACGGCTGTAGCAATTGCAGCCGCTATTGATGCGGAACGTGTAGATATGTATACAACTGTAGAGGGTATTTATACCGCTGACCCTCACATTGTGCCTCATGCCAAAAAATTAAAAGAGCTATCATATGATGAAATGTTGGAATTAGCAAATTTAGGGGCAATGATTATTCATCCACGAGCAGTAGAGCTAGCGAAAAAATACAACATGCCAGTAGTTGTTCGCTCAAGTACAGTGGATGTGGAAGGGACATTGTTAAAGGAGGAAGTGGAGATGGAGATGGAGAAAAATTTAGTTGTGCGCGGCATTGCATATGAGTCAGACATTATTCGATTAACAGTTGGCTATGATTCATACGAGGAGGCATCATTAGCTGATATTTTTACCGTACTAGCGGACAATGGTATTAATGTCGATATTATTGTACAGGCGGTCATTGATAAGGTGAAACCAACAATCTCATTCTCGATTGAAAAAGATCAATTTGCAGAAAGCTTACGTGTATTAGAATCTAGTAAACTATCACTTGGTTTTAGTTTTGCGGATTTTGAAGTAGGGTTAGCGAAAGTATCGATTGTTGGATCGGGTATGGTATCTCATCCCGGTGTAGCAGCTCGTATGTTTGCGCGACTGAGCAGAGAAGGTATTGACGTGAAAATGGTGAGTACTTCTGAAATTAAAGTGTCAGTTGTTGTACCGCAAGAGGATATGATAAAAGCAGCGAATGTATTACATGAGGAATTTCATTTAGCTATATAATGGAAGATAGCTACAAAATTAACGGGAAATATCCTGGTTTTGTAGCTATTTCAATTTACAGTAGGGAGTTCCTTCTATATAACGTGACATCTATTTCCAATTTGGTTGAATGCTGTTGTTGTTTTAACGAGTGAACTATTTAATAGGCTCTTTTAAGTCCCATTTCAGATTAAATGTCACAGTCCCGTGCTTGATATTTTTTTCCTCATAACATTCTGTTAAATAGCCGTTTAGTTTTTGTGTTTGCTCTGCTAAGAAACCAGCCTCGATTCGAAAACAGCGCTCTTCGAATTTTAAAATATCTGCATCTCCGTTTAGGAGAAATATGGCGGAATCCTTCCCTTCTTTTTCAAGCGATAATGATCCCCAACCAGCTTGTTTAAAAAAGCTTGCTGCTTCTCCCAGTGAAAAGAGGGGGAATTTCCGAGCGAGCTCTTTACCGGCCCAATAAAGAACCTCTTCTTCGTGTTTTCCTAAAACAGAACGCAATATATTATCGCGAATTAATTCATAGCCGAAAGTTGGAATCGTTTTCATATTGCTATCATTCATTTCCAAAACCCTACCTTAAATTTTCTTATTTTTTAGATTAATTATTAAGTAAATAAATTAATAATAGAAAAAATATACTTGAACGAGCTAAATTCAACTTTATTAGTGTGTGCTAAATGATAGAGAGTGCCTTGACGCTTGTATGGTGAGAGAGTACAATGGACATGTCATAATATTGTACCATGATGAAATATGCAGTCAATGTGTTACAAATTACAAAGTGTTGACAATTGGATGTGTATTTTAAGTACTAAGGGGGGTAACAATCTTGTCGAAAGATCGTGAGTTTTTATGGCGCCGCTTACACTCACTACTTGGGGTTATTCCAGTAGGTTTGTTCTTGGTGTTCCACTTATCACTGAACTTCACTGCTGTTGGCGGTGAAGAAGCCTACAATAATGCTACAGGAGCTATGGAATTAGTTCCGCATTCATTATTGTTATTAATGGAATGGGTTATTATTTACATCCCATTATTATTCCATGCATTCTACGGAATCTACATTGCATTTACTGCAACGAACAACACGAAGCGCTTTGGCACATTCCGTAACTGGGCGTTCCGTATCCAGCGTATCACTGGTATTTTCTTAGTTATTTTCATTGCATGGCACATCTTCCAAACGCGTGTTCAAAAAGCATTTGGAGCTGAAGTTAACTGGGATATGATGGCTGAAATCACAGACAACCCAGCGATGTTAGTCTTCTATATCGTAGGTATCTTATCTGCTACATTCCACTTAGCGAACGGTTTATGGTCGTTCTTAGTAAGCTGGGGTATTACGCAATCTCCATCATCTCAAAAAGTTGTTACTTACATTTCAATGATTTTCTTCGTTCTTTTATCAATCATCGGTGTAGTAGCAATCGTATCATTTGCAATTTAGTAGCTTAACTAGAGAAAAGCTACATATTCAATTTTTAGCAATGTTAGAGGAGTGAGAATCAATCATGGCAAAGAGCAAAGTAATTGTTGTCGGTGGCGGTCTTGCAGGCTTAATGGCAACGATTAAAGCTGCTGAAATTGGCACTGAAGTTGAATTATTCTCATTAGTTCCGGTAAAACGCTCACACTCTGTATGTGCGCAGGGCGGAATTAATGGCGCAGTTAATACAAAAGGTGAAGGGGATTCTCCGTGGATCCACTTTGACGATACAGTGTATGGTGGAGACTTCTTAGCGAACCAACCACCAGTTAAGGGAATGTGTGATGCAGCCCCTGGTATTATCCACTTAATGGACCGTATGGGCGTTATGTTCAACCGTACGCCAGAAGGACTACTTGACTTCCGACGTTTCGGTGGTACATTAATGCACCGTACAGCATTCTCAGGTGCAACAACTGGTCAACAGTTATTATATGCACTAGATGAGCAAGCTCGTGCTCACGAAGTAGCAGGTTTAGTAACAAAGTATGAGCACTGGGAATTCCTTGGTGCAGTACTTGATGACGAAGGCGTATGTCGTGGTATCGTAGCACAAGATTTAAGAACGGAAGAAATCCGTGCATTCCGTGGTGATGCAGTAATCATGGCTACTGGTGGTCCTGGTATCATCTTCGGTAAAACAACAAACTCTGTTATCAACACTGGTTCTGCAGCATCTATCGTATATCAACAAGGTGCTTCTTATTCAAACGGTGAAATGATTCAAATTCACCCAACAGCGATTCCTGGTGACGACAAAAACCGTCTAATGTCAGAATCGGCTCGTGGTGAAGGTGGTCGTGTATGGACGTATAAAGATGGTAAGCCATGGTACTTCTTAGAAGAAAAGTACCCAGCTTATGGTAACTTAGTACCACGTGATATCGCAACACGTGAAATTTTCGACGTATGTGTAAACCAAAAGCTTGGTATCAACGGCGAAAACATGGTATACCTAGATCTTTCACACAAAGATCCACATGAATTAGATATTAAACTTGGCGGTATTATCGAGATTTACGAAAAATTCGTAGGGGATGACCCACGTAAATTACCAATGAAAATCTTCCCAGCAGTTCACTACTCAATGGGTGGCTTATGGGTTGACTACGATCAAATGACAGAAATCCCAGGTCTATTTGCAGCTGGTGAGTGTGATTACTCACAACACGGTGCGAACCGTCTTGGTGCGAACTCATTACTTTCAGCGATTTACGGTGGTATGGTTGCAGGACCAAACGCTGTTAAATACATCAAAGGCCTTAAAAAGCATGCAGAAGACTTACCAGAGTCAATTTATGAAGCACGCGTAAAAGAAGAAACTGAGAAATGGGAAGCCATTCTTAAGATGGACGGAACAGAAAATGCTTACCTTCTACACAAAGAGCTTGGTGAGTGGATGACAGACAACATGACAGTAGTACGTCATAATGACCGTCTAGAAAAAACTTACGAAAAGCTTACTGAGTTACAACAACGTTGGGATAATATCAATATCAACGATACTCAAAAATGGTCTAACCAAGGTGCTCACTTCACGCGTCAGTTAAAGAACATGTTATACCTTGCTAAAGTTATGACAAAAGGTGCTTTACTACGTGACGAATCTCGTGGTGCGCACTACAAACCAGAGTTCCCAGAACGTGATGATGAGAACTTCTTAAAAACAACTATGGCTAAATTCGACCCAGCAACGGGCGAGCCAATTATTTCTTATCAAGAGGTAGACGTTTCGTTAATTCCACCACGTAAACGTGACTACTCAGCGTAAGGGGAGGAGACTTAAACATGGAGACAGCTAACACTGGCAGAATGGTAGATGTTGAGATCCTTCGTCAAGATACTGAAAACGGTTCAACTCGATGGGAGAAATTCCGCGTACCTTACCGTCACGGTATGAACGTAATCTCAATTTTAATGGAAATCCAAAGAAACCCTGTCACTGCAGACGGTAAAAAGACAACGCCTGTAGCATGGGATATGAACTGTCTTGAAGAAGTTTGTGGCGCATGTTCAATGATTATTAACGGTCGTCCACAACAATCTTGTTCTGCATTAGTAGATAAATTAACTCAACCAATTCGTTTAGAACCAATGGCGACTTTCCCAATAGTACGTGACTTACAGGTTGACCGTAGCCGTATGTTCAACGCACTTAAGAAAGTAAAAGCATGGGTGCCAATCGATGGTACGTATGATTTAGGTGAAGGTCCACGTATGCCAGAGCGCAAACGTCAATGGGCTTATGAATTATCTAAATGTATGACTTGTGGTGTATGTATGGAAGCATGTCCGAACGTATCTGAAAAAGCGGATTTCATCGGTCCAGCGCCATTATCACAAGTACGTTTATTCAATACGCATCCAACAGGAGCAATGAACAAAGACGAGCGCCTAGCTGCAATTATGGGCGACGGTGGTCTTGCGAACTGTGGTAACTCACAAAACTGTGTAGCGGCTTGTCCTAAAGGAATTCCTTTAACAACATCTATCGCTTCACTAAACCGTACAGCGACAGTTCAAATGTTCAAGAACTTCTTCGGTTCTGACCACATGGTTTAATACACAAAAACTGCTTAGAGGACAAACTTCTAAGCAGTTTTTTTGTTGTTGTACTATACTTCAACCTATGTCGCTTCAAATAAGGACGTGTTCAAAACTTTTATATGATAAATCCAATGAAGCGAATAATATCTTCTTCTATTTTATTTCGTGTTATAATGAATGGGTATTCATTCTTTGGGGTGGGATGAAAGAACAGATAAAGGGGAGGATGTATCATGAAAGCAAAATATATTGAAGATTTACAAGCATGGGAAAGTGAATTTGAATTTTCAGTTGAAGTACAAGTCCGATTTTCTGAAACGGATATGTTTGGGCATGTGAATAACACTGTTGTATTTACATATTTAGAATTTGCACGTATTGAATATTTAAAAGCAATTGATTTAATGGGTAAAGAAGGGAATATTCCAGTTGTTGCTGATCTTCAATGTGACTACGTGAGACAAATGTATTTCGGTGAAAAAATTGAAGTATATGTAAAAATTGCACAGATCGGATCAAGTTCGGTAGACATTCATTACTTAGGAAAGAACGAAAAAGGCGAGATTGTATTTACTGCGCGAGGCACAATTGTTCAAATGAATGTGCAAACGGGCAAGGGTGTACCATTTACAGAAAAAGAAAAGCAATTATTGCTCGGGAAATAGTGAAAAAGCCCTCACCTCATGCCGTTTCTAACATACTGTACAGGGAAGAGGATGGGAGGTTGTTGCTAAATGAGTAGCCAGCAGTCAGGTTTTCTACTTACAAAACGAGAACGTGAAATTTTCCAATTGCTGATTGAGGATTATTCCACGAAAGAGATTTCTGAGAAGCTACAAATTAGCGAGAAAACAGTGCGGAATCACATTTCTAATACAATTCAAAAACTAGGCGTTTCAAGCCGGACTCAAGCACTTGTTGAATTACTACGACTACAAGAATTGTCTTTAAACTGAATGCACACTTGCTATTTCAGCAAAAACAATTCAAAATAGACGTATGAATGTATTTTGAGGAGTGAATGGGTCACATGAATGACAGCAATAAACATAGCTTTGAATCAGTAGCTTCATTAGAAAAAGAATTACGTTATATTTCACACCTAATTAAGCAAAAAGGTCGTGAAATTTTAAGTAATTATACGATCACACCTCCGCAATTTGTGGCTTTGCAGTGGTTACATGAATTTGGGGATATGACAATTGGGGATTTATCGAACAAAATGTATTTAGCATTTAGTACGACGACAGATTTAGTTGATCGTATGGAGAAAAGTGAGCTAGTACAGCGTGTTCGAGATGAGCAAGATCGCCGAGTAGTACGCATTCATTTACTACCAGAAGGTGAGCGTATCATTGAGGAAGTAATTGAAAAACGTCAAAATTATTTGCGTGAGTTGCTAGAAAATTTCGAAGTAGCAGAAGCGCAAGAATTACTGCAATTATTACAAAAATTACATTTACTAATGAAATAGGATTGAGGCGGTACATGTGAATGCCCCGATTGGTGTTATTGATTCAGGTGTTGGTGGCTTAACAGTAGCAAAAGCGATTATGGAGCTTTTGCCAAATGAAACAATTTATTATATTGGCGACACAGCGCGTTGTCCATACGGTCCTCGCTCAAAGCAGGAAGTCCGTACATTTACGTGGCAAATGGCAAAGGCGCTAGAAAAAATGGATGTTAAAATGTTAGTGATTGCGTGTAACACAGCAACTGCTGTGGCACTAGAGAGCTTACAAAAAAATATGCCGTTTCCGGTACTTGGTGTTATTAATGCTGGTGCACGAGCGGCCATCAAAAAAACAAAGCGCAATGAAATCGTGGTTCTTGCAACAGAAGGGACTGTCAAAAGTGCAGCTTATGAGCAGGCCATCCATTCATTGAGCACAAAGGCGAAAGTAATTCCGCTTGCTTGTCCTACATTTGTTCCGCTTGTAGAAAGTGGAGAATATGAAGGACAGTTCTCTTATGATTTAGTCAAAAATGGGTTAAAGCCATTAGAGGATGAGCGGTTTGATACGGTTATTTTAGGTTGTACACATTACCCTATTTTGCAAAAGCAAATTGAGGCAGCGGTTGGACCGGAAGTGCATGTATTATCTTCAGCAGAGGAAACAGCACGTGATGCAGAGGCAATTCTAGCTTTTACACATAAGCTGCGTCAAGATACGTCCCCGCCAGAACATAAGTTTTTTGTGTCAGGTTCGGTACCGATTTTCCGCTCTATCGTGGAACGCTGGTTAGAAAAAGAAAACCTAGATATCCAACGTATAAAATTTTAACTTACACTCGGTCGATTCTTTTATCGATCGGGTTTTTTAGTTGCCCTCACGCGTTTTGAGGGAGTAGTGCCTTTCGAACATTTAGAAATTATGTTAAGATAAGTGCGCGAATATACGAGGAGGTCTACTATGACAAGACATGATAACCGAGCTGTGAATGAGTTACGTCCAGTTCAAATTGAAAAAAATTATTTAATGCATCCAGAGGGTTCTGTATTGATTACAGTCGGAAATACAAAAGTCATCTGTACAGCGACAATTGAAGAAAAAGTACCAGGATTCTTGCGTGGCCAAGGCAAAGGCTGGATTACGGCTGAATATTCAATGCTCCCGAGAGCGACTGCACAACGTACACAACGCGAATCATCTCGTGGTAAAGTGAACGGACGCACAATGGAAATTCAACGTTTAATCGGCCGAGCATTACGCGCCGTTGTGGATTTAGAAGCATTAGGTGAAAAAACAGTATGGATTGATTGCGATGTCATTCAAGCAGACGGTGGCACACGTACAGCATCAATTACCGGTGCATTTGTAGCGATGACACAAGCGATTGCTAAATTGGGTGAAGAAAAGCCATTTACAACATTCCCAGTTGTGGATTACCTTGCTGCGACAAGTGTAGGCATGATTGATGATATCGGTGCTGTACTAGATTTAAACTATGTAGAAGATGTGGATGCAGCGGTTGATATGAATATCGTTATGACAGGTGCTGGACGCTTTGTTGAATTACAAGGTACAGGTGAAGAAGCTACATTCTCACGTGCTGAACTGAACGAATTGCTCGCATTAGGTGAACAAGGGATTGCTCAGTTAATCGAAATGCAAAAAGAAGCATTAGGTGAAGCCTCTGCCCTTGTAGGAGCAAAGGGGGAAAGCGCACAATGAAGCAAGTAGTCATAGCAACAAAAAATAAAGGGAAAGCAAAAGATTTTGAAGCGTTATTTAGTCCCCTAGGCTATGAGGTTGTTACCATGTTTGATGTTGCACCGGATATGGAAATTGAAGAAACAGGTACAACATTTGAGGAAAATGCCGTGTTAAAGGCTGAGACACTTGCGAAGGCGTTACATACTATTGTGATAGCAGATGATTCAGGGCTTGCAGTAGATGCGTTAGATGGTGCGCCAGGCGTTTATTCTGCGCGCTATGCGGGTGATCACGACGATGAGGCAAATATCGTGAAAGTGCTTGAAAACTTAGCTGGTGTGCCTGAAGAAAAGCGTACAGCGCGCTTTATGTGTGCTTTAGCAATTGCTGGTCCGGAATTAGAAACAACGACTGTTTTTGGTACTTGTGAAGGCATTATTTTAGAAGAAAAGCGTGGAACAAATGGCTTTGGCTATGATCCGATTTTCTTTGTTCCTGAACTGAATCGTTCAATGGCCCAGTTAACACCAGAAGAGAAAGGGGCTATTTCCCATCGTGGAAATGCCATTCGCAAACTAGCAGACCTTTTACCAACTTTATTATAGTACGTCAGAAGGGGGATGTAGGGATGAAGTTATTAGTGATGAGTGATACACATGGGGATGCAGAAGTGATTAAGAAGGTTCGAGACTATCATCCACAAGTAGACGCGGTTGTACATTGCGGGGATAGTGAGCTGCCTTATGACCATGCTTATTTAGAAGGTGTCGAGCGTGTGCGCGGTAATTGTGACCGAACAGACGACCGATTCCCAAATGAAAAGGTGTTTGAACTAGGGGAAACAACTGTATTTGTCACACATGGTCATCTCTTTAACGTGAAATCATCCATCCTTTCTTTAATGTATCGTGCGAAGGAAGTAGGAGCAAATATTTGCTGCTTCGGTCATTCGCATCTATTAGGTGCAGAAATGGTTGACGATATTTTATTTATCAACCCTGGTAGCTTATTAAAGCCACGGGGGCGCGCGGAAAAAAGTTATGTCATCGTAACAATCGTTGATCACAGTTACACTGTGCAATGCTTTACTGATGATAGTGAATTATTGGAAACTATTGAATTTACACGATAATGTATGCTCCCTACAAAGCGTAGGGAGTTTTTTGTGGCGAAAAAAGTTGGAGTAAAGCGTAATGTAAATCATTCACCAGCATATGATAAATACGGAAAACGGCTTTGGTTTTTATGAGGGCCATCAAAAGTAAAAGGGGACTGGGGAATGCACAAATACTCTAAAGGCTGGTATGTGAAGGAATTGCGCACAAATGGTGTGAAAAAGCATCCACAATTTAGAACCCATCTAGGACTTTTCAGGACTGCAGAGTTACGGAATTTATACTTTCAACTAGTAGCAAAAGACGAATGAAATGAAACAAAAAATAGGTTAGAAGCTTTTGGGGAATTTCTAACCTGTTTTCTTATGAATTCATGTTTTAAAGATGAAAGAAGCAATAAAGTCCGCTTCTTTTTTGCTAATGCATCGAGTATCATTCTATGAAGTTGTCTCATTTAAAAAGTGTCGCATAGGTGCAGAATGATTATGCTTATTATAGACATAAGTGAATTATGTTGCAGTAAAGCGAGGCAAACCTTCCCTACATAGTAAAATTCATGTTGACTTTTTGATGTGAAGCACATATAATAAATATTGTCCTTCCTACTGGATTGAGTAGGAATTTAGACATGTCTCAGTAGCTCAGCAGGATAGAGCAACGGCCTTTAAGTAATAGGAGCCTTTATATGGAAAAGTAACATATAAAGTGGACGACACCGTATCGGTAAACCCTTAACAGATCATGCTGATGGCAATACCGAGGAAACGAGATTAGTCGAAGAGCAGTTAGCAGGTAGATTAGTCGTTGCCTTTTAGAAGGTGAGAGGTTCCGTAGAGACTGAACGTGTCGCACCTGAAATGGTGAAGTTACAGTCCAGACCAACAAACAATGATTACATTGGTAGTGAAAACTATAGTGGTAAGCTAAGCCGTCGGTCGGGGGTTCGAATCCCTCCTGGGACGTATCAAGGTTCAGATAGAAGAAGTTTGAACCAATTGAAAAGCGCTTCAAATCCGTTATTATCAAGGGTTTGAGGTGCTTTTTTGTTTTTTAGAATACGCTAAAAAAGATAGAAAATGAAATGTTTCTACACAAGAATGGTTTGTAGAAGACGGTATTTAGTAAGGTATTATGATGAATGCCTTTAATTTTAATTTTATTTACGATAATCAAAACAGCTTGTATTTGTTTCTGCATGTGCTTCACTAATCGATATTATAATTAAAATGCTTTTTAAATCAAGAAATAATAGTAATTTTCACAACGATGTGACTCATGGTATTTTAGTTAAAAGAAACGAAAAAACCTCTATTCTGAGGTTTTTTGATATACTTTCGATTACCATTCCTGAACATCGTCCAGATGCGGATGCAGTAGTGCGATGTCCGGTCTGCTGTTGATGAGTTCCAGCAGCTCGATTGGATAGTCCCCCGCCTGAATCTCCATCTTCTGGGCATCGGAAAGCTGGAACCATTCCCCGTTGAGCCGCTCCTTTTGGTAGGCCGTGTGGAACCACTTTTCGACGTCCAGTGGTACCTGCGTAGGGATGAGGTGTAGCACTTCGATGGCATAGGGTGATTTCGCCCCGAGGCCGTTTACCACACGTTTCATCGGATCGTTGGCCTTTCCAATCTTCACGTAGCCATTGCTACTCTCCTCAATGACATACACATACCCTGCGTCCATTTTCCCATACAACTCGTAGAACGACTCCTTCAATCGCTTCTTCCGGTTCCGGTCAGCCTTCGACAGATGGTGCTTTTCCAGACGTAGGACCTTGTTCAAGCAGTCTCGCATCTTCCCGACGATCTTCTTCTGCACGGCTGAATTGTAGCGGAGCAGCTCCTGCCGCCGCATCTCTGCTTGTTTCCTGCTCTCCTGCCGGATAAAGAAGATTAGGCTGGTGATAAGGGCACCTGCAAGGAAAGTCAGAACGGGGTGGTTGACAAAGAATTCCCACACTAACCGCCCGACAAAGAAAAGAATGAAGAGGAATGCTACTAGGGCGTAACCTTCACCTTTCTTTGGCCGTTTTGCTTTTTTTGCGATCGTCATCGACCCCCTTTTTCGTTATTGTATCCAGCGGTGTTGTGTTTTACTCGAGGCTGTGTCTTCGAATATGTTTTGTTGGGAATAACATTTTCTTGTCGAAGTTGGATGTCATTTGAATTGGATTGAAAGGTGTTACATTCGAAAGTTATGTATTGAAGGTCAAAACGGGATATGAAGATACTAAGAACACTGGTTGAATAATGTAAGGAAAAATAGAAAAAAGACATCGCGAGGATGTCTTTTTATCAGGCGGGTTAATCCCGTTAAATTTTATTTTTGAGAAAGTAGTTAGTTTAAAATGCCTTGGTTAAGACTTCGATGATTTTTTCAGTTGTTAGTAGCAGAAGTAAATGGTTCGTTCGTTAGATCTTTATTTAAGTGTAGTGTATTAAAAAATTATTCGTAACATTGGTTTTGAAAAATTGGAATTATAAAAGTGACTGATTAGGTGAGATAGCAGGCATAAAGGCAGGATAAATATTCACCCATTTTCTACATAACTTAAATGAAAAATTAGTAATACCAATGCTTTTTTATGTTCATAACGCCAATTTTTTCTAATCTTTTTCTAATGTAGCACTAAGATTCTACTCATACTCTTCTTTTATATTGAAAGTACTAAAAGATTAGAGGAGTGCTGAAAATGAAAGTTGTAATTGTACCGTCAGGATTTAAAGAATGTATGGATGCTGAAGAGGTGGCTTTGGCGATGGAACGAGGCGTGAGGCGTGTTGGTCCCTCAATGGAAGTGGACGTTATTCCGATGATTGATGGGGGAGAAGGGTTTGCGAAGACCATTGTTAATATAAAAGGTGGAACATTGATCGACAAAGAGGTCACTGGGCCAGTTGGTCAAAAAATTAAAAGCTTTTTTGGGATTTTCGAAGAGAATGGTAAACGAACAGCAGTAATTGAAATGGCAGCGGTTGCAGGCTTGAAGCTCGTGCCACAACGTCAACGAAACCCTTTGAAAACAACTACCTACGGGGTAGGGGAGTTAATCATTGCGGCACTCGATGCGGAGGTGGACAATATATTAATTGGCTGTGGGGACTCTGGGACATCCGATGGCGGAGCAGGAATGGCACAGGCATTAGGTGTTCAGTTTTTCGATATGCACAGTCAACACGTTGCAGTCAACGGTGGAGAAGATTTGATGGAGGTTGCCACGATAAATACGAGCAATGTAGATCCACGACTAAAAGAGGTTACGATAGAAGTAGCTTGCAATTGGACGAATGTTTTATGTGGGGAGAAAGGTGTTGCACATGTGTTTGGTCCACAAAAAGGAGCAACTCCAGAGCAGGTCGAACAATTGGCAACGGGATTAGAACATTATGCGACGTTAATCCAAGAAGCGGTCGGGATGGATGTTCGTTTATTGCCCGGTAGTGGGGCATCAGGTGGGCTTGGCGCAGGACTCGTCGCGTTTGCAGGGGCAAAATTATATCCAAGATTCGATATCATCATGAATTATATTAGTATAGAAGAAAAAATTTCAACAGCAGACATTGTATTCACAGCAGAAGGTAGTTTAGATTTTCAAACACCGAATGGCAAAATTCCATCAGAGGTAGCTCGTATTGCTAAACAGAATCATGTTCCAGTTATTGCGATTACGGGTACGATTGGAAAAGGCGCGGCCGTTAACTATGATGCTGGAATCGATGCTTTTAGCAGTATTATTCAAAAACCAACTTCCTTAGAAAATGCGATGAAAAAAGCACCAATTTGGATAGAAGAAAGTACCGAATCCGCTTTTAGGCAAGTTTCAATTGGCTTAGACATTGCAACAAAAATGTATTATAAGGAAAGTGTGTAAAGCAATGAGCACGAGGGTAGAGAAATTAAAAGCACAACCTAAATGGATGAATCAATTTTCTGGAAAGTTAAAAGCAATTATTGGTGTACATATCCTATTAGTAATCGTAATCATATCAATCAATGATTTGGACTACTCAGCAAAAATATCGTTATTTGCGTTCTTATCTGCAATGATTTTATGGGTAACAACGAAAATTCCAGCCGGATATGTCGCACTGTCGCTCATTATGTTCATTATCATCATGAAGGCAGAAGGACCAGAGCTGTTATACCATTCATTATCTGAGGAAGTTGTTTGGCTAATGGTAGGTTCTTTTATCATTGGTGAGGCGGTCAAACAATCTGGATTAGCTAGGCGATTAACTTTTTCAATTTTACAGAGGTCTAATAGTAAAAATAATATACTATTGAGCATGAGCACGGTATTATTTACATCCGCTTTTTTTGTCCCATCTACTTCTGGAAGAGCAGCTATAGCTATGCCGATTATCAATCATCTTGGTCAGAAATTTTCAGCAAATGAAAAAAGGGTGCTTGCTATTTTAGCACCCGTGATTATTTTAATGAGTACCTCTGCGACATTAATTGGCGCAGGTTCGCATCTAATTGGCATCAGTTTACTAGAAAGTACGGTCGGTGATTCGATCTCTTATATGGAGTGGTTTGTCTGGGGAGCCCCATTCGCTATGGTCATCACGCTTATTTCTTATGCCGTCATAAAATGGATGTTATGGCCGAAAGATGGCATGAGACAAATAGAAAACATACAAACGGAAGAGCAAGCCACGCAGAATAAAAAAATGAATAGCGAAGAAAAAAAGACATTGGTGTTACTCGTCATGTTGATTGTAGGTTGGATGACGGAAAGCATACATGGCTATGATATAGCATTTGTCACGATGTTTGGCGCAATTATCGTCATGCTTCCCAACTATGGAATCCTCAATTGGAAAACGGGCATGAAGTCCGTATCGTGGAATTTAATTGTATTTATTGCATCAGCGACTGCTCTAGGAAGAGTGTTAGTAGATACAGGTGTCGTTGCGTGGATTGAAAAAGAGATGCTGAGTGTATTGCAGTTATTTGTCCATGCACCGGAGTGGCTCATTGTTTTTATCATCTTGCTTGTAACGGTCACAAGTCATCTATATATTACATCACATACAACACGCGCCATTGTTTTTATCCCTAGTTTACTATTATTTAGCGAAACAATAGGGATTGACCCTACAACAGTCGTCTTTTTAAGCTTAATAGGCATGAACTATTGCGTGACCGTCCCTGTCAGCTCGAAAGCGTTATTGCTTTTTTATGAGGAGGGAGAAATTTCGTACGACGCAAAAAAACTAATAAAAATTAGTACGCTATTAATGCCACTTTATATATTCGTCATGATGTTGTTCTATTTCACGTATTGGCAGTGGACTGGGATGCAATTGTAAGGAGAATCACATATATGATTGAAACCTCAGCCTATACGAAATAGATTTATATCCGCTTTGCATTGCTTTTTGAATAATATTTTTCATCAGTAAAGTCCCTATGAAAGAAGTGTATTCGAGTTATACTTGAATACGCTTCTTTTTGTTTTGAAAAAACAATATATAAGTTAAACATAGACCTTAAAAAGGAGCATGTTGTGAAGCAGAGAGACTATAGCTAACTCCAAATTAGCTATAAAAATTACACCGTTAATTATTAGTTTTAATATAACAATTAAGGAAATAAAAGCATAAATGTGTAGGTTATCTTATAATGTTATTTGGATGTTAAAGGAAAGGATGGGGTTATTTGAGTAAGAAGGTTTTAATTATTGAAGACGAAAAAGATATTGCGAACATAGTAAAAGACTATTTGATTGTGTATCAGTTAACACCAATTGTTGCAGGTACGGGGAAAGAGGCTACTCGGTTATTTAGAGAAGAAAATCCAGATTTCATTATTTTAGATTTAACGCTACCAGACTGTGACGGTATCGAATTATGTCGTCAATTACGTGAAAATAGTAATGTGCCTATTCTTATTTTAAGTGCTAGAAGTAGCGATACAGATAAAGTTTTAGGGCTAGGCTTTGGTGCAGATGATTACATGACCAAACCGTTCTCTTTAAGTGAACTTGTTGCACGAATTAATGCACATCTACGTAAGCAAGATCGCTTGTTACAGCAGCAAGAAGACCAACATGACATCATTCAAGTGGACAAGATGAAAATCAATAAACTTGAATACACGTTTACACGAGATGAAAAAATGATTCAGTTATCCGGTAAAGAATTCGATTTATTATATTTTTTAATTAAACATCCGAATCAAGTATTTTCTAAACGTCAGTTATTAGATGCCATTTGGGGGTTCGAAGTATATGGCGATGAAAATACCATTACAGTTTATATGAGAAGGTTACGTGAAAAAATCGAAACAAATCCATCCAACCCAGTATATTTACAGACGGTATGGGGTGTAGGATATAAGTTCTGTACTAAACACAATTAAATGAGGAGTGATAAATATACATGTATTTAAAAGAATGGATGAAAAAGTGGATTTTAGTAACCCTTTCTACATTCTTGGTAATTATTGTCTGTTTCTTTTACATGATTGTCAATGATGCCAATAGAGAAGAATCTGAAACCGCTGTTGTCATTAATCAAATTCGCTTAACGATCAACGACTTATTAGTTTACATAGAACAACATTTCAATAAGCTAGAACAAAGCGCTGATATACAGCATGTACTTCAGGCAATGAGCATCGACAAAAAAGTAGATGTTTTAGTCGTACAACTTGATGGAAAAGTCCTTTATAATTCGTCCGGCGAGGAAATACCTGATTATATAAATAATAAGCTGGATCTTCATTATGATCTGTATACTGCCAAAAGGAAACCGAATCTATTTAAAATTTCTTTCCCCGTTGTTCATTCGGAAACTAATCATCAAGTGGGGAATGCGATCTTTACATTCGATTGGGATGTACTCTTTGCTAAAGAAGAGCAGAGTGCTTTTAATTTAGTGATACTATGTATGATTGGCTGCCTTTCAATCATATTATTGTCCTTATTTGTCCTTATTTTTTATAAAGTAAAAAAATCGGTATTAGTTCCGTTAGATCACTTGAAACATAGTGCGGAAGAAATTGTTAAAGGAAATTATGATAAAAAAAGTGACTTCAATAAGCTAGACGAGATTGGTAATCTGCATGCAGTTTTTGAACAAATGCGAATAGAGATTTTAACGCTTGATCAACAACGGAATGAACAAGAACAAAATTACAAAAAGTTAGTTTCTAATATTTCTCATGATATTAAAACGCCTCTTACAACGATTAGAGCTTATTTAGATGCTGTGGCTGATGGTATTTATAATGATTCAGAAACTTTTAAGGCATATGTTCAAACGATGCAAGCCAATACAGAAAAAATGTCGAGATTGCTAAATGATTTGTTTGCCCATTCATTAAATGAGTTAGGCCATATTCCTGTCAATTTGAAAGAGCAGTATAGCAGCAAAATACTTACTAAAATTATTGAACCCCTAAATCACTATGTACAAACGAAAGGGGTTCAGTTTATAGCACCTACACATATACCTAATGTCCTTGTAAAAGTGGATGAGTATCGGTTGGAGCAAGTCATTTCAAATCTCATTTCCAATGCACTAAAACACACCTCATTTGAAGATTCCATTGCGGTCTCTATTAAAGTGGATGAACAAATGCTAAAAATTGAAGTGATTGATACAGGACAAGGTATGTTGCCACAGGATATGCCCTTTATATTCGAGCGTTACTTCAGAGGTAGCCAACAAATAGAGAGACCTCTTACTGAAAATGATGGGGCAGGTCTCGGATTATCCATTTGTAAGCAGATTATGGAAGCACATAATGGGTCTATCTCATTCAAAAGTAGGCAGAATGAAGGGACAACTTTTACTCTCTCACTTCCGATTAGTTAAAAATGCTGTAATAATTTATTAATATTTCAATAAGGTGGTAGTAATAAATAGCCCTTACACTATAGAAAATGATGCAGAGAGGGTGACCTAGTATGGAGAAAGAAGTTCTTATTCGTGCCAAAAATTTGTGCAAGACTTATGCGACGGGAAATGAACAATATCATGCCATTAAAAATATTGATGTTGAAATTTACAAAGGCGATTTCACAGTAATCATGGGGAATTCAGGATCAGGTAAATCGACGCTTCTTTATCTTTTAAGTGGACTCGATACGATAACAGCTGGAGAAGTTTACTTTCAAGGAGCGAGATTGGATAAATTGAAAGAAAAGGAATTAGCCGAATTACGTGCTAAAAAAATAGGTTATATTCATCAGAATAATAATCTTATACCTGACTTAACATTACTTGAAAATGTAGCGCTCCCAGGTTATATTGCTAAAACAGCTAAACAGTTAGTTCTTCCAAAAGCAGCATCTCTTCTAAAAGCAATGTCATTAGAGGAGCAATTAAATCGATTACCTTCTCAAACCTCGGGAGGTCAGCAACAAAGAGCAGCAATTGCTAGATCGTTAGTAAATGATCCTGAAGTCATTTTTGCAGATGAACCGACAGGCAGTTTAAATTATGATCAAGGTGTGGCAGTATTAGATATTTTGACAAATTTAAATAGAAATGGTCAGTCTATTATTATGATTACGCACGATATAAAAGCGGCTTGTCGAGCAGATAGACTCATTATGATAAAAGATGGAAAAATTGAAGGTATCATAAATTTCGATCAATTAGAGGAAACAAATCTACAGGATCGCGAAAATATTATCTTTTCTTATATTTCGGGGAAGGAGTAGTCTATGAATGCCATTACTACACTTTGTCTCGCACAATTAAGAAAAAGAAAAATACAAAATGGATTAATCGTCACACTCATCATGTTATCCACTTTACTTGTAGCTACATCAATAACTATGCTGATGAATACAAACAATATGTTTGAAAAGGTTCATCGAGAGTCCAATGGTGCACATCAAATTCTGACAATGAGTGGGGAAATTCATAATCCTGCACTCGTGCAGGACTGGTGGCAACAACAAAATGGCGTTACAGTTTCGGAACTGATACCTTATAGAAATTTATCCGGGATAAAATTTAATGAAACAGAGATATCAAAAAACCTTTATCTCTTTATGATGAATACACCTAAGACGCCGATTCTTGTTGATCAATTGATTTTTGCAGAGGGAGAAAAGACGCTTTATCCTGAAGTAGGGAGTATTTGGATTCCAACTTCCCTAGCTATTACGGCAGGTATATCAATAGGGGACATGTTAGAATTTCAAACAAGTGAGAAGAGTTTTAAACTAGTTGTGTCATCCATTGTAGTAGATATTCCATATGGTGGTCCGTTTACAACCAATGCACGTATTTGGATGAATGAGCAGGATTACACGGAACAATTTCAAATGATGATAGGAACAGATCAATATATGATGGGGCTCCGATTTGATGACTATACAAAAAATCAAAGTTTTTGGTTGGAATTCGAGGAATATTTTAAAAGCCCATTCCTTGAAACAAAAATGGAATATGAACAAATCGCTTCATTCTATTTAATTATTAATAAAATTATTGGATTACTAATAATAGCACTAGGCATTGCTATGTTAATTATTTCATTATTTATTATTGGTTTTAGTATTTCTGATGCGATATTAGCAGATTACAAAAATATTGGGATTATAAAATCACTAGGGCTTACATCTAAAGGAATAATACTAACATACATTTTGCAGTACGGTATATTATCTATTTTTTCAATCATCCCTGGATTATTAATGAGTGATGTGTTAGCGCGCGTCATCATTGAGATCTCATTATCTTTTTTGAAAACGGGTGATAATTTAGATATTGTACAAAATTTTGGTAATGATTTACTAATAGGGTTAGCTATATTAACAGCTGTCCTTATCACTGCTTTTGTGTATTCAAACAAAGCGCGTCAGGTGGAGCCTGTTCAAGCGATTAAGTATGGAATGTCTGAACAATCTAATAGTAAGTTAAATAAACGCATAAATGGCTCTAATCGAATGTTACGTTTTATACAGCTACCAATCCAACTACAAATCGGTATGAAAATACTCACAAACAATATGAAAAGTTCTATACTTGTTGTTATGCTTTCATCCATCACTGCTGCTATTTTAGTATTTAGTTCTGTCGTTCTAAATAGCTTTGTTTCAATTAAGCAAACTGCGCCTTCATGGGGCTATGATTCAGCAGATATTGTGGTAACAGTACTCAATGAGGCAGTCTTCTCAAAGGAAAGCTTTGAAAAGCATTTACTTTTTGATGGAAGAATTAAGAATTATGCTTGGACAAATTATTTTACTGGAGTTATTCCAAGGGAGGAAGCCTTACCATTAACGATTAGTGTTGATGCAATTGAAGATAGTTTCGATGATGTAGGATACGAAACCATTATAGGACGTAATCCTTCAAATATGAATGAGATTGCAATTGGTGTAAATGTAGCGAGGGCATTAAATAAAGATCTAGGCGATATTATAGATATTTATATAGAAGGGAATCGGCATAGCCTTATTATTACGGGTATATATCAATCGATAGCGAATATGTCTAACTCTGCTAGAATAACAGCTAAAGTAATCAATGAACAAAGAGCTGAACATAAAGACCCCGTAGGAGTTTTAATTAACGTACACAACCAAAATCAAATAGAGCAAGTCGTGAGCTCTTTTAATAAGGAATTTAAGCATTCTATTTCAGTTGAGACTCAGCAAACACTATTGGACACAGTATTTAAAGAAGTAATTACCGTGTTAATGATTCCATTAGTTATTATAGGGGCGCTATTTATCATGTTTATGAGTATCATTATTTTTAGCATTTCGCGCATTAATGTTAGAAAATTAAGTAGTGTTTACGGTATTTACAAATCGATTGGGATGACATCAATGAATATAAGATTGTCTATTACTTTAGGTGTTTTCATGAGAGCAATACTCGGTTCTATACTTGGTATCTTCATAGGAACAAAGGTCATCCCTTTAATGCTAAAGAATACGATTATGGAATATGGTCTATTAACGCTGCCGCTAGTCATCAATTGGCCATTCACCATTATAATAGCGTGCATAAGTATTATCGTGGCCACTATTAGCTGCTGGTTAGCAACAAAAGTGATTGCTAAAACTTCACCTCGCATATTGCTTACTGAATAGATGAATTAACAAAAATTCCTGTTAACTTTTTTAGAGAGGGGTACGTTATTATTCATTTTGGTTAAAAATGTGAAATGATAATCAGTTATTTTTTATTTGTACCAATCAATTATTCAATTGACGCTTCTTCTTAAATAGTGTTCTATGGCGTTTATTTTCCCCATACAAAAAACTGCATCTCCCATTGTTAGTGTTTACCTAACAATAGAGATGCAGTTTGCATGTATAAGGAGATGTTCCTCCCGTGAATCTGATAACCAATTTCAGAGGAATACCTGCATAAGCAGCTCCTTCAAACTACAAACAATACCCAATAAAATTAAATACGACAATAGACATGAGCGCAAAATAGACGCAAATGACAATAGCAGAGCCCATCAGCATGGAAATCATTAGTGGCGCATTTTTGAAAAAGCTTACTAATAGTAAGACGATGAACACCACAGTTAAAACGAAGAATAATAACCCAAACCAATTCATTTGCAAGTGACCCGTCATACCTAATTCAAGAGGCGCTGTATAAACGAATTGGAATAGGCTTGATACAGTTTCTTCTGTTAAAAATTCGATCGGTGGTTCTTGTTGACTGAATATCGCCGTTACACCGAATATGGCTAATAAAAGGATGGATTCAAGTCTTGCCCAGCGAATCGGATTGAAGCCAGGCTTCGATAACTTCAGTTTGATAAGCAAGCCGTTGATTAAAACATAAAACACAAGGGGAACTAGTAGCAAATGCTTAATGAGTAAGCCTTGCCCATAATCCGTTGACCATCCTGTTATATAATCAGGAACTAGTATATCAGTCAGAAATATCCCGCTGAGTGCTGCTGCTCCGAACGCTGTCATGGCAGTGGGAGAGAACCATTGTAAAAATTGTGTCCAGTTCTTTGTATCTACCGAGAACCAACTAATCACAAATACCGTGCCTACCCACACGCTGACCGCCACAAAGTGGATGAAGTCAAAAATGAACCCTAACAATGGCTCCGTCGAACTTGCGTGACTTGCCCAAGCGACAGCGGCTATTAAAAGTAGTACTTGAAATGCGCCGAATATAGATAATCCTACTGAAAGGCGTTTATTGAAAACCTTCAGATAAATCATCAGCACAACAGAAAGTAATAATGTGATGTCCCATGAAAACCCTATTTTATACGAGACTAAAACGTTGGCTAAGCTTGTGAAGAACCCGAAATGAGGCTGTAAAATAAGCACAACTTGCAAAATTGGCATAAACGTAAGTAATGGAATGGCCATTGCACATACGACTAACCACTTACGTTTAATGTGGACAGTTGGTTTATAGTCTTCTGGAATTGCTTGTACAATAAATGCCCCTAACAATAGCGCAAAACAAAAGTATAATAATGCTTGACTGAGTATTAATAATAATGTCATCGTTTATTTTTTTCTTTTTAATAAAATGATAGCACTCGCTATAATAATAGCTGCTAAAAGACCTAATGCTATAAACATCGTGTTAGAGGACTGTGCTTTTTCTGTAGACTTATTTGCTTCTGCTTTTTGTTCTGAAACTTCTTCTGTTGCTTCCTCAGTTTTTGTCTCTTCTTCTGTTGAAGGAGTAGCTTCTTCCACAGTTGTTTGTGGCACATTTACGGTAAATGAAAATTCACCTGTTAACGGATGACCGTCTTCACTAATTGTAGTCCAAGCAACTGTATACTGATCATTTTCTAAAGGTTGAGCAAGTGAACCTGTTAAAACGCCATTTTCTATAGAAAATGTCTCAACTTCGATGTTTTGTCCTTCAGAAGATGTTATGTCAAAGGAACTGCCTTCCTCAATTTGTCCCTCATAAGTTAAAGAGATACTGGAGAGTTCTGTTGTTACTTCTGATCCATTTTCTGGATTTGTGCTGTGTAAATGTGTATGCGCATCAACACCTGGTGCATTTACAAAAATTGCTAGGAATAAAGCCGCTAAAGATGTTTTTTTCAAAACAAAATCCTCCCTTTTCAAAAGAAAATATCATAAATTTATCAACGCTTATTGTATAGGATAAATGTGAAATTTAAATGAGATATAGCTTGATCAGCTATATATTTCTTTCTTAGGATGTGAACATTATGTGAAAATTATAGTTCTCTCTATAAGTTGAATTTATTATTTGAATACTCGTAATGAGCAAAAATACATCCTAAAAATGGCTCATCACTGTAACTTGGGATTGATTTCCGCTCCAAATTTATTTGCGACGAAAGCGCAGTGGGGCACGGAGGTACGAATGACGAGGAGACTGTGCCATGTATGGCAACCCCGACTTTTAGCGGTGAATAATTATTTTCCTTTTTATTAACTTTTAAATAAAATTTTGCAAACAAGAACAAATGTTTGTATAATGGTTGTAAGGAGGCGATAGATATGGAGTTGAATGTAGTAGATAGCATTAAGACAAATAATTTTGAAGACCCTAATATGGCGATAGTGATAGGAGAGCTTTGGCAACGCGCAGGAGCAATGTTACATGGCTATGAAGGTACGGTATATGGTGTGTATGATACATATATGTCTAACTATAAGGGCGATTATCGATTGTCAGTTGCGGTAGAATCTTCTAACAGTGGCGAAACTATTAGAATAAAGGATGAACAACAATATCGTGTATTCTCTGTAGATAAAGAAATCGAGCAAGGTGTGTATAAAATGTGGCAAACAATATGGGGGCTTGAAGAAGCTGGAGAATTGCAGCGTGCTTATACAGTAGATTTTGAAAAATATACATCAACAGGTGATATTGAAATTTATATTGCTTTAAAATAAAAAACTGTAGCAACACTATGAGGAAATAATTAAACTTTTTTATAAAGTGATCATATTTAGCTCAAACGAAAAACACCATTTTGATCAAACTTTTTTTCAAAATGGTGTTTTTGAATTTGCTGGGTTTGAATAGAGTTTTTTAATCAATCTTTATTCTAAATTCACAACAAGAATAGTAAAACACTGTTCGTTTTTTATCATTAAGTTTCAGCACACCATAGTTCAATTTCTATTTTTAATTCAGGCAATCCTAATGCTGATATATATGCAATTGTCATAGATGGGAATTCACTATCAAAAAACTTATTCCATTTAAGGTCGAAATAATCCCAATCTATCTCTTCAGTCGCCCAGATATTCACCTTAATAACGTTCTTTTGAGACAACCCCTCTGATTCAAGAACCTTTTTCATATTTGTAAAGGTATTAGTTATTTGATCGTTTAAACTCTTCGGAATATTGCCGTTCATATCTGTTCCTATTTGACCTGATGTTACTATTAAGGCTGCCCCTTTAGGCACTCTAGTGATATGACTGTAGTCGCCTACTGGTTTTGGCATTAGCTTAGGGTTTTTTCTAATAATTTTTTCCATAATATTACCTCACTCATTATAAATTTTCTGCATATCTTTTTAAATAATTAGGCAGACTCCACCAATTATTATTTTTCTAAAAGAAAACTGCAGTCGAGTACCCATAACCCATAGATAAAAGCACAAGTATTTTCTTTTTCATGGTATCGACACTCTCTTTCTTTATAATGTAAGTAAAAGTATATGTTACAAAATTTGTAATAGTTTTTATAGAATCGATTTTACCATATTAGAGTATATGTTAACAAAATTTAATTGAACATTTTGAAAACTATACACTTCAACTAACGGGAGCTTTAGTTCAACAAGGATTTATAAAGTATTACTTACTCATACCAATCATAGTAACTAATAAAAGGTTTTTTATCGTTACAGAAAGAGATATGGCTGTCTCGAAAACGTGCGCTATTATTGAGCAACACTTTTAGGAAATGATCAAACTTTTTTATAAATGTATCATTCTTACTTAGCTAAAACGAAAAGCTCCATTTTGGTCTTTTTTTTCAAAATGGAGCTTTTTTATGTGCTGTTAAATAAGGGATGAATAGAATTTTTTAATCAAGCTTTATTACAAACTAATATTTGCGCATTCCTTTACTAATCAACAACTTGAAAAAAATAATACACTTGAAGGGTTTTTTATGTATTTTTCAGGCAATTATCATTTTCCCTAGATAAAATGACGTTTATAGAAGGGAGTGGATGAAGTGAATTTTAAAAAAATGGGATTAACTTCAACGATTGTCATATTAGTATGGGCCCTTGCAAATGGAGGAATTGTCAAGGCGGACGATGATGACTACTACGATGATGATGACTATGAGGAATATGATTACGATGAAGAATATGACGATGACGATGATTACGACTACGACTACGATGAAGAGTATGAATATTACAATGACCAAACAGATGTAATAACAAATATGAACACGTGGCATATTTGGACAAGAACGACAGTCGTTAATAAAGGGGAGTTACCTTTTCACGAAACGAAATTAGTTCAATTCAAGCTGGAAAATGAAAGTGATGCATTGTCACTTTATGTGATTCCTTTAGATGGAGAATTATTTGTTCCAGGCAAAGCGATTGCTGAAATGTTAGGTGCCAAGGCAACACTTTATGATACAAGCGAAATATTGGAAGTAACTACTGAGAATACGGAATTACTATTTCGTGCTGGGACAAATGTTGTCTATGATAACAAACTAAAATCACCTATGCCAGCTACTGCTTTTTATATGAATGATCATGTATATCTACCGATCAGTGTTATTACCAATGGGTTAGGGTATGTAGCAGAATGGCAAGAAGAGAGCGACACGGTCGTATGTAAGTCGTTAACAATGTAAAGAACGTGGAGGGGATACAATGAAAGATCAAAAGAAATCAAAATGGATATTAGGTACATCCGGTGTAGTATTGTCTGCAGTGCTTTTAACCCAATTCAATGATGATGTACAATCGGAATCCACAATCACGGCGTTAAATTTGGCAAATGAACAAACAGAAAACATGTCAGAGCGTGAAAAAGAACTTACTCAATTGGATTGGACCAATTTTGAGATTGTTGGAGTGAATCAACCGCAACCGGATCGTATACAAATGGATCGAAGAACGAGAAGATCTTAAATTTTTAAAGTGAGATGAAGAAGCTTGGATACTCTTTCATTAAACATAATGAATACGGACTTTTATATCGAAATTTCTGGACAGCGTAACGTAAATTGGAAAGAAAAAGTGGAGAAATGGTTGTGTTATGTTGCGAAAGAATGGTCTAGGTTCGAGCAAAATAATGAGCTAGATACGTTAAATCAATTAAAAATAGGGGAAACATTGCAGCTTTCGGCTGAGTTATATGATTGCTTAAAGCTAGCAGACGAGTATTACACGTTAACAAATAAAATATTTTCTCCCTATTTGAAATACCAATTAGAACGACATGGATACAATCAATCATTTCCTTTTAAAGAGGCAACAAGGACATCCATACAAATGGACCAGACAGACGGTAAACCATTGTTGTTTTTAAATGGCCAGCGCGTTTTGAAAATGGATGACCAACAAGTTGACTTAGGTGGGTTTGCAAAAGGATATGTAGTTGAAAAAATTGCACAGTGGCTGCAACATGAGGTTGCCCCTGAGTACGGGATTGTTGATGGTGGTGGAGATATGAAAATGTGGTCATCAGGAGAAAAAGTATGGACCATTGGAATAGCTCATCCATCTAAAAATAACGAAGAGATGCATTATATCAAAATGAAAAACGGTGCCATTGCCACGTCAAATCGAGTGTTTAGAAGTTGGAGACAAGACGGAGAGGCAAAACATCACTTATTAAATGGACAAACGGGAGAGGTAATCGATAGTGCTATACTCCAAACAACGGTTGTGACAAATTCATTATGTGTAGCTGAAGTGGCAACGAAACTTTGTTTTTTACTACATGAAGAAGATTTTCAACAATGGTTTGATAAACATAAGCTTCCATGTGCTTGCTTTATAGTAAAAGAAGATGAAAGCAGCTATTGGTTGAAAGGAGGCGGAAAAATAGATGTTTCTTAGTACGTGGGAATGGATTCGATTATTAGGGTTTTTAGCGTATTTTTATTTCACTGTTTCGCTTATTTTTGGCTTATTAAGAAAAACGCCGGCGATCCAATCCAATAAAAACTTGTATTTTCAATTACATCAAAATGCAGGATGGATGGGGTTTATAGCTGTTATTGCACATATGCTTTTATTAATCATTGATCAATACGAACCATATCAAATTGCAGAAATCTTAATACCATTTTTATCGGACTATCATGCAGTATTTTCTGGATTTGGAACAATCGCCTTTTATTTATTTTTAATCGTTTTTGTAACATCTGATCTTTTGATTCGAAAAATGGATTTTTCCATCTGGAAGAAGGTGCATATGCTCGTTTTACCAGCTTGGATATTATCCTTAATGCATGGGTTATTCATCGGAACAGATTCTAAAAATACGTTGGTCCTACTTTTTTATGGTGCGACAGTAACAATTGTTGCCATTACGCTCCTTATCCGAGTGATTAGTGAAGAGTATAAGAAAAAGGAAAAACTTCAACAAAAGAACGAGATGGAAACGAAAGCCTTAACTGAATAATGATAAACTTCCAAGGTGTTGTGTTTTTTATGAACCGTAATGTAATCGCATCTTGATTGTAGAAATAAGGCGTTACCCATTCAATAATTGAACAGGCAACGCCATTTTTTATTGTTTGATGGAAGGGAATAGAGTACAAAATGTTGTGCCTTTTCCTAACTCACTTTGTACTTGTATCACTCCGCCGTGTTCTTTCACAATTGCTTCTGCAATAGACAGTCCTAGCCCTGTACCGTCTCTTTTTCGCGCAGCGTCACTACGGAAAAATCGGTCGAAAATAAGAGGAAGTTCGTCCTTAGCAATACCGATTCCTGTATCTTCAACAACTATTTTTATTTTCTCATCTGTTTGTGAAAGCTTTAGAGAGATAGAGCCATGCGGTGTATATTGTACGGCATTTTCTAAAAGTATATAAATTAGCTCAATGATTTTTTTCGGATCTCCAATCAATTCAATATCCTTTTCAATGTCTGTTTGGAAAACAATTTCTTCTCGTAATGTTCGTTGAAACTTTTCACTAATGCTTACTAGCAAATCTGTTAGGGAGAAACTTTCTTTTTTTACTTCTAAACGATTTTGGTCATGTCGCGCTAAAAATAATAGTTTTTCTAGTAGTTCTTTCATTAGTTCAGCTTCATCTTTTAAATCTTGAATTAATTCTTTGCCAAAATCACTTACATTTTTTGATTCATCAGCTGCTAAAATATCAAGAGAGCTATAAAAAACACTTAGTGGCGTTCGTAATTCATGAGAAGCATCCGAAACGAAATTCTTTTGTTTTTCAAGCGCGTTTTCAATCGGAACCATTGCTTTTCCAGCCATATAATAACTTAAAAAGCCAATGAATAAAGTAAAAATGATCACTAACACAACAAATAGCAAAATCATCTTTTGAAAAAAATGATATTGCGATGTGGTAGATTTCCCTAAAACAATATAGCCAAGTAACTCCTCGTCAAAGTGTATAGGTTTGGACAAGAGAAGAAAATGTTCGTCATTCCAATGTAATTTCTTTACGAAACTTTCAGATGTATCTTTCACTGAATAGATGCTTTCTATTTCTTTGTATAAACCTTTATAAGTTTCATCGCCGTGAACTAACGTCTGCTCTTTTGTATAAATATAATAAAAATACAGGCGATTTGGATTGAATTCTAGTTTACGGTCTTGGTCATACATATGCTCAAAAAAGTCATGATATTGTTCAGTATAATAGGTTTCAAGCTCTTCTAATTGCTGATGATCCATCAGTTGAACAAGTGAAAAATAAAGAATGATAAGAAAAACGAAGAAAAAGCCTAAAAAACAAGTGGAGTAAAATACAGTTAATTTTTTTCGTGTTTTCTTAAACATATGTCGCTCTCACTCTGTAGCCGATGCCTCTAATGTTTTCAATGATTGATTTTGGTCGCCCATCATCAATTTTTTTACGAACGAGCTTTACTAATGCATCGAGGTTATTGTTCGTTATTTCATAATCAAACCCCCATACATGAGAGTAAATTTGCTCTCGTGTCAGCACGATTCCTTTGTTGACAAAAAGATATTCTAATAAAAGAAATTCATTTTTGGTTAATACAATTTCATCCTGATCTTTAAAAAGTGTCCTTGCATTTACATCGAGTGTTAAATCATCAATTTGAATGAATTGATTAACCGGTTTATCTTTTCTTCTTAAAACAGCACGGATTCTAGCTAAAAGCTCTTCCATCTTAAATGGTTTCACGACATAATCGTCAGCCCCTGCATCTAGTCCTTGAATAATGTCCGAACTATCATCTTTTGCTGTCAACATTAAAATGCCACCTGAATATCCGTTTTTTCGAGCTGCTTTACACACGTCAATGCCGCTTATTTCCGGCATCATCCAATCTAAAATGACAAGATCGTATTGGTCAATATGTATGTATTCTAATGCATCCTGACCATTATCGACCGCATCCACTTGATGAAATTCTTTTTGAATAATGTGCACAATATTTTTTCTTAAACGATTATCATCTTCTGCAATTAATATTTTCAATATATTCCCACCTTTACTTTGTGATTTATGTAAACATTTTATGAAAATAACATGAAATTAACCTGAAAAATAGGTTCAATATCAAAATATGTTCTTGATTAAAAAGGGGAGGACTCTAAAAGCACATGGAGTGAAGGGCGGCGACTCCAGCGGGAAAAGCGAGAAAGTTGAGACCCCGCAGGAGCGAAGAATGAGCGACGAGGAGGCTCGACCTCGCCCGCGGAAAGCGTCCGCCCGTAACGGAATGTGCGGTCAAGTACACAATTTGGTGAAGAACCAAAAAATAGCATTGTGAGATCAATATCTCTACTGTCTATTCTACTCTAGAAAAAAATTTTGTAACTCCATTTTCCAAAAGTAATAAATAAGGTACTGTTTTTTCAGATATATTTCATATTGAGTGGTTACGCTAGAGTTGACAATCGATATGAAAAGGAGCTTTTTTATGAGATATTTGAAAATACTATGCATCGCATTGACATTTATTTTTTCAATTCAATATGTAACGACTGTATTTGCTGATGACGATTTTGAAGAGCACTATGAATATGGCGACGAGCATAGTGACAAAGAAGACCACGAAGATGAGCGTTATGAGGATATAGGGAAACTGATCGGTTGGTCTTCGTTGTTAGCCATCGGTGCTGCGGGGCTAATATTCCCGATTAGAAGAATCATGAAGTCCGTAATCACTACATTTCCACAATCTAAGCAGCTCTATATATCCATTACAAAGTTTTTAGGTAAATATCATATCCTGATTGGAATAGCTGCCCTAATGTTAAGTATATGCCATGGAGTGTTGATGTACTTGAACGAAGGGGAATTGGAGAGCGAAGGAATTATTGGATTAGCAGCCGTTATACTCATGATCATCGCTGCTATCATGGGGGCGGTTTTATTTAAAAATAAAAAAGTTAAAAGTCTTCGAACAACGCATACAATTTTAGTGACTTTCGGAGTTGTTATTGCACTTTTTCATATTTTCATCTCTTAATGAAGTGTAGAGTAAAATATTAAGACATCATATTTGATTAGGCAGTTTAGTTAATACACTTTCAGCAAATACAATCATTTGACTTTCTCTGCTGTACTCCGTTATAAAAAAGAAAAGGGTATTTATGGGGGGATTGGGATAATGTATAAAGCGTTTTGTCGGACTTATCAGCACACATTAAAGTTGGCATCGAAATGGATGAACTATCGATTACCTGAAGTAGTAGAAGGAGAAAATAGTTTATTAAAGTTACCTGAGCTTGTACGAAAGCCAGGGATAAATCATGTGTTAATTGTAACGGATCAAGGGATTACAGCGCTTGGTTTGATGCAGCCGTTGTTAGAAGGGCTTCATGCACAGCAAATTCGGTATGCGATATACGATCAAACGGTGCCTAATCCAACAATTACAAACATTGAAGAAGCATATGAACTGTATAAGCGAAATCACTGCGAAGGAATACTGGCATTTGGTGGTGGGTCGCCAATGGATTGTGCAAAAGGGGTTGCGGCACGTGTTGCACGTCCCAATTTGACTATCCCACAGATGAAAGGCTTACTTAAAATTAGGAAAGAAATGCCGCCATTTTTTGCGATTCCAACAACGGCTGGTACAGGTAGTGAAGCAACGGTGGCAGCCGTTGTGTCAAACGGTGAGACACATGAAAAGTATGCATTAATGGACCCGGTATTAATTCCGCATGTGGCAGTGCTGGATCCGTTATTAACGGTAAAGCTCCCACCATTTATTACAGCGACAACGGGCATGGATGCATTAACGCATGCAGTCGAGGCGTATATAGGATTAAGTAATACAGAGGAGACGCGTCGATATAGTCGAGAAGCGGTGACGCTTATTTTCGATAATGTATATACAGCTTATAGCGATGGGGAAAATGTTGCGGCACGTAAAAATATGCAAAAAGCGTCCTACCTAGCAGGTGTTGCATTTACCCGTGCTTATGTGGGGAATGTCCATGCAATTGCGCATACACTTGGCGGTTTTTATGGTGTTCCACATGGCTTAGCGAATGCCGTGTTATTACCATACCTACTTGAATTTTATGGGGAGACGGTGCATAAACCGTTAGCCGAGCTGGCAGATTTAATAGGCATCGGGGCATCTTATCAGTCATTAGCTCAAAAATCGGCGGCATTTATCGAAGCAATTAAACAACTAAATCGAGATATGCACATTCCAGATAAAATCGAAGGCATTGTGAACCGTGATATCCCTTTAATGGTGGAGCGTGCGTTAAAAGAAGCAAACCCACTATACCCTGTGCCAAAAATTATGAATAAAGATGAAATGTTTTATATTTACCAAATCATTCAGCCTTAAACAAAATATTTGTGAATTTACTCGTTATGAGTTATTAACTCGTAATGAGTAAAAGTGCAATCCCAAAAATACCAGTTAAATAGTAAAAGGTGTATATCACAGCCTCCGCGCTTTGCCACAGCCTACACAGGAGCTAAAACAGGCGCGGCCTGTTTGGATCTCCTGTTCCTGCTCCTGACGTTGCACTTTCGTCGCAAAGAGAATCTTGGCTCCTGTGGCGATGGCGCGCTACGGCAAAAGTGAATACTTCTCGATGTACTAGAAAAATATTTCTCTTATTTAAAAGATATCATTTTCTTTTATTTTCCATGTGTAATTGCCCAGCCTTTACTTTCATCAATGGGGTTCTTGCATTATTTTTTAGCAACCGATTATTGTATTGAACACTAGTTGCTTGTAGCGGAGGCACGAGACTCCTACGGGAAAAGCGAGACAATCAAGACCCCGCAGGAGCGAAGAATGAGCGACGAGGAGGCTTGATCTCGCCCGTGGAAAGCGAGTGCCGGAGCGGAAAGTAACGGTTACTCAAATGGTAATATATGTTCGTTGATTTACTCGTTATAAGTTATTAAAATAAAATGCTAGTCAATGTAATTGTTTAAACCCGCATATCACTTGTTAGATTTTCTCTAACATTGTGATATGCGGGTTAAGGGCTTACTTTTTGGCGAGCTGTTGTCTATTAATACAGCTGCCTTTCGATAGCTGTTGCAGCTTTTTTGATTCGATCGATTAATTCTTGTTCATTGTAATCGTTGTAGCGGACTTCCGGAATAACGATTGTAATAGAGGCTAAAATATGATGCGAAGCGTTTAAAATAGGGGCGGTTACGGAACACGCACCACGTACTCGTTCGCCTCGACTTTTGGCATAGCGTTGCTTTCGAATGTCCTCTAGCTCTTGCAAAAGCTGCTCCTTTGATAACACCGTCTCATTTGTAATAGGCTGAAGTGTTATATTGCTAACGTATTGTTCTACATTAGGCATAAATGCTAACAATGTTTTCGACGAGGCCCCTGCATAAAGAGGAGATGTATCACCTACAAACATTTTAGTAGAGAGTGGGTAGGTTGAATCGTAATTTAAAATACATCTTCTTTCGAGGCCGTCAATTATATTCATCGAAACACTTTCACCGATTTCCTCATTTAGCTTTTTGAGTATAGGCTCCGCTACAATGATTAAACTCGACTCTTCCTTCACTAAATTGCCTAAATATAATAGCGAATGCCCTAACTGGTAGCGTTTTGTTCGTTCATCTTTATGCAAAAATCCTTCGTACACAAAGGTGGATACGAAGCGTTGTAAACTTGAAATCGTGATCCCGGTCTTTTTACTTAACTCTGTTAAAGAAAGGCTAGGCTCATCTTTCGTAAAAGCTTTTAACACTTTAATCGCTTTGTGTAGCGACGACATTGTATAGTTTTTTTCGAATGTTTCTTTTTTCATCTCGTCACCTACTCAAACAAAATTACTTTTATTATAGCGTACTTTTATTTTGCAAGAGAGGGTTTTTGAAATTGCTCTGTATGCTCACCAAGCACGGGGGGAGCTAATTTATATTGCACATTTAAGCTTGAAAATTGTAATGGGTTTTTTATGAATTTTACTTTCCCATATTGCGGATGCTCAATTTCTCCCACCATATCGCGTGCGATAAATTGAGGTTGTTCCAATGCTTCGGCAATTGTATTCACACGCCCACCTGGTATTTTAAATTGTTGCAATAGCTTAATCCATTCGTCACGTGTTTTTGTCATTGTAATGTCTGTAACCATCTCAACGAGTACAGACTCGTGTTGTTTTCTTAAAGAGTTTGTAAGAAAGCGTTCATCTGAAGCCCATTCCTCATGCCCAAGTACGGTACAAAGCTTATGGAACTGTGCATCTGTTCCTGCGCAAATCATTAATAAACCATCAGCACAATGAAATGCTTGATAAGGCGCTACGTTATTATGACGGTTTCCAAGGCGTTCAGAAATAAACTCGGTATTTACATAAGCACTGGCCACATTTGCTAAACTACTCATTTGTACATCTAGTAAAGATAAATCGATAAATTGACCTTCATTTGTTTGGTCGCGCATACGAAGAGCGGCTAAAACCCCCATGACAACATAATGAGAGGTTAAAATATCTGCAATGGGTACCCCGACTTTCGTAGGCTCTCCACCAAGACTACCTGTTACATCCATTAACCCGCTCATCGCTTGAATGACAGGATCGAAGCCCGGTTCATAGGCAAGGGGACCCGTCTGACCAAATCCCGTGACAGCACAATGGATAAGGCGTGGATTTATTTTTTTTAATTCTTCATAACCAAGCCCCATGCGAGCCATATCACCTGTTTTGAAGTTTTCCAGTAAGACATCCGCGTCTTTTACTAATTTTTTAAATTGTTCGCGTCCTTCTTCGGATTTTAAGTTAATCGTAATCGATTTTTTATTTCGATTCGCACAGAGGTAATAAGTACTTTGATCATGAATGAAAGGTCCCCATTCCCGCATACTGTCAGAGCCATTTGGGTGCTCAATACGAATCACCTCTGCGCCTAAATCCGCCAGTATCATTGATCCAGCAGGTGCCGCATAAACGCGGGATAAATCTAAAACTTGAATATTTTCAAGCGGTTGCATGATGAAGCCCCCTTTATTTATAAATAGGTTTACGTTTTTCAACTACAGCATTTACACCTTCTTTGAAATCATCGAGCTCTGTAACGATAGCCATTTGGGATGAAATGTAGTCTAGAGCTGAACGTAAGTCCATTTTTTGACTTTGATAGACAGCACGTTTAATAAAGCGTAACGTTGTTTGTGGACGATTCGCTAATTCTTTAGCATAATTCCATGTATATTGATCGAGCTCCTCGTCATCTACAACAAATGTAACAATCCCCATATCTTTTGCTTCGTCCGCTGTTAAAACGCGTGCTGTCCAAAACAGATCGAGTGCTTTATCTAAACCAATTAGTTTCGGTAAATAGTAAGCACCGCCATCTCCTGGAACAATCGCCACATTGATGTAGCTTTCAGAAATTTTAGTGGACTTAGCAGCGATACGAATATCACACATTAATGCCATATCGAGTCCGGCGCCCATTGCAAAGCCATGCACTTGAGCGATAACGGGTTTATCAATTTCCTCTAAGAGAAGGGGAATACGTTGGATTTTTTTCCATAATGAATTTTTCCGTGCTAAGCCGGTTGAAGAAATATCTTCCTCACTTTTAAAGAATCCTTCCCCAGCTTGCATCGCCTTAATGTCTCCTCCCGCACAGAACGATTTACCATTTCCTTTCACGATGACAACACGAATGTCATCATCATCTCGAATCGTTTCTAATGATTGAATCCATTGTGTAATCATTTCTTCACTGAACGCGTTATATGCTTCAGGGCGGTTTAATGTAATCGTTGCGATATGATCTTGCACTTCAAATAATAAATCAGTCATTTTTAATCTCTCCTTATAAGGTAACGGTATTTTTAGAATCGGTTAAGTGAGCCCACAGGCTATCGCTACTATTTTCTAATAATTCGGTTGCGACAATATCACTCCAGTATGCGCTAGTTGCTCCTTCATCGCGCCAAGCCCAGAGTCTACGTGTATATTGATGGAGACTATGCTCATGTGTTGTACCAATTGCTGCATGTACTTGATGGGCAATCGTCGCTACTGCTGTAATAGCTTCTTCCATTCGAAGACAAGCATAGGCTACTTCGTTTTTATGTGTATTAGAGAGTAAAGCAGCGGTAAAGTTATTAAAAGCGGCTAATGAGATCGCTGTCTCACCAGCAAGCTGAACAATATGCTGCTGAACTAATTGGAATCGGTGAATCGGTCGACCGAATTGCTCACGTTCTTTTGTATATTGAATCGTTAGTTCATTCGTTTTATCAATGGCTCCTGCCATTAAAGCCAATTTAATAGCTGTTTCTAAAGTAGTGATATAATGAATTTGATCAGCGGTTAACACGTTGGATACTTGTGAGACGGTTACATTGTGAAATGTGACGGTATCACGCGGCTCACTAGCTAAGTTCGTATTATGTGTAATCTGTGATTCACTTAAGCTCACTTCTACTAAATGCATACCATCGTTACTATTGGCAATCGTGACTAGGTGGTTCATATGTCTTGCCCAGTTTACGTTGAGCGCTGTACCACTTAATTTATTATTTTCTAGCGTAAAAGCTTGATTTGTAGAAACCATATAAGTTGCCAACTCTTCAACAATATTTAATTTTGCATATTCTAATAGATAATTGGCGAAAGTAGTTTCTGCAAATGGAATAGGGACGGCATATTTGCCCGTTAAGCGAATAATATTTAATAAATCATCTAAATCGCCACCTGCTCCGCCATTCTCCTCGGAAATGGCTACAACTGTCATACCGTTTTCTTCAAATAGCTCCCATACTTCAGGTGACCACTTTCCTTGCTCAACCACATCGACTAAATCTTTATCTACATTTTCTTTTACCATTCGTTCGACAACGTCTAAAATCATGTCTTTCATTTCACTCATTGTGCCACAACCCCTTTCGCCACTACGCCATATAGAACCTCTGACGTACCCCCACGAATTGTAAAACCAGGTGCATGTAAAATAGATTGAGCCATAAAACGATCAATTTTTCTTTCCGCGTCAAGTCTTGGGTACGTTTGTATGAGCAATCGTGTGATTTCAGGTATGCTTTGTTCGAATTTCGTTCCAACCGCTTTTACTAAAGCAGCTGGAATCGAGACGTCATCGCCTTTACCCGAATCCAATAATTGCGCTACACCGATGGAGAGGTTGCGAAGTCCCCATAAGCGCGCAATGATTTTCGAAGCTTGCTTTAAACCTTCTTTGTTGTTTTGACGTTTTAGCTCTTGAATTAATTCATCGATTAATGGAAATGTACTTAAAATCCGCTCAGGCCCACTACGCTCGAATGCGAGCTCTGCTAAGCCTTGCGCCCAACCGTTTCCTAATTCTCCGACGACCATGCTATCTGGCACAAAAACATTTTCAAAGAATACTTCATTGTAATGATGTTCGCCCGTTAAAAACTTAATCGGTACAATGGTAATGCCTTCCGCTTTTAAATCCACAATGAGTTGACTTAAGCCTGCATGTTTATTTTTCCCATCAAATGGGCTAGTGCGTACTAAAGTGACCATGTAATCGCATAAATGGGCGTTGCTTGTCCAAATTTTTTGTCCATTTACAATCCATCCGCCTTCAACTTTTTCTGCTCGCGTACTGACTGAAGCTAAGTCCGAACCACTATTCGGCTCACTTAAGCCAATGCCGAAATAACATTCGCCTTTAATGATTTTTGGTAGGAAAAAAGCTCGTTGTTCTTCTGTCCCAAAGCGAAGTAGAAGGGGACCCGTTTGTCGATCGGCAAACCAATGGGCCGCAACAGGTGCACCAATCGCTAAAAACTCCTCTGTTAAAATATAACGATCAATGGTGCTGCGTTCTTGCCCACCATATTTTTTCGGCCAAGTCATGCCAATCCAGCCTTGCTCCCCAATTAATTTTGAAAATGCTGGATCATCTCCACTTAACCATGAGTCACATTTCGGAATGAATGTCCCTTTATTTAACTCATTTTGTAAAAAACTTCGAACTTCTAGACGGAATTGTTGTTGTTCTTCTGTAAATTGCACAGTTGGCAATTGAAACATGTGAAAGCCCCTCCTTTTACCGTATTGTAATAACTATTACTTTATATGTGTATTTTATAACCAAAATTAGTAAACGGTCAAATGTTTTTTAGAAAAATCTGAATATTTTATCTTTAGAATATTTGTCTGTTCGAGAATTAAGCGGCATTAGGGGAGAATTTTTGGTTTAAGATAGCTTGGTTAAAGCACATTATGTATAGTTGGACAGCATAAAAAGAAAAAAGAAATATTTTTTTAAAAGAAAAAATTGAAATTTAAAGAAAAAAGTTGTTATTATGTAGAAAATATTGTTTGGAGGTATGTGGAATGCAAATGATGATCAACACTTCACAGCAAGTGACACAAGTTTTAACTGCACAACTTATGCAGCACTTAGAAATACTCCAATATTCTAGCAACGAATTAGAACAATACATTTATGAAAAGGCGAACGAAAATCCGTTATTAATGGTTGAAGATGCGAAAGTGAAAAAGAATTATGAGGAAATTATAAAGCTAGCATCCATTACTTCTAATCCAACGAGTAGAAAGGCCTGTACTTCTCATGATCAATCATTCAATTTTGTCGAAATGCAACTTGCCCAAAAGGAGAGTTACGAAAAATATTTGCTAGAGCAAATACCACTACACAAAAATTTAAGTCAAATCGATTTAAAAATTTTGACTTTTTTAATTCGATCATTGGATGAGCGGTTATTTTTAGATGTGGATTTAACAATAGTGGCTGACCAATTTAAAACGACTTATGCTCATGTCGAAGTTTTACTACAATTACTTCAAACCTTTGAACCAATCGGTGTAGGAGCGCGAAACTTTAAAGAATATTTACTCATTCAAGTCGATCAAGATTTATTGGCACCTCAATTGGCGATTGAATTTATTTCGAATGACTTAGAGCTCGTATCGACACAGTCTTTTAAGCAATTAAGTAAAAAATATAAATGTACAATAGAGGAAGTAAAAAACACGATTTACTATATTAAAAAACTAAAGCCAGTATTAACAGGAGATAAGTTTGAAAAGATTCCATATGTGTTTCCAGATGTTGAAGTCAAACAAGTAGAGGGTGAATGGATTGTGTTGTTGAATGATCATCATTTACCATCCGTTTCGATCAATGAAAGCTATGTACTTCTTTTAAAAAATGATTCGAATTATAAATATTACTATAAGCAGTCGATGAAAGATGCTCTTGCATTAATACAGGGAATTGAACAACGCGATAAAACAGTTTATGAGTTAATCCGTATGTTACTAGAAACGCAAGTGGGCTTTTTTAGTAAAGGAATGGAAGCATTAAAACCGATGCGCTTAAAGGATATTGCGGATCAATTGCATGTACATGAGTCTACTATTAGCCGTGCGATTCGCGGGAAGTATATTCAAGTGCCGCATGGTATATATGCGCTGCAATCTTTATTTACAAAAGGCTTGATTAATGCGTCAGGGAAAATGGATTCGGTCATTTATGTAAAAAAACGAATTAAACAATTAATCGAAAATGAAAACAAACAGCGCCCGTTAGCGGATCAGCACATTACGCAAATTTTATGTGAAGAAGGAATTCAAATCTCAAGAAGAACTGTAGCGAAATATCGTGAGGAGATGAATATTGTAAGCTCATTTAATCGAGCCCATGCATAGCGCTATGTGAAATTGCAAATTTTGATGTGATTTTGCATCATTTTTGATGGGAAACATCTTTTCCAAGTAAGTGTTTATCCCGCATTAACGGGCATTACCCACCTCAAGGCTTAAGGGAAATTGAGAAGCATAGGTGGGAGATCAACTGCCCGTAAAAGCCCGATTGGTTCAACTAACAATCAGTGGGGGATGAGGAAAACCCCACTGATTGAAGTTTCACTTTATCCCCACTATATGATGTACAGAAGCTAGTGATGCTTGCGTTTCTATTTACTCGCATGAGTGAGGAACGGGCTAAGCTCATACTGCTGTGCAAATATTTTTAAGTATAGGGGTACTTGTTGGTTCAATTGTACTGTTTTTCCTCATGAAAAAATTATCTTCTCCTATGTCTGAAAAATCTGAAAACATAGAGGAGAATTTAACGCCTGAATCGAATTAGATTTTAAGAACTAAAACTGTCAGGCAATGAATACCCTTAGATAGTTTATCTATCTAAGGGTATTCAAATTTTGCAAGATAGGATGTGGTAAAGGGTGAAATCACTAGAACTATATAAAAAAGAACATTTTTTCATTGTAAATAATGATAATATTACAATTTCGAGCCATCTTCCGCTAGAGTTGATGAACAAAATTGCGAATCAATATAAAAAGGGCATCGAAATGTACGAAGCTGAAGGTTATTTAGTGCATGTAGTTGAATCGACACAAGGCACCCTATTTAATTTAAAGCCTTTGCAACTATTGAGTGATATAGATTCTCTAACACGATTATCAAAAAACGTATTGAATTCCATTTCTGAAGGAATCACCATTTGTGATCATAAGGGGAAAATTTTATTTCAAAACGATATTGATATTGAAATAGTAGGCATTAATTTGATGGGTAGATATGCTAAGGACGTCATCGAAGAAGGCATAATGAGTGATTCTATTTCTTTAAAAGTGATTGAACTGAAAGAAAAAGTCACCATTTCACAAACATTTATGAATGGTAGATGCTTTTTAGTAACGGGTAAACCGATATTTGATCATGAAGGGGCTTTACAATATGTTGTTGCGATTACTCGTGATATGACACAGCTAAAGCGTCTAGAGTCAGAGGTACAAAAGCTAGAAATCCAAAATGAAAACTTCAAAAATAAAATACATGCATTACATCATAAAGAGTCAAGGAAAACGAGCTTGATTGCTGTGTCTCCCGCTATGGTACAAGTCGTAAAACGGGTGATGCGTGTAGCTGAAGTAGATTCAACCATTTTAATAGGCGGGGAATCTGGGGTAGGGAAAGAAGAAATTACGAAGCTCATACATGCGAATAGTAGAAGAAGCCAGAAGCAAATGCTGACAATCAATTGTAGTGCCATTCCTGAAACACTTCTTGAATCAGAGCTTTTTGGTTATGAAGCAGGGTCCTTTACAGGTGCCATTAAAGGAGGGAAGCTTGGGCTCTTTGAAATTGCTTCAGGGGGAACGATTTTTCTAGATGAAATTGGGGAGATGTCTTTATCATTACAAGCTAAATTACTGCGGGTGCTGCAAGAATCAGAGGTTCAGAGGATAGGTAGCACAAAACCGATTCCCATTGATGTTCGGATCATAGCTGCTACGAATAGAAACTTAGAAGATATGGTAAGACAAGGTCTTTTTAGAGAAGATTTATATTATCGATTAAATATTATTCCGATTGCCATTTCTCCTTTGCGTGAAAGGCGAGAGGATATTATCCCGATGATTAATCATTTTTTAGCGCTTATTGAAGAAAAATATGGTATTCATCGTACAATCGATAGTAGAGCATTAAAGATGTTAGAACATTATAATTGGCCAGGTAATGTGAGGCAATTGAAAAATATGGTAGAACGTATTTGTTTACTCGCTACGCAACCGGAAATTGGGGTCAATGTAATACAAGAAGAATTAGACAAGAGTATGTTGATTACTAAAAATATAGAAAATCATAGCGAACGAAACGAGTGCATGGAAAAGCCCATGTTTCATCATTATGCTGGAACATTAAAAGAGCAAGTCGCCATGTTTGAAAAGGAGGCTATTAAAAAAGCGTTATCTGAAAGTAAAAGTGTGCGACAAGCAGCCAAAGTATTGGGCTGTGATCAATCCACTTTAGTTCGTAAAATCCAACGGTACAAATTAATGAAGCAAGTATCCTATGAGGAATGATAAAATGATGCGTTTTTACATCATGCATGCGTAATTTCATCAATAAATGTAATTACGCATTACAGATAATGAATTATTACTAATTAATAAGCAAAAATGCATCATAAAAAGGGCTCTTTACAAAAATGTATACCTGACCGTATATTCCACTACGGGCGGTCACTTTCCCCAGATGAGGTTGAGCCTCCTCGTCGCTCATTTTTCACTCCATGTGCTTTTAGAGAAGAGAAATGTTTTTCTAAAATATCGAGAAGTATTCACTTTTCGCCGTAGCGCGTCATAGCCACAGAAGCGCGGAGGCTACGGTACCACTTAAGTTTAATCTCTCTTACTATTTTTCTCATATGTTTAGGATGTATTTTTACTCATTACAAGTATATAAGTAGAATTTGTTCCTTACAGAAGCAAAGGCTTTTGGTTAGGAATAATTAATGAAAATTAGAAAAAAAATCCTTTTTATAAACAGTTGGCATAATAATTGCTTCTATAACAATGTAAAAAACTTTTAGAAAGCGGGTTGGTTACATTGACGATTCAATTAAAAGAAGATTTAAAAAAGTTAGATCAAAAGCATTTTTTACACCCGACTACATCTGTTGAGCAACAGCAACTAGATGGGCCAGCAGCGATTTTTACAGAAGGTAAAGGGATTTATTTAAAAGATATAGAAGGCAAAACGTACATTGATGGGATGTCCTCTTTATGGAATGTAAACGTAGGGCACGGTCGTGAGGAAATAGCAGAAGTCGCAAAAGAACAAATGGCTAAGCTAGCATTCAGTTCATGCTTTGCAACATTTAGTAATGAACCGGCTATTTTATTAGCAACTAAAATTGCCGCATTAGCACCTGGTGATTTAAGCACTGTATTTTTTACGTCAGGTGGCTCTGAATCAAATGATACAGCAATCAAATTGGCACGTCATTACTGGTTATTAAAAAGTCAACCGCAACGCCAAAAAATTATTTCCCGTACGCATTCTTATCACGGTGTAGCAATGGGGGCAACGAATGCAACAGGATTACAAGCATTTCGGGATTTCACAAATTCACATGCACCTGACTTCCATTATGTATATAAAGATTCACCGGATCATTTACGTGAAACAATTGAAGCTTTAGGACCTAAAACGGTAGCGGCGTTTATTTCTGAACCAGTGCAAGGGGCGGGAGGCGTAAATGTTCCGCCTCAAGATTATTTTAAGGAAATTCGCCAAATTTGTGATGAATACGGCATTTTATTTATCGCGGATGAAGTCATTACTGGATTTGGTCGTACGGGGAAAATGTTTGGCATGGAGCATTTTGGGGTAGTGCCAGATATGATGTCATTTGCTAAAGGGGTATCGAGTGGGTATGCTCAGTTAGGCGGTGTCATCATTTCCGAAAAAATCCATAAAGACCTTTGTGAATTATCGAAGGGAACATTAATGCATGGTTACACGTATAGTGGGCATGCCTTAGCTTGTCGAGTAGGGCTAAAAAACATTGAAATCGTTGAGCAAGAAGGATTAGTTGAAAATGCAGCTAAAATGGGCGAAGCACTGCTAGAAGGCTTTAAAATGCTACAAGAAAAATATGACTTTATTAGTCGTGTTCGTACATTTGGCTTACTAGGAGCGATTGAATTAGCAAAGAGTTGTGAAACAGGCGAGTTATTTGATACGCCACTAAGCCCAGTTTTTGTGCAGGAAACAATGAAGCGAGGGCTCATTTTAAGAACGGTCACATACGATCAGGACACAGTCGTATTCTCGCCACCGTTAATATTATCAAAAGCAGAAGTAGATGAAATGATACGTATATTAGATGAGACATTTGAATATGTGCAAAAAAATTATGTTCAGAAAGAGGTGAAGGTTAAATGATTATCGGGATTCCTAAAGAAATTAAAAATAATGAAAATCGAGTGGCGATGACACCAAGTGGCGTTTTTGAATTAGTGAAAAATGGTCATACGGTAAAAGTTGAGACAGATGCAGGGCATAGCAGTGGCTTTACGAATGAAGCTTATCAAGAAGTAGGAGCTGAAATTGTGGGCTCGGCTAAGGAAGCATGGGATGTAGAAATGGTGATCAAAGTAAAAGAGCCGTTACCAGAAGAATATGGCTTCTTTAAAAAAGATTTAATCGTATTTACGTATCTACACTTAGCACCAGAGCCAGAGTTAACAAAGCAGTTAATGGAAAAAGGCGTTACAGCCATTGCTTACGAAACAATTCAGTTACCAAACGGAGCACTACCGTTATTGATGCCAATGAGCGAGGTAGCAGGTCGTATGTCAGTACAGTTAGGTGCTCATTTTTTAGAGAAGCATGAAGGTGGTAAAGGGATATTGTTAGGGGGGGTTCCAGGTGTACCTCCAGCGAAAGTAGTCATTATAGGCGGAGGAATTGTTGGGACGAATGCGGCTAAAATGGCTGTTGGTGCAGGGGCAGAGGTCACAATCTTAGACACAAACATAGAGCGTCTTCGCCAATTGGATGATCAATTTTCAGGTCGTTTAAAGACGCGCATGTCTAACACATTTAATATTGCGGAAGAAATGAAAGAGGCTGATTTATTGATTGGTGCGGTATTAATTCCAGGGGCACGTGCACCACGTCTAGTTACAGAGACGATGGTGCAAGAAATGCCAAAAGGATCGGTCATTATCGATGTAGCGATTGACCAAGGTGGTTCTATTGAGACGATTGATCGCATTACAACACATAGTAATCCAGTATATGAGAAACACGGTGTTCTTCATTATGCCGTAGCGAATATTCCAGGGGCAGTAGCCCGTACTTCCACGATTGCTTTAACGAATGTCACGGTACCTTATGCATTGCAAATTGCCAATAAAGGTTATAAAACAGCGGCCATGGATAATGAGGCGTTAGCGAAAGGAATTAATATTACTAGTGGAAAGATAACGTGTGAAGCTGTAGCAAAAGCACACAATTTTCTATATACATCATTAAAAGAGTTACTACAAACTGTAGCGGTTTAGAGGAGGGGTTTTATGACTACGATTATTAAAGAAATTCGTCAGCAGTTTAATCCTGCGTGCCCATCTGAATGTGTAGGGCAAGTAGAGCTCATGTCAATTGAGGAAACAAAAGCAGCTTTAGCTGCGGCCCAAGAAGCATTTGAAGGATGGAAAAATACGTCATCTGTTGCAAGAGGGGACATTTTACGTGTAATGGCACAATTACTGGAAGAAAATATAGATATCGTTGCAGAAACGGCCTCTAAAGAAATGGGAAAAACAAAAAATGAAATGATCGGAGAAGTAAAACGTGGCGCTTCGATTTTACGTTACTTTGCCCAAGAAGGGATGCGTTCCACGGGTGAAGTACTGCCATCCGTAAGCGAAGCAAAGCTGTTATATACAAAACGTGTACCATTAGGCGTTATTGCAGCCATTACACCTTGGAATTTTCCTGTAGCGATCCCGTTGTGGAAAATTGCACCTGCGCTCGTATATGGAAATACCGTTGTATGGAAGCCTTCTATTGAAGTGGCGTTAACAGGAAAGCTACTCGGCGAATTATTTGAGAAAGCGGGTTTGCCAAAACATGTGCTTCAAGTTGTTCAAGGCCGGGGTTCCACAGTAGGGCAAGTGTTAGTAGAAGCGCCTGAAGTAAAAGCGATTACATTTACGGGTTCAAATGGTGTAGGGCAAAATATTTTAAATACTGTAGGTCATACAAAGAAAAAAATCCAACTAGAGCTTGGTGGAAAAAATGCGGCGATTATTTTAGCCGATGCAGATTTAGATGTAGCTGCTCGTTTAACGGTAGAGGGGGCGATGAAGCAAACAGGTCAGCGCTGTACTGCTACGAGCCGGGTGTATATTGAAGAAGCAGTGTATGAAAAAGCGTTAGAGAAAATAATAGCGGAAGCGAAAAAAATTGAAGTCGGTGTAACAATGGGTCCCGTTTCATCTAAAGAGCAGTACGCTAATATTTTAGCAGCGATCGATAAAGCGAAAGCGGAAGGGGCCACATTAGTAGTAGGTGGTACCGCTACGAAGGGAAAGAAGGAAGGGTACTTTATTGATCCGACGATTTTTACAGATGTCAATCATACGATGTCTGTCGCATGTGAGGAAATTTTTGGTCCCGTGTTAGCTGTGATGAAGGTAAAGGATTATGAGGAAGCAATTGAGCTATCGAATGATACACAGTTTGGGTTAAGTGCCTCCATCTATACGACCAATATACAAAAAGCTTTTGATTTCATAGAACGGAGTGAAGTAGGCCTTGTGCAGGTGAATGATGAAACAGGTGGCGCGGAACCACAAGCACCATTCGGGGGCATGAAAAATTCAAGCACCGGGGCACGCGAACAGGGGCAAGCTGCAAAAGAGTTCTTTACAACAATCAAGACAGTAACGATTAATACGCGATAAAATATAGCCTTTGAATAAATAGTAAAACGAAAAAACAGTTGGGAGCTACCCCAACTGTTTTTATATATCGTGATGAAATCAATTAATAAGATTCAACAACAGAACCTTCTAGTAAAGTGATAAATTCTTTCATTAAACCTGGTAAATCAGGCCAAGCATGTCCACTTACTAAATTTTCATCGACATGCAGATTTGTGTCGATATACGTACCGCCAGCAACTTTTACTTCTGGTTTACAAGCGATATACGCTGTGAGCTCACGGTTATTTAGTACTTCTGGAATGGTAGCGAAAATTTGGGCTGCATGACAAACCGCTGCAATCGGTTTATCGGTATCGAAGAAATGTTTGACGATTGCCGGCACATGCTCATTCAAACGAATATATTCAGGTGCACGACCACCTGGGATAATGAGCCCATCATATTGTTCTGGCTTAATGTTTTCAAATGCTTCATGTGCTTCAAGCCCATATGCTGGACGTTCAATATAAGTATCCATGCCATCCACAAAGTCATGTAAAACAGTTTGTAGCTTTTTTACTGAAGGTGCAGCAATTGTTACATCGAAGCCTGCTTCTAAACAGCGGTAATATGGATAATACACCTCTAGTGCTTCTACTGCATCGCCAGCAATAATTAAAACCTTTTTACTCATCATTTACGCCTCCCAATAATATGATACGCTACTTAACTTCTCCATATAATGGAATGAATCCTGCTGAAATGGACAGAAAACGAATTAAAAATCATGGCGAGTAAATATACAAAAATATATTATGATCTAAGTAACCGTTGCTTTCCGCTCCGGCACTCGCTTTCCACGGGCGAGCATCAAGCCTCCTCGTCGCTCATGCTTCGGTGCTCCTGTCGCTACGCTTTCATTTAATATCTTTTACTATTTACCTGGTATTTTTAGGATGTATTTTTGCTCATTACGAGTTCAAACTTCCATGTGAATGAGTTTAATTAAGTGAAGAGATACTAACGAAGTGATGGATTTCGTTGACGTGCAATACAAAATGCTTGTCCTATACGGATCAATTTAAATAGACTAAAGAAAAGGTAGCTATTTGTGTTAGCAGAAAAGAGGATTAAATGACAAATAAAGAAAAAAGTATTGGTTGGCATTTTGACAACAGTTATTTAACATTACCAACGTTTTTCTATTCAAACATCGAGCTAAATCCTGTGTCAGCACCAGCATTAGTTGTGCTGAATGAAGCGGTAGCAAAAGAGCTTGGTCTTGACTCTGTGCAATTGCAAACAGCAGAGGCAGTCGCTATTTTGGCAGGAAATGAGATGCCAAAAGGGGCCGCGCAAATTGCACAAGCATATGCAGGACATCAATTTGGCCATTTTACGATACTTGGGGATGGACGTGCAGTGTTAATCGGAGAACAATTAACGCCAGAAGGAAAACGTTTCGATCTTCAATTAAAAGGTTCAGGTCGAACACCGTATTCGCGTCGCGGGGATGGTCGCGCAGCATTAGGGCCGATGCTACGAGAATATATTATTAGTGAAGCGATGCATGCACTGAATATTCCAACAACACGAAGCCTTGCGGTGATTGCGACAGGCGAGCCCGTTTTTCGTGAGCAAGAGCTTGAAGGGGCTATTTTAACAAGGGTCGCATCAAGCCATATTCGTGTTGGGACATTTGAATATGCGGCTAAGTATGGGGAAGTAGAAGATGTACGCAAGTTAGCGGACTATACGATTACGCGCCATTACCCAGAGTTGACTCACAGTGAACATCCATATTTAGCTTTGTTTGAACAAGTGATGCAGCGTCAAGCGGAGCTCGTTGCAAAATGGCAACTTGTCGGGTTTATTCATGGTGTGATGAATACGGATAATGTAACGATTAGTGGTGAAACAATCGACTATGGTCCATGTGCTTTTATGGATACGTATCACCTCGATACTGTTTTTAGCTCAATTGATGCACAAGGGCGTTATGCATATGGTAATCAACCACAAATCACGGGTTGGAATTTAGCCCGTTTTGCGGAAAGCTTATTGCCATTAATGCATGAGGATATAGAACAGGCAGCTGACATGGTACAAAAAAAGCTAGACAACTACTCGGGTTATTTTTATGCAATTTGGCTTTCAGGAATGCGTAATAAGTTAGGGCTTATGACGGAAGAAAGTGAAGATGCACAACTTATGAAATCATTATTAGTTACGATGCAAACATATGAAGCGGATTATACAAATACATTTCGTGCATTAGTAGACAATAATCGTCCTGCTACACCATTTTTCTTATCCGATGAATTTTTAGCTTGGGAGCAAACGTGGCAAGAACGCCTAATAAGACAAGGTACAACATTTGAAGCCGTCCAAGCATTAATGAAGCGTAGTAATCCAGCCATAATCCCGCGCAATCATCGTGTAGAAGAGGCACTGACAGCAGCTGTTAAAGACGGGGATTATACAGTCATGGATAAGCTTCTCGAAGTATTATCTAATCCTTATGAACTTTCGAAAGAAAATGAGCGATTTGCAACGCCACCTCATGCAGATGCAGGTCCTTATCGAACATTTTGTGGTACGTAATAGTAAATGAAAGCAAGTTGAGTGAAGCGATGACGTTCACTTGACTTGCTTTTTATTTTTAATCAATCTGTAAGTTTTTGTACTCTAGAATTTCACTAATTGTAAGGCGACTGATGAGATTGGCTAAGTAGTGAATAGAGTAAGGGGTATCTTTCGTTAACCATTCAATAATTGTACCGACCGTACCATAAGCAATATGGTTTGTCATAATACGAGGTAGTCCATTACCTGTATGAATAAAATTTGAAAGAATGTTCGTAAATTGTATTTGGAACTGGTGTTGTTTCAGAAGTACAGCATAGAAGTCAGCATTTGCATGAATATGTTCTAAAAATTGAACTGTAATATCGAGTGGTTTGTTTTGATAATAGTAATCTTTTAGTAACTTTTTAAAGGAATATATATTAGCTTTCTCTAACGTTGTGGAAAGCTCCAACAATAAATCTGCAGCGATGGCATCGTATAAATCATACTTGTCTTGGTAATGTAGGTAAAATGTCGAACGATTAATGAGTGCCTTATCTACAATTTCATGCACTGTAATGTCCTCAAATGACTTCTCCTTTAACAATGTAATCAGTGCATATCGAATTAATGGTTTTGTAACAGTCTTTTTTTTCATCGTTTTTCTAGACATTACATTTTCCCACCCCTCTAAAACTGTCTATGTATCTTCTTTATATAGACAATTATAAACATTCTGTCTATTTAAAGACAAATGTTATGTTATTGGTGTTTGAAGAAAGTTTAATTTACTGAATATAATGAATATAGAAACTGAAATGTTACGAAAATATGAACAAATGGGAGGTTTTTCTATGTGGAATCTATCAAGTAAATATGCAATTGCCGGAGTTGGTGAAAGCGAACGCTCTAAAAATTCTGGGACAACCCCACTTCACTTAGCATTACATGCATCTCGCAATGCACTTGCCGATGCAGGTTTAGAAGCAAAAGAAATTGATGCTGTGATGAGTTATTCAGAGCATGATTCATGTACATCACATCAAGTAGCTACATACTTAGGTGTCCGTCCACGTTACGTGAAAGACATTGTGGGAGGCGGTAGTAGTACGGAGTTATTAATTGGTGATGCGATTGCATTAATTGAAGCTGGTCAAGCGAATACAGTATTAATTTTCCGTGCCATGAACGGTCGCTCTGGCATACGCATGGGTGGAGGCAACTGGAGTACCGATTTGCTGCAAAATGCGATTGATGGGGGAAGCTTCATTATTCCATACGGTATGGCAAGTCCATCCCAATGGTTTGGCATGTTTGCGACACGTCATATGCATGAAGCAGGTCTTACACAAGAGCATTTAGGACATGTATGTGTGAGTTTTTATGAGCATGCACAACGCAATCCGAAAGCAATGCTACATGGTAAGCCGCTCACGATGGAGCACTACTTACAAACAGCACATTTAAGCTATCCGTTTACAAAGCATGATTTTTGTTTAGAAACAGATGAGGCAAATGCAATTATTGTCACAACAGCAGAGCGAGCGAAAGATTGTAAATCTCGACCTGTATATATTAAAGGTCTAGTCGCACGTGAAATGCATCCACGTTCACATTATTGGGCGGATTTAACGCAAGTCGCAGCAGATTATGTTGGTGAACGTATTTATGAAAGTGCGGGCATTCAACCGGAAGATTTAGATGTAGCTTCGATTTATGACTGCTATAGCTGGGTAGTGCTTCGTCAGCTTGAAGCCTATAAAATCGCACCGCGTGAAGGCTTAGGGGAGTTTGTGGCACAAGGTAATTTAAAAATGGGTGGTAAACTTCCATCCAATACAGCGGGCGGTATGTTATCAGAAGGTTATACACATGGCATGAATAATGTGTTAGAAATCACGCGCCAATTGCGCCATGAATACAAAGGAACAGACCGCCAAGTGGAAGGGTGCGAACTTGGTTTATGTACAGGGTGGTTAGGACCAGATGGCGCGGGTGCATTAATTTTAAGTAACTAAGGGGGAAAACACAATGACGATTGAAAAAACGAGCACGAAATATGAAAAACCAATTCCGCTAAAAACACCTGATAATCAGCCTTATTGGGATGCAGCGGACAATCACGAACTGGCGATTCAATGCTGTGGGGATTGTCAACAGGTCATTCATCCACCGGGACCGGCTTGTCCACATTGCGGTTCGCCAACACTGGAGTGGATTCATTATGGCAGTGATATCACTGGGGAAATCTATTCCTTTGTTATGACATACGTACCGATGTTACCAGGCTTTCAACATGATTTACCAACGATTATTGCACAAGTAGCGGTTGATCAAGTAGAAGGAATCCAAATTACAGCGAATATTATTAACGCCAAGCCCGAAGATATCGCTATTGGTAAAGCAGTTAAAATGACATGGATTGATGTAACAGAAGATCGTGCTTTACCGCAGTGGGAGTTAATCGGATAACAAGGAGGGGTTCTCATGGATTTTGCATTTACAAAAAAAGAAGAAGCGTTTCGTTTAGAGATTCGTTCATGGCTTGAAGCAAACTTACCACAAGGATGGTTAGATGGCACATATAAGCAGCCAGAAATAGAAGAAGACCGTATTCAATTTTTAAAAGATTGGCAGCGCAAGCTTCATGAAGGTGGTTTAGCTGCCATTGCTTGGCCAGAACAATTTGGTGGGCGTAATGCGACGTTAATGGAAGAAATTGTTTTCCAACAAGAAATGGCGCGTGTCAAAGCGCCTCCGCTTATCAATTATGTAGGTACACATATGGTAGGACCTATATTAATGCAATTTGGGACGGAACAACAAAAGCAAGAGCATATCGAAAAAATTTTAACAGGTGAAACAATTTGGTGTCAGGGCTATTCTGAACCGAATGCGGGTTCCGATTTATCCGCCCTTCAAACACGTGCTGTCAAACAAGGCGATAAATGGCTCATTAACGGTCAAAAAATTTGGACGAGTTTCGGACATGTGGCGGACTATTGTTTCTTACTGGCACGCACAAGTAGTGTGCCCGAAAAAAAACATAAAGGCATTACTGTATTTTTAGTAGATATGCATCAGCCAGGTATTGAAGTCGTACCGATTGTTTCGATGAATGGTGAACACGATTTTAATGAGGTGTTCTTTACGGATGTTGTAGCGTATGACCATCAAATTGTCGGGACAATTGATGAAGGTTGGGGTGTTACGATGTCACTGCTAATGCATGAACGTACGGGGATTGGCGGCCAACTTTTCACATTGCAACAGCAGTTCGAGGATTTTGTGAAAATGGCAAAAACAACGCCTTCCATTATTGAAAATCCGATTGTACGCCAAAAAATGATTGAGTTATATGCGAAAACGAAAGGTGCCTTATTTGGTTATTATAAAAACTTAACGAAGCAATTAAAGCAAGGTTACCCGGGTGCTGAAAGTTCAATGGATAAGCTCATGGTAGCAGAGTTAACGAAGGAATTATTTGCATTTATTCAATCCGTACAAGGTCCAGAAGCTGTACTTTGGAAGGAAAGTGCACCACATGATACGTATTGGCAAAATGGTTTCTTAACATCATTCGGCATGACGATTGGTGGCGGAACGAGCGAAATTCAGCGCAATACGATTGGTGAACGCATTTTAGGGTTACCAAAAGATATAAGTCGTGAAAAAGCAGGCAATCAGGTCGGATAAAGGGGGGGACGGATATGGATTTCTCATTAACAGAACAACAAGAAGAATTCCGTAGCTATGTGCGGAAAGTATTAACACAAGAAAGTATTACACAAATTGCACGTCATTTTGCAAGCGGTGATGAAACGGCACTCACAAAGGCACACGATAAACTAACGGAGCTAGGTGTCATGGGCATTTCGATTCTTGAAAACTATGGAGGCATTGAACTAGGTGTCATTGACTTGATTCCTGTAATGGAAGAACTCGGTCGTGCCGTTATGCCTGATATTTATGCAGAGACATTGGCATTTGCAGTGCCGGTATTAGTTGAGCATGGGACAGAGCAACAAAAAGAAAATTATTTATCATCGATTGCAGAAGGTGCTAGCTTACTAGCCCTTGCTTGGTTAGAGCCGAAAGGGAAGTATTCATTTGATACAGTGAACACAACTGTATCAAAGGCAGCTGATGGTTTCGTTTTAAATGGAACAAAATCACTTGTTCGTCATACAGCACAAGTGACGGATTTTATCGTGCTTGCGAAAGATGATCAGGATGAACTACGTATGTTTATCGTCCCAAAAGAACAAGTGACGAAAATGGAAGAACAACAGAGCTTTGATGAGACACAGCGATTTGTCCAATTAACGTTTGATCACGTTGTTCTTACAACAGAACAGCAACTAGCGGCCGATGCAAATGTGGAGAAAGTAATAGAAAAGGGGTTATTATCACTGCTTGTAGCTATCAATTCCATGATGATTGGTAGTATGGACCGTTTAGTCGATATGGCAACAGAGTACGCAAAAATTCGCGAGCAGTTTGGTCAACCAATCGGACGCTTCCAAGCGATTAAGCACCGCCTTGCAGACTTAAAGGTCATGCTAGAAACAGCACGTGCATTAAGTCATTATGCGACATGGACAGTTGAAAACGGAAGTGAAGACTGTATAGAGGTTGTGTATAGTGCGAAGGCGCTGTTAACGGATAGTTATATAAAAATTGCAGCTGAAAGTGTACAAATTCACGGCGGCATCGGTTTCACAGAAGAGTTAGACTGCCATTTATATGTAAAGCGTTCACGTATTTTTGAAAATTATTTAGGTTCTCAATATGATACTCGCGAGCGTGCAGCCCTTGCTTTAGGGTGGTAGCTTTTTAGATATTGCATCATCGGTTTTGGAAGGCATTTTATGAAATGGAGTGGATAAAATGGCAGTACAAAAGGATCCGAGATTTTTTAATAATGCGCTTCCGGAGAGGATTGATATACCGGAAGTACCAATTGGCAACATGTTAAAAGGAGCCGCAACGGAATATGCAGATCACTGTGCTCTTATCTTCCATGATGTGCGAATTTCATATAAAGAGCTATATGCAGAGTCTTTAAAGCTTGCAAATGCACTACACGATCTTGGATATGGCAAAGGCGATGTGATTTCAACGTATTTACCAAATAGCATTCAATACGTGATTGCTTACTACGGTATTTTGTTGTCAGGTGCAACGTACTCTCCTATTAATCCATTCAATCCAGCGAGCGAAGTAGTATACCAAATACAAGATACCAATGCAGTTGCGGTCATCGCACATGAATCTTGTGCAAAAAATTTACTAGACAAAACATTACAATTGAAGTTAAAGGATGTCATTGTGACAGGGACAGATGAGATCGACGGCATCAATGGACGTACGGATATGAGTCCATTTAGTGCAAACTGGTATAGCTTAAACGAATTGAAATCACGCTACGAAGCACGGGAACTACAAGTGGCTATTCAGCCAAAAGAAGATATCGCTACGATTTCGTATACTGGTGGTACAACGGGGCAATCAAAAGGTGTACTAAGTACGCATTATAACTTTGTCAGTAGCTGCTTAGCCTCTAGTGCAAGTATGGGCATGTTACCACATATCGATGCGGCTGGTGGCGTCACGGTGAAAGCGTATACAGCAGAAGAGGAATTTGTCAAAGAATATCCGATTATACCCGGTAAAAGCGTCCTCATGAGTCCTGCGCCCCTCTACCATGTTTCAGGTTTAATGGGTTCTATCGGGGTTGGAACAGTACAGGGCTGCACAGTGATTTTAATTGATCAGTTACATCCTGTAACATTCATCGAGAACATTGAAAAATATAAAGTAACGCAAGTGGCAGGCGCGCCGCAGTTATTTAATGGATTACTACTGAGACCACAGCTACAAACAACGGATTTATCGTCCGTTAGAAATGTTGGTTCGGGTGCAGCACCGATGTCTGCTGAAATGCAACGTAAACTCCAAAAATTATTTAAAAATGCCATCGTTTCAGAAGGGTATGGCTTAACAGAAGCTACGGGTTCCTGTGTGCAAACGGTTGCATTTAAATCGGGAGTTCGTAAACCTGGATCAATTGGTCTACCAATCGTGAATACGGAAGTGAGACTCGTGCCAGTAGATGGTAGTAGTGAGCAAGAAGTGCCAAGAGGTGAGAAGGGCGAATTATGGGTACGAGGTCCGCAAATAGCAAAAGGATACTTAAATGACCCTGAAGCAACGACTAAGACATTTAGCAATGGCTGGCTTCGGACAGGGGATATTGCTGTACGTGATGAAGACGGTATTCTCACGATTGTGGATCGCAAAAAAGATATGCTCATTTATAACGGCTATAATGTGTATCCACGTCAATTAGAGGAATTATTATATGAGCATGAGGCTGTTCAAAGTTGTGTCGTCATCGGTGTACCAGATGACCGAGTAGGAGAGACAACAAAAGCTTTTGTTGTTTTAAAGCCGGGTGCAACGGCTTCACTAACAGACATTCAAGAATTTGTGAATAGCCGTGTTGTACACTATGCAAAAATTCGTGAAATCGAGCAGTTAGATGCATTACCAATGACGGCAGCAGGGAAAATTTCACGCATCGCTTTACAAAAGCTAGAGGCATCGAAGTCGAATTAAAGGGGGAACGGGTATGGACGTGACAAAGGAACATATCGGTCTTGCAACCGAGCGTTATCAAGTAGAGATTGAAAAAGGGCATATTCGCCGTTTTTGTCAGGCAATTGGTGATACAAATCCACTCTTTTTAGATGAAGAGCAAGCTTCGCAAAGTGCCTATGGTGGGATGATTGCACCGCTCACATTTCCAGTTGCGTTAAGCAATGAATCCGCACAGTTACCACTGGAACTAGATTTCCGTCGTATGCTGCACGGGGAACAGGAGTTTATTTACTATAAACCGTTGCGCCCAGGAGAATCATACACAGCGCAAATGAAAGTAGCGGATATATATGAGCGGGAAGGAAAAAGTGGCACTATGCAATTTATCGTATTAGATACGGAACTGCGTGATGCCGATGAGGAGCTCGCTGTTGTGAGTCGTACAAATATTATTTACCGTGCACTGTGAGGAGGGAACGATATGGCAATTACAGAACAATCGATTGATGTTGTCGTTTTTGAGGAGTTACAAGTAGGTCAATTATTACCGAGTTATCAAAAACCACCGATTACGAAAGTGCAACTTGTCAAATATGCAGGAGCATCAGGTGACTTTAATCCGTTGCATACAGATGATGCCTTTGCGCAAAAAATTGGGATGCCAGGTGTGATTGCACACGGTATGCTCGTAATGGGCTTTTTAGGTGAGTATGTGATGAAGCTAGCGGGAGACGTCGCACAAGTCAAACAGTTTTCGATGCGCTTTGGTGCGATGACATTACCAGGGGATGCCATTACATGTATCGCACAAGTAAAAGAGATACATGAACGTGAAGTAGTATTAGAGCTAACCGCACAAAAGCAAGACCAAACAGTAGTCGGTTCAGGTAAAGCGACATTGTGTTTTTAAAATGAATCCATTTCATACAAGTATAATAGTTTGATAAGAAGAGAGCCTTCTTTTCAACAAAAATCATCTTCACAGTACTTTGAGTGAAGATGATTTTCTTTTTAGTTCAGTGCAATTATTTGAGAAATCATCTTAAAACTGTCGACATTGAACGGTCAAAAAGCTAGCATATCCGAGCAAAAAGCCGTTGTATCAGGTCAAAACAACCTGGAGCGAGCAAAAAGTTGCTGCATCCGGTCTAAACTTTGCCGTATCCGAGCAAAAGCCCGCAGTGAACGGTCAAAAAAGCTACGGTATCCGAGCAAAACATTGCTGTATCCGGTCAAAACAACCCGGAGCGAGCAAAACCTTGCCGTATCCGAGCAAAAGCCCGCGGTAACCGGTCAAAAAGCTACGGTATCCGAGCAAAAAGTCGCTGCATCCGGTCAAAACAACCCGGTGCGAGCAAAACTTTACCGTATCCGAGAAAAACCCTTGGATGCGCTTCTACCCGTAGCGGAATATGCGGTCGATTACATATCTTGGTGAAGACCTCATAATGATAAACATTAGTTTAAAACCATTATAGTTGTCATCTATTTTTAGTGACATGTGGCGGTACTCTGATTCCTCGCATTTTTGCATAATGTATGTAAGAGGTGATAGACGATGACACAAGCAATCGTAATGGAATCTGGGTATAGCAGAAAAGAGGAGTTTTGGAATGCTGTAACACATGGCTTAGGTTGTATATTAGCTATACCTGCACTCGTACTGTTAATTATAAAAGCGAGTGGCAACGGATCAGTCATTGAACTGGTCAGCTATATTATATTTGGTATCTCAATGTTACTGTTGTTTTTAAGCTCCACGTTATATCATAGTATTCCAGTGAACAAAAGTTTGTTTAAAAAGCTTGATCATAGTGCTATTTTTTTATTAATTGCAGGTACATATACACCTATTGCCCTTGTTGCGATTGGCGGGAAGCTTGGATGGACAATTGTATGGATTGAGTGGGGCTTAACGCTGATTGGTATTATTTTGAAACAATTTTTTGTTTATCGTTTTAAAGTAGTATCCTTGCTTATTTATATAGGGATGGGATGGCTTGTTATATTTGCGTATAAACCAGTGCTTGCCCATATTGGAACAGAAGGCTTTTTAACATTATTAGCAGGCGGTATTTTTTATACGTTTGGTACGTATTTTTATAAAAATAAACGGATTCCATATAATCATGCAATTTGGCATTTGTTTGTCCTTGCGGGTTGCGTGGCAATGTTTATGAGTATTTATCTTTATATTTAATCGAAGGGCTGTTTTGTAAGTATCTACTTGCAGGACAGTCGTTTTTTATTTTTAATCTCATTTTGTGTAACCGGAATGAGACTTTAAATAAGCATTTTGCTTTATAATAGAATTTACATATAACGTAGTATAAAAAGTAGGTGAATTTTATGTCGTTTTTTAAACGTTTGTTTCAAACACCAGAGGAAGAACTATCATTTATAGATTATTTAGAGAAAATCGATGCTTTAGTAAGACCAAGCATTAACCCAAAGGATTATCAATATAGTGAATTTTTCTTGCGTAATGATTTTAAATTTCATACGGAGCATGGTTATTCATTGGATCAAATGCGTGAAAAAACATGGATCACATCACTTGTCATGTATAAGAAAAAGCGGGGTGGTATCGTGTGGAAAGGTTCTATTAAAGAACTTCGTGATGTTTATGCGTCGCCAATCATTCAATTTGCGATGAATGAACTAACGCCACTACTGCAAAAAATGAAAACAACGAAGCATGATATAGAACATTTTGAAAGTGTAATTGAATACGAGGAAACAATTCAAAATATTTATCAGGTGCTAAATGAAGCGGAACAGAAAGAAGGAGCTAACGCCGTATTCATGAAGTCGATTGAACTACTTCAGCATGTGGTTCGTACTATCCAAGCAGAGTTCCAACAATTAGAGCAAGAAGAAACAAATGAATTACTAGAACGTCTCATATTAGAAGAAAAGTATGTGAAGCGAAATGATAAATAATGAGGAAGCTAATGCAAAAGGAACTAAATTAGAGGGAATTTCTCATTTATTTAAGTGCGAACAATAGTTAGCAGCCACTATTGTTCGCTGAATGCTGTAGGAGGCAAAATTACAGAATTCGTATGTTCCATTTTAGCTTCCTCATCTACTTATATAGCTGAAGCCTCTTGTAATTGTTCTACTTTCTGTTTCTTTTTAGCGACATCACGACGAATCCATAATGAAATACATAGGGAAATCGCAATTAAAACTGAAAATGTGTAGAACACTGGAGTATAGCTATTTGTTGCATTGCGAATCGTTGATACAATTAGTGGACCGAAAATGCCACCAAGTGACCATGTTGTTAATAAGTAGCCATGAATTACACCAAGTTGCTTTGTACCAAATAAGTCACTCGCAAAGGCAGGCAAGTTCGAGAATCCGCCACCATAACAACTAACAACTAAGAAAATCAATGCTTGGAATACTAACACATTCGTTGTAAATGGTAATGACACGAATGCAATGAGTTGAATGATAAAGAAAATAACAAATATATTATGACGACCGATATAGTCTGAAGCCGCTGCCCATAATAAGCGACCACCACCATTAAATAGTCCCATTAAGCCAACCATTGCTGCTGCTCCTGCAACAGATAAACCAACAACTTCTTGTGCCATTGGAGAAGCTACTGAAATCATCATTAGCCCCGCTGTTACATTAATTAAGTGCATTGCCCAAAGCATCCAAAAATGTTTTGTACGAACTGCTTCACGAGCGGATAGTTGTGCAAGTGCTTTGCCTGTCGTACTGTATTTTGATACGTTTAATGCCCCTTCTTGCTTTGGTGGTGCAATATATAAAGCACCTAGTAACATTAATGTAAAATAACTAATTCCTAAAATGAAGTATGTGTTTGAAATACCAAACTGCTCCATTAAGTTTGTTGCTACAGGTGCTGTAATCAGTGCCCCTGAACCAAATCCTAAAACCGCCATGCCTGTCGCTAAACCGCGGCGATCTGGGAACCACTTCACAAGCGTTGAAACAGGTGAGATATAACCAATCCCCATCCCAAGACCGCTTAGTAAGCCGTAAGTACACCAGTAAAGTACAACGGAATCAATCGCAATTGCTACACCAGCTCCTGCTTGCCCTAGCCCAAATAATACCGCAGCAAGCATCGCAGATTTCCGAGGACCTTGCTTTTCAACGAAGCTACCAAATAAAGCGGCAGAAAATCCTGCAAGCCCCATCATGATTGTGAAGGCGATTGTTACATTTGTTTCGCTCCAACCCATTTGTGTTGTAATTGGATTTTTATAAACGCTATATGCATAAGCCCCACCGATTGACAAATGGATGGCGATAGCCGAAAGCGCAATTAACCATCTATTTTTATTCATAATTTCTCGTTTTCCCCTTTATTTCGTAGTTGCCTGAATTTTTTCGCGAATAATTCTAGATATCAAGATACCATCAAGTGTAATAATTGCGCAATAGTTTTTTTACATAAAATAGTTTCGTGGAATAGAAAAAAAGGATCTTTTTGTAGAATAATTTGAGTGTCTAGTTGTTTTATAACAGAAGAGTAATGTAGCTTGTAAACGCTTAATTTAAAAGGATTTGGTTGTTACATAGGAGATATATAACAGGGCTAATAGTAATGAATAAAACAAAAAAATGGAACGAAAAAAAATTTTTTTGAATAAAAGAGAAAATAATGTCTTTATATAAAAAAACAATTTTTTTTGAGAGATGTAGGTAGGAGAAACATATAAGTAAGATGAAGTTTATAAAAGGTTGTGTATAAAAATGCGCTAACAGGAAACTGTAAAAAATTTTTAAAAGAACTTGAACGGTTTTTTTGATTATGGTCGTCTAAGGAGTAAAAGCGAAGGTGGTGACATTATTTGAGAAGGCTAATTGAAGAATACGGAGAGTATATTTATCACTTTGCTTACTTATATGTGAAAGATAAGCAAGTTGCAGAAGAAATCACTCAAGACGTATTTTATACATACAGTGTGAAAAGTAATCAGTTTCGTGGAGAGGCGTCGATTAAAACATATTTAACACGTATCGTAATTAACAAAAGTCATGATGAATTACGAAAAATGAAAAGGCGAACGATGTTACAAGCAATCTTACCATTTACGAAAACAGCGTGTTCAGCAGAGCAAGAAGTATTAGTTAAAGTTCAAGGGAGGTCATTAAAGGAAGCGGTTTGGAATATGCCTGTACATTATAGAGAAGTAATAATTCTTTATTATTATGAGGAATTTGCGATAAAGGAAATAGTAAGTCTACTTGGTACTTCAGAAAATACGATTCGGACGAGATTAAGAAGAGGGCGCAAGCTATTAAAGCAACAATTAACAGATGAAGGGGAAGTGTTACTAGATGGGCAATTTTAAAGAACAGTTACGCCGTGAATTGCAGCAAGATGCCCCATTTACCGAGGAAGTAAGGGGGCGAATCGTGCTGAGACAGCCATTAAGAAAACGTGGATGGTATATTCCAGCGGTTTCCTCTATGTTTATAGTGATCATTGCTCTATTTATTTTCCTCATGATTACTCGGCAACCCATCACACCGTACACCGTCTTAGCATTGCCTAGTAATGTATATGAACTAGTGGCATTGTTAAAGAAAAATGAGGTCGTATTGCCATATATAAAAGAAGAAACGCCCGATCAAGAAATTATTTTCCCTGATGACTCCTATATAAATGGTTATCAGCAAAGATTTGAGCGTTTACCGATGATTGTGGAAAAGTCGTCAACTTATGAAATTGGTGACTATGTAATGTTGGACGAACATGGGTTGATGAAGGTAGCACAAATAGTCGGAACAGCTGGTGATACAGTGGCGTTGGAAGAAGGAAGTGTAACCGTGAATGGTCAATCGCTTGCTTTGCCGAATATGGTAGGAGAAGTTCTTTCTGCAGAAGAACTCATAGTAGAGCAAAGTGCCTATCTCGGTAGTTCGTTAGCTTATACAAATGAACAACATGTGACTTTTAACAAATTAGCACGCGATGAACTGGTTGTGGCAAAAAGCCTGTCGTTAGAAAAATGGACATTAAATCATGTGAAAGGGAAAGTCGTAGCTATTCAGCAAATTACACCAACGTATACACTAACAGAAGAAGAGCAGCAACTGTATACACAATTTAAAGAAAGTCATCAGCTTGAATTATTACGTGACGTGTCTCCTATTACGATTGCTAAACTGTATGTAACCTCTGATTTAAAGCGAGATAATAGAATGAATTATGCGTTGTTAACAAATAAAGAGGAATATATTGCATGGTCGTTAAAAGAGCATCTAACACATCAATCAATCCATGCTCTCCTCAGTACACTAGAGCTTGAACTACTACATGCTTATGAATTTAGCGGGCTAGAGCGCGGTAAATTTATAGAAACGGAAGAAGGTTACGGCTATATTGATTTTACGCTCGTTTACCAACCTAAAATACAGAGGGGCTTTCAAATGGTTCGAAATGATGAAGGCATTTGGCAAGTAGCTTTTATGCCGTTGCAATAATTAAAAGTTGTATAGAATCCCTACGTAACTTTTTTAGCATTTCCACGTACACTAAAGATGTACTTTTCTAACCTATTAACATCACGTTATAATAAAATAACTAGATTGTTTGATAGACGGAAGGAAAGGAAATCGACGATGAAAAGACTTGCTACGATTTTAGTTTTAGCGTTTAGTCGCTGGGGGCTTATTGCATTTACTATATATTACGCTACATTTTATATAATTATTTTAAACGTATTTCCTTCTCAATTCGTGGATTTTGTGGCACAGGCAGTTAATCCGTATTATGTTGCAATTCGTTACGTAAGTATAGCTGTAAATATCGTGATGTGCTTCATAGTATTTCGATTTTTATGGAAGTATTTACAATATCAAAGTTATGCCATTCGTAAAAAAACATTATCATTTGTCATGGCAGCTAGTTTGATTCAGCTATTGAGTTTTTTTTGTTATACAAACATACCACTAGAGTCGCTTACCAATACCGAGCAATTAACAAATTTACAACAAGTATTTTTCAGTTATAAATTATACATTGTAGAATTAGTGGCATTATTTTTTACAGGTTATGTATTAGCCTTTTACATCGGTGCATTATCCCGCGTCAAGTTTTTAACGGATGTTATGCTGGCACCAAAAAAACGTTAAATTTTAACACGCGTGTTGATTCACCTTTTATTGTTAAATAGAGCATTAGAATACGTTGATTTCCGCTACGGCTGACTCGCTTTCCGCAGGCACGGCTTCAACTAATTTATTTCGGCTATTGCCGAAATAAATGGATTTTCAGCTCGTGCTTTTCCTGCAGGAGTCCAGTCGCCTCCGCTCCAATCAACGAGCAAGCGCCTTTTATCAACTATTTCACTAAAAAAACATGCTAATTACCTACCTATATTTGTATAATCAACACATCTGAAATTTTAATAAACTACACGTGCATTGTTAAGCGAGTTTAACAGTGAGCGTGTAGTTTTTTTAGTAGAAAATAACGTATTGGATAGCAAGAAGTGAAGTAACGACTAAAAAGTAGATACATTTTCTTTTTCTTATGCATAATGAAGGAGCTTTCATTAAAAAATAGACATAGAGGTAATGAAGTTCTTTTATTTTATAAATAGAAAAAGGTGTGAAGTAAGTGAAGAAAGCGATATTTTTAGACCGTGATGGTGTCATAAATGAAGTGTTAACGGATCGTGTGAAATTCGTTAATAAGCCCAAAGATTTGTATTTTTTACCAGGGGTGCCGGAAGCCATCAAAAAACTAAATGAACACTTTGATTATGTATTTGTCGTGACAAATCAAGGGGGTGTTGGTTTAGGGTTTATGAAGGAATCCCAGCTACAAGAAATTCATCAATTTATGATGTTCCAATTAAAAAAGCAAGGCGCGATTGTCCATGAAGCAGTATATTGCCCCCATAAACCGCGTGCTAATTGTGAATGTCGTAAACCTAAAAGTAAATTGATTGTCGACCTTGCCCAAAAATACGAGGTAGATTTATCGCGCTCTTATATGGTGGGCGATACAGATACTGATATCATTGCTGGAAAAAATGCTGGAACAAAAGGGGTGTTTTTAGGGAAAAGTGATCCACTTGCAGATGCGGTATTTCCAAGCCTTATTGATGCAGTCGATTGGATTATCGCAGATGCACAATAAATTATACTGAAAATTCCATCATATGTAGCGCTCATTTGCTTTTAGAGTGTTGCATTTCTGAAAAGAGAACACCTTCTCTTAAAATAGGGGGCTCGTACTAACATTTTGTGTCCGCTATTTTAACAGCAAGCGTGTATTTTTTTACTGTCAGTTATTAAAATGAATGATTTTTGATGCTCCGATAATGTCATATAGCGAAATCGGTATACAACTTAATTTAAAATAAGTGTTAAATCGGGACTATTCACCTAAATGGCACTTATCCTTATATAAGTTGTATATCAAAATCGGCAACTGCCGATTTTGCTGTTTTTAAAGTGAGCGCATAATTTTTTTTATTAAAAAATCGCAAGTCGCCACCTATTTTTACTGCAATGGAGAGGGATTTATGATGGATGCCCCTATTATAAAGGCACGTATCCACCACTTTAGATTACGATCTACTGTTCAAAAAAGCTTGATTATTTTCGTTTTTTATCTAAAAAGTAGCCTTTTTCCACCCTCCATGGAAGCTTCCTTTTTAGTAAATTTCCCTCTTTTTTATCACGATAGCTATTTTTTGAGTGCTCTATTTTGAATGAAAACATTCATTTTTTCACCGAAATGCAAGCAAATGGAACGGTTCGCAAGCGATATATAGCTACTGGCTATAAGTAAAACCATATTGTGAAAACACTCATCTGCTTAAAGGTATAGCTTTGCATCAGGTGTGTTGATTATCAAAATATTTCCTGTATAGAAGTGTGTTTCCTTAGCGAAAACGTAATCAAAAATGACTTGCCAGTTGATTGAAGCGGAATCGGCGAGACTCCTACGGGAATAGCATGAGCTGAAGACCCCGCAGGAGCGAGGTACGAGCGACGAGGAGGCTGAGGCCATGCCCGTGGAAAGCGCGCCGAATGGAGCGGAAATCAACGGTTCACACGATTCTATTAATAATAAAAGGTAAATCAACACGCTTGGCTTTGCATATATGGTTAGCCCTCATTTTGTTATAGAACCGATATGAATGGATTTATTGTGTGTTATGCATGATGTGTACAGAAATGGATGGAAGTTGATTTTTTAGCATATCGAATATTATCTTCATGTACTGACAATACTAAAATGAAAATGAATGTTAGGTAGATAATATGAATAAATCTGTGAAATTTAGTATGTTACACGTTGTTTTTTTATGTATGACTGTTATCGGACTGAAAAATCATGTGACGATTTTACCTCCTATTTTAGAAGAGGGAAAGCGTGACGGTTGGATGAGTGTCTTAATCGCAGCGGGCATTCTGATTCCATGGTTGTTGCTCTTGGCTGTTATTACAAAAAGGCTAGGGAATCAGTCATTTATGAGCTTGTTAGAAAAAAAAAGTGCGTCTATTGCATTGTTTGTTAAATGGTTCATTAGTTTATGGGCTTTATTGTTAGGTGCTTTTACGATGGTTGAAATGCTTCAATGGATCAACACAACATTTTTACCAACAACACCGATGTTAATTTTATTTAGTGTATACTTTATTCTTTGTGTCACGCTTGCTACAAGAGGCTTACAAACAATGGTCATCTTGAATGTTGTCGTATTATTTGGTGTAATTGTATTCGGATTTCTAGTAGCGTTTGTCAATATGAGAGTAAAGGATTATAGCTTGCTTCAGCCAATGCTAGAGCATGGAATGGAACCGGTGTTATTAGCGGTCGTTTTTCCAGCGGCAGGATTTACTGAGCTTTTATTGTTAATTTTTATTCAACATCATGTAAAGAGTCAAATAAAGTATAAGCATTTTGTCATTATGTTACTTATACTTGTTGGTCTTACGATGGGACCATTAATCGGGGCGATTGTTGAATTTGGTCCTGAAGAAGCGTCTAAACAGCGCTATCCAGCTTATGAAGAATGGGGATTAGCGGGGATTGGCGAATTTATTAGTCATATGGATTTCTTATCGGTTTATCAGTGGATGACTGGGGCATTTATACGTATTGGTTTTTACGTATATATTGTGACAGAGCTTTGGAACGTGCAGAAACAAACTAAAAAGGTGTGGTACTATATAGCACCTCCTTTTGCTATTATTTGTCTCATGTTAATGCTAGTAGATGAACAAACATTTTTAATCATCAATAATTATCATTTTTTAATTTCCACATGTATTTTATTACTACTGCTAGGCTTTATTTTTGCTTTACTTACGGGGCGTAAAAAGGGACGTAGGCAGGAGGATATAAGTGATGCAAAACAAAAACAAGGTGATTACGTTCAATGAGCTGAAGCAAACCTTTCAACATTCTAGCGATGTGAAGTTCCAGCATTTTGTTTTTAAAAATGAAACGGTGCATATCGTTACGTGTGAAGCAATGATAGATGAACGATTACTATATGAATTTGTGATTCCTGAGTTAAAAAAAACGGTGGAAAATTTTAATAGTGACCAACAAAATAATACTGCCGTAGAAGAGAGCAACAAGAATAATAAAGGGAATCAAAATATCGAAGAAGTATTGCCACTTCCTCAATTGCAGAAGGTGACAGATATTGATAGTTGTATTTCTCTAGTATTTAGCGGTCAGTGCTTAATACTACTTACAAACAATCAATTACTGTTAGCTGCTAATATTGCAAACAAACCAAACAGGAGTCCTGAAGAAACAAATCTTGAGGTAGCAATCAACGGGCCACGGGATAATTTTATAGAGGATATTAGTACAAATATCGCCCTTATTCGAAAGCGACTGCCTACTAATTCTCTCGTTGTGGAAAAAGTTCAGGCTGGTGTAAGGTCAAAGACAAATATTGCTATTCTCTATTTTGATGATATTGTCGATAAAAAAATTTTAGCAGAGATCAAGCAGCAAATTCAAAAGATTGATGTAGATGTTGTTTTTTCAGGGAATATCCTGATGGAAAGTATTAATAATGGCATGTTTGCTTTTCCACGTTGTGATTATACTGGCCGTCCAGATTCTGTTGTACAAGCATTGACAAGAGGGCGCTATATCATCTTCGTTGATGGCACAGCATACGCCATTGTCTTGCCAATCAATTTTTTCGCGCTTCTTAAATCGGGAGAAGATAATGAAACGACCGTCCTGTATAGCTCGTTTGAACGTGTGTTACGTCTATTAGGCTTGTTTATAGGCTTATTACTTCCTGCATTTTGGTTAGCACTTACGACATTTCATCAAAATCAAATTCCACTTCAATTATTAGCGACAATTGTACAAGCGAATACGGGTTTGCCGTTCCCATCAGCACTTGAAATGCTAATGATGCTTTTGTTCTTTGAGCTGTTCAGAGAGGCCGGTTTACGGCTACCATCAGTTATTGGTGGCACAATTAGCGTTGTAGGGGGGTTGATTATTGGGGATGCAGCCATTCGTGCTGGTGTTACGAGCCCTGCAATGGTTGTGATCATCGCCATCTCGACTATTGCTGTTTTTACCCTTTCTAATCAATCCATCATGGCAACAGTAGGTTTGCTTCGGATTGGCTTTGTAATGATTACAGCGTTTTTTGGACTTTTCGGTTTTTTTGCTTCTCTTTGTTTTACTTTAATGTATGTAAGCCATATTAAGGTGTTTGGTGTTCCGTATATTAATATTACGGCGGATTTAAGTATACAGTCCATTGCAAAAACATTATTTCGATTAGGACCAACATCCTATAAAAAGAGACCGGGTATGTTAAAGCCAAAAGATAATACAAGAAGTGATGATGCAAAATGAAGAAATGGTGGATTATTTTTCTAAGTACAATCATACTAGCGGGTTGTTGGGACATGAAAGAACCTGAAAGAATGTATTATGTGTTTGGTGTAGGTGTAGATTATGTTGACGGAGAATACGTGCTCTACATGCAGCTAGCTGATTTTACGAATGTGGCAAAAAGTGAGCAGCCTAACCCAGAAGCGGTTCAAAATGAGATGGGAACTGCTCGTGGTAAAACGTTAGATGAGGCAATTTTTAATTTGTATGATTCATTGGATATGCGTCTATTTTGGGGACATTTATCTTTTATTGTATTGTCAAAAGCAGTTCTTCAAGAAGGTGGAGCAAATGAGGTTGTTAACCTTTTTAATCGGTATCGGGAAACAAGGTATCAAATCTGGGTATATGGAACAGAGTCTAATTTATCGGAGGTAATGTTGGCAACACCCGTATTAAATAAATCCGTTTCTCTTTCTAAATTAATTATACCGCTTAATTCTTTTTCCCAAGAGTCATTTCTGATACCAATCAATTTTCGTCAATTTATTATGGCATTAAATCAACCAAATTACACTGTAGCGATACCTTATATAAAAATATCTGAGAATTGGAAAAATGAAAAGGAAACGCAAAAGAAAATTGAATTTGAAGGGGTTGCCATTACAGAGCCAAATGGGTTAAAAGCAATTTTTAAAGGGGATGAAATTGATGGTTTGCCGTTTATGAAGGAAGAAACGGAGCGAGGGGAGTTAACTTATTTCATTGATGGTGCGCCTGTAACGGTAGTTGTAGAAAATATTGTAGTTGATGTGAAGGCAACAGTAAAAAATGAAAAGTTTGTATTTGATATTATAATCAAGTTGAATGCTATTGCGAGTGACTTCCACACAGAGATTACAAAGAAGCAAATCAAGGAAACGGTTATAGAAGAAGTGAAGAAAAGAGTGAAGGAAACGTATGAAAAAGCGATAAAAAAGGATATCGATATTTATAATTTATCCAACTATGCATACAAACAACACGTAAAACAGTGGAAACAAGTAGAGAAAGATGGACAAGTGCCACTTGATGAAGATTCGATCGCTTCGATTGAAGTATATATTGAAAAACTAAGCGCAGCACGTAAAGAATTTACAAAAACGATTAAAGAAAATAAATAACTTGGCTAGCACTTACGACGAATGATTTTAAATATCAGATGTGTTGACTATACAAATACTAGTAGATCATAAGCGTGCTTTTTAGTGAAATGATTAATAAAAAGACGCTTGCTCGTTGATTGGGGCGGAGGCGACTCGACTCCAGCAGGAAAAGCACGAGCTGAAAATCCATTTCTTTCGGCATTAGCCGAAAGAAATTAGTTGAAGCCGTGCCTGCGGAAAGCGAGTCAGCCGTAGCGGAAATCAACACGCGTGTTTAAATATTAAAATGTTATTAGGTGTTCCATGTATCAACATATAGGTTTAAGTATAAGTTCAATGTATTTAAAAAAAGATACTATAAGAAGTGATGATACAAAATGAAGAAATGGTGGACTATTGTACTAAGCATAATCATATTGTCCGGTTGCTGGGATGTAACGGAGCCGGAAAGAATGTACTATGTTTATGGTGTAGGTGTAGACTATGTTGATGGAAAATATAAAGTCTACGTGCAACTAATTGATTTTACGAATGTGGCAAAAACTGAGCAGCCTAATCCGCAAGTAGTTCAAACTGAGATTGGGATTGCACATGGTGAAACGATAGCTGAGGCATTTTTTAATTTTTATCATTCACTAGATATGCGTCTTTTTTGGGGACATTTATCTGTTGTTATCTTGTCGGAAGCGGCCCTTCAAGAAGGGAGAGCCAATATGGTAGTTGATTCTTTTAATCGCTACCGAGAAACAAGATATCAAATTTGGGTATATGGAACGCGAGATGATTTATCAGAGCTAATGTTAGTAACACCTGTATTAAATAAAGCAATCTCTCTTTCTAAATTAACGATACCGTTCAATTCTTTCTCCCAAGAGTCGTTTCTTTTACCTGTTAATTTTCGTCAATTTAATATAGCGTTAAATGAGCCGAACTATAGTATAGCCATACCTTATATTCGATTGACTGAAAAGTGGAAAACAGAAAAGGAAAAACAAAAAGTTATCGAATTTGAAGGGGTTGCCATTACGGCACGAGATGGGTTAAAAGAAGTTTTTAAAGAGGAAGAAATTGATGGTTTACGATTTATGCAGGAGGAGACAAAGCGCGGGGAGTTAACGTATTTCATCGAGGAGAAGCCTGTAACGGTAGTCATAGAAAATATTAAAGTGGATGTAAAGTCGAAGGTGAAAGATGGGGGTTTTGTGTTTGATATTACGATCAGGCTGAATGCAATTGCGGATGACTTTCATACAGAGATTACAAAAAAACAAATCGAGAAAACTGTTATAGAAGAAGTGGAAAAAAGAGTGAAGGAAACGTATCAGCATACGTTGAAAAAGGATATTGATATATACAATTTATCCAATTACGCATACAAGCAACACGTGAAACAATGGAAAAAGGTGGAGAAAGATGGACAAATCCCCCTTGATGAAGATTCCATTACTTCAATCAAAATCGATATTGAAAAGCTAAGCGCAGAACGTAAAGAATTTACAGAAACGATTAAAGAAAAGTAATATTTCTTCTAAAATGTATAAAGGTGAAAAACGAAAAACCAACCTCGCTTCAGATGCAAGGTTGGTTTTAATTTATGAAAGGCGGTTACGGTAATCTTCGTAGTGGAATGTACGAATGACTTTCATGCCTTCTTCTTCATTGTATAGGCAAATACTTGGTAAGTTGACACCATTGAACATATGTGTTTTTACCATTGTATAGTGCGCCATATCTGTAAATACTAAACGATCGCCAGGCTTTAATGGTTCATCGAATGAATAATCCCCAATTACATCACCAGCAAGACAAGTCATACCACCTAAACGGTATGTATACTTTTTCTCGTTTGGCATGCCAGAGCCGATAATCATCGGACGGTACGGCATTTCAAGCGTATCTGGCATATGGCAAGTTGCAGATGTATCTAAAATCGCTAAATCCATACCATTTTTAATCGTATCAAGCACAGTAGCAACAAGGTACCCTGTATTTAAGGCACAAGCTTCACCAGGTTCTAAAATAACCTTTACGTCATATGTGTCCTGAATACGATTAATTAGTTGGACTAATAATTCTACATCATAGTCTTCGCGTGTAATATGGTGACCACCACCAAAGTTTACCCACTTCATTTGATGTAAGTATTGCCCGTATTTTTCCTCAAAATGTACTAAAATACGCTCTAGTACATCTGCACCTTGTTCACACATTGCATGGAAATGAATTCCTTCAACACCATCAAGCTCATTAGGACGAAATGACTCGAATGGAATCCCAAGACGAGAGTTAATATAACAAGGATCATAAAGTGGCGTTTCTACCTCGGAATATCCAGGGTTTACTCGTAAACCAATCGAGATATTTTTTTCATGATTCAAAACTTTTTCTTTATACTTGTTTAATTGGTCGAATGAGTTGAATACAATGTGGTCAACATAAGTTAAATATTCATCAATTTCATGCTCAGCGTATGCAGGTGCATAGGCATGAACTTCCTTACCGAACTCCTCAAACCCTAGTCGTGCTTCAAATAAAGAAGACGATGTAATACCAGCAAGATAATTACGTGCTAGCGGAAAAGTCGACCACATTGAAAAGCCCTTTAGAGCAAGTAAAATATCGCAGCCTGTTCGATCTTGTACAGATTTTAAAATTTCCCAGTTGCGTTTTAATAAGCGCTCATCTACTACGAAAGAAGGAGATGGAGCTGCTTTCCAATCGATTTGCGTCATCTTATTTAGCCTCTTCTTTTGAAGTGAAGTCTAAGTCAACTAGTTCTGGGTTTTCAGTTTCTTGCCATGGTAGACCCCATTTATTTAATGCATCCATGAATGGGTCTGGATTGAAATCTTCTACATTCCATACGCCAGGTTTTTGCCACTCGCCGTTCATCACAAGCATTGCACCAATCATCGCTGGTACACCTGTTGTGTAAGAAATCGCTTGTGAACCAACTTCACGGTAACATTCTTGGTGGTCACATACGTTATATACGTAGTATGTTTTTTCTTTGCCATCTTTCATACCGCGAACGATACATCCGATGTTTGTTTTACCTTTTGTAAGTGGTCCAAGTGTTGCTGGGTCTGGTAAAACAGCTTTTAAGAATTGAATTGGTTGAATCATTTGACCTTCAAATTCGATTGGCTCAATTGAAGTCATCCCAACGTTTTCTAAAACGCGTAAGTGCGTTAAATATTTTTCACCAAATGTCATCCAGAAGCGAATTTGTTTTAAGCCTTTAATGTTTTTCGCTAAAGATTCTAATTCCTCGTGATAAAGAAGGTAGCAATCTTTTGGACCAATCTCTGGTAAATCGTATACCATTTTATATTCTAATGGCTCAGTTTCTACCCATTCGCCTTCTTTCCAGAAACGACCGTTTGCTGTAATTTCGCGAATGTTAATTTCTGGGTTGAAGTTTGTTGCGAACGGAAGACCGTGGTCGCCACCGTTTGCATCAACGATATCGATGTAGTGAATTTCATCGAAGTGGTGTTTTTGTGCATGCGCTGTGAATACGCCTGTTACACCTGGGTCGAAACCAGAGCCTAGAAGTGCAGTAATACCTGCTTCTTCAAAGCGCTCTTTATAAGCCCATTGCCATTTATATTCGAATTTAGCAGTATCTAACGGCTCGTAGTTAGCAGTATCTACGTAGTGCGTTTTTGTTGCTAAACATGCATCCATAATAGTTAAGTCTTGATATGGTAAAGCTACGTTAATTACCACATCTGGTTTAAATCCATTGATTAGTTCAATTAGCTCGTCCGTATTGTCCGCATCCACCTGTGCAGTATGGATGATTGTTTTACCGCCGTCTAATTTTTCTTTTAAAGCATCACATTTTGATTTTGTTCGACTCGCGATCATAATCTCTTCGAATACTTCAGAGTTTTGTACACATTTGTGTACCACTACGCTAGCAACACCGCCAGCTCCAATAATCAATGCTTTACCCAATTTCTTGTCACGCTCCCTAGTGTGTCAGTATTTAAAACAAGATTGATTATACCGAATACTTACGGTGCTAGCAATGATTTTTTACCAACAAAAAATAGGTGTATTTTTAGTAGTGAAAAGCCAATAATAAAAAGAAAAACGACTGGAAAAAAATTAGAAGAATATTGTATAATACAGAAAAAAACGTACATAAAGAGCGAAAGTGAAAAAGTTCGTTTTCGGCTTTTGTGTAGTCCTATGAGTTGTTGAAAAAAGCAGTAGAGCATAAAGTGTAAAATAGCACGAAAAGATTACCCCATATGTAACCTATTAATACGAAAAGAAGGTGATGAGGATGTCAAGAGTGTTTATGTTAGGTTTTATTTTAAGTCGAATGCTTAACCCTTTAAGTTACACGGTTTTTATTTTATTTTTTATAATGGTTAGTGTAAGCACGGGAAATATTATTCCGAAAATGGCGCTTCAAGGCTTTGCTGAGGTAATGCATCCCCTGTATTTACCGCTGTTACTCATGAGCATATTAGTACATGTCATTGTCATGATATTAATGGTTAACTTTATTTATCGGGTCATTGTAGAGGGGAAGTATATTGTTAAATTATCAACATTTGGATTTTTAATTGCCCTTTCGACGGTTCAACTCTTTACGTATTTTTGCATGAACGCATTACCACAAGTAGGTGTACCAGGAAGGGTTGAAAGGCAAATTGCAGATTTTGTCCAGCATACTGCGCTGAATTATTTTGAACTCTCTGCTCTTCTATTTATGGGGTTATTACTCGCACTATATGTAGGTATTTTAGGGCGTGAAAAGTTTAAAAAAAATATTGGCTTTATTGATGATACATTATACGAATAATGGTGGGTATTTTTTATCCCGCATTAACGGGCATTAAGACTCCCACCTCAAGGCTTAAGGAAAATCGAGAAGCATAGGTGGGAGATCAACTGCCCGTAAAAGCCCGATTGGTTCAACTAACAATCAGTGGGGGATGAGAAAAACCCCCCCACTGATTGAAGTTTCACTTTATCTGTCTAAAATAAGGGTGCGCTTCGTGATTGAAGTAGCATCCTTTTATTTATCCCGCATTAACGGGGAGTAATTTATTGTAAATGATTGTCTTTTTCCATTACGGCTGTTACAGCAATGTGCAAGTTTGAATTCCATAAGTTTATATGAATGTTTCGAAGTTCTTACTATAATTTAAACATGCGTTTTATACTGGCTATTACTACATTATTAAAAACAATAAATCCGTAATTTATTGTTTAGCTCCTTCTAATCTCGTAGACTATAGCACAGTAACATTTTTGTCTCTATAATAAACAAGAAGAGTTGGGGGAAATAAAAAGAACGCGATTGTGACTAATAATTGTTCAATCGGGCATTCCTTTGTAAAATGGGTACATATAAAGGTCAAGACCGGGAGTGAAGACGTTTTGAAGAAGAAAAGAAAAAAGCTGCAAGTGTTTGAAAATGTCGTAATGTTTCCTGGCACAGTAGAGCAATTGTTGTCACAAGCACATGGATACGCAGAACAATACCAATATGATTTAGCGAATCAAAAATTTGCCGAAGCCTTACAGTATACGTACGGAGATGAAACGGCATTAAGTGTCTATGCCTATTCATTATATGAAGCGCGTGATTTTGAGAAGGCCAAAGAAATTTGTGAACGCCTTTTAGAGATAGGTCCTTCTATGTACTTTGAGGCGATGGAGTTATACTTAACGATTTGTATGCAATTACGCCAATTTCAACAAGTAGAAAAAATTATTGAATCGTTGTTAGAAGAAGAAGTAATCCCAGACGAACAACTTGATAAATTTCTACGGCTCAAAAATTTAAATGCTGATATTGTGGAAAAGAAGCGCGAGCAAGAAGAACAAATAATCGCGCAAGAAATCATCGACAATGAGTTGTCAACAGCACAATTTCTTGAAAAAACAACCGAGGAACAGCTTGTCATGGCGCAAGATTTAACAACGGTAAATGTTCGTCCCATTGCACCGATATTAAAGGAAGTAATTGAACATGAAAAGACCCATCCGTTTATTAAAAGTTTGCTTCTTATATTATTAGTAGAGCAAGAGGTGGCAATAGATGTTGAGGTTAAAAAGTTTAATCGAGCCCGAATAGTCAATCCAGCTGAACTTGAATTACCGACAGGGTTGCCTCATTTTCAAGCCATTACAACGAATATTTTAGAACAATTACATCAAGAGCCTTCGACATTAGAGCTTGTGCAACATCTCATCACAAAGCATGCCATTGCAACGTATCCGTTTGAATGGCTCGATTACGATGATGAAGACGTGGCGATAGGTTATATTGATTTTGTTCGACAAATGTTTGGGAAGGTACAGGAGATGGATTATGAGATAATCGACTTTCTCCAACAGTTAGAAAAGTTAACAGAATTACAACATATGTGAAAAAAGTTGAAACTCAGCTCATCTATGATATACTAAAATGGTTGTCAAATCGTATAAAACGAAACAATTGGTACACAACCTTAAACTTATTTTGGAGGTCATTTATATGTCAGTAAAATGGGAAAAACAAGAAGGAAACCAAGGATTATTAACAATTGAGGTTTCTGTTGAAGAAGTAAATAAAGCTTTAGACAAAGCATTCAAAAAAGTCGTAGTACAAATCAACGAACCAGGTTTCCGTAAAGGAAAAATGCCTCGTCCATTATTCGAGAAAAAATATGGTGTAGAAGCGCTTTATCAAGATGCTTTAGAAATCGTTATTCCAGATGCATACTCAAATGCAATTGATGAAGCAGGTATCGAGCCAGTTGACTACCCAGAAATCGCTGGAACAGAAAACTTCGAAAAAGGTAAAGCATTCACTTTCACAGCTACTGTAACAGTGAAGCCAGAGCCAAAATTAGGCGCATACAAAGGTTTAGAAGTAACAAAACTTCCAACTGAAGTAACGGATGAAGAAGTAGAAGCACAAATTCAAGATCAATTAGCGAAAAAAGCTGAACTTGAAATTAAAGAAGATGGCGCTATCGTAGAAGGCGACACAGCTGTAATCGATTTCGAAGGTTTCCTAGGTGAAGCAGCATTCGAAGGTGGTAAAGGCGAAGATTACGCACTAGAAATCGGTTCTGGTTCATTCATTCCAGGCTTTGAAGAGCAATTAGTAGGCGTTAAAGCTGGCGAATCTAAAGACGTAGTTGTAACATTCCCAGAAGAATACCATGCTGCTGAACTTGCAGGTAAAGAAGCTACGTTCAAAGTAACGGTTAAAGAAGTAAAAACAAAAGTACTTCCAGAATTAAACGATGAGTTTGCTAAAGAAATCGACCCAGAAGTTGAAACTTTAGAAGCGTTACGTGCTAAAATTAAAGAGCAAACTGCTGAGCAAAAGAAAGCTGAATCAGAAGGTGCATTACGTGATGATTTAGTAGAAAAAGCAGCAGAGAACGCTGAAATGGAAATTCCAGCTGGTATGATTAACACGGAATTAGATCGTATGATTCAAGAATTCGGTCAACGCCTTCAAATGCAAGGTATGAACCTTGACTTATACTTCCAATTCTCAGGACAAAATGAAGAAGCTTTACGTGAGCAAATGAAAGCTGATGCTGAAAACCGCGTACGCGTTGCATTAACTTTAGAAGCAATCGCAAAAGCAGAAAACATGGAAGTAACTGAAGAAGATATCACAGCAGAATTAGATGCAATGGCTGCTCAATTCGGTATGACAGTTGAACAAATTAAAACAGCTCTAGGTGGCACTGCTATCCTAGAAAACGATATTAAAACAAAGAAAACAGTTGAATTATTAGTAGAGAACGCTAAAATCTCTGAGTAATTGAACGAGAAATATACGACATTTAGTAGCGAGTCGTATAAAATGGACTTTATAAGTAAAAACAAGGTACGGAGCTCCCGTGCCTTGTTTTATCACATTTATCTTCAATTTTTATACATAATTTTTAGCAGTATACATAGAGGCAATGATTTTGACAGTCAATATATTTGATAAAGGTCACAGAATCTTGTAAGATTGTTGCTTGAATAGGGGTGAAACAAATTGTTTAAATTTAATGATGAAAAAGGCAATTTAAAGTGCTCTTTCTGTGGAAAACCACAAGAACAAGTTCGTAAACTGGTTGCAGGTCCAGGCGTATATATTTGTGACGAATGTATCGAGCTATGCTCTGAAATCGTCGTTGAAGAGCTAGGTGTGGAAGAAGAGATTGAGTTTAAAGATATTCCAAAACCAAAAGAAATTCTTGGTATTTTAGATGAGTATGTAATTGGACAAGAACGTGCCAAGAAAGCGTTAGCCGTTGCCGTGTACAATCACTATAAACGCATTAATTCGAATTCAAAAATCGATGATGTAGAGTTATCAAAATCAAATATCGTGTTAATCGGGCCAACTGGTAGCGGTAAAACATTACTAGCACAAACATTAGCACGAATTTTAAATGTACCTTTTGCTATTGCTGATGCAACTTCTTTAACAGAAGCGGGTTATGTAGGGGAAGATGTAGAAAATATCCTATTAAAACTAATCCAAGCAGCAGATTATGATATTGAGCGTGCAGAAAAAGGGATTATTTACATCGATGAAATTGATAAAGTAGCGCGTAAATCAGAAAATCCATCGATTACACGTGACGTTTCTGGTGAAGGTGTACAACAAGCATTATTAAAAATTCTTGAAGGTACAGTAGCAAGTGTGCCGCCACAAGGTGGACGTAAGCACCCACATCAAGAATTTTTACAAATCGATACATCAAATATCCTATTTATCGTAGGTGGTGCGTTTGATGGTATTGAGGGAATTATTAAGCGTCGTCAAGGCGAAAAAGTAATTGGTTTTGGATCAAATCCGAATAAGCAAGAGGAAGTAGAAGGTTCATTACTTTCTCAATTGATTCCTGAAGACTTATTAAAATTTGGTTTAATTCCAGAGTTTATTGGTCGTCTGCCAGTATTAGCTTCTTTAGAGCAGCTAAATGTAGATGCATTAGTACGTATTTTAACAGAGCCGAAAAATGCATTAGCGAAGCAATATCAAAAAATGCTGGAATTGGATAATGTTGAACTAGAGTTTGAAGAGGAAGCTTTAGTAGAAATCTCTAAACTTGCTATCGAACGTAAAACGGGAGCGCGTGGACTACGTTCGATTATTGAGGCAACAATGTTAGATGTAATGTATGAATTACCATCACGTGATGATATTGTAAAATGCATTATTACGGCTGAGACAATTACGAACAAAGCTGAGCCGAAACTTCTTTTAGCCGATGGGACAATATATAAAAAAGATAATGAAAAAACTTCTGCATAAATAATTCATCTTATCTAGTAAAAATTGTGATTTATGCCAATGGATTAATGGATTGATATGGCATTAAAAAAGGCAATCCGTGAATGCAAAAGTAATTTTACTCGAATCTTTCTCTAAAAAATGGACATCATAAAAAGCTGGCTTCGTACGTGTCACTTTTAGCACAGTCGACGTCAGCTTTTTGTTCAAGTCCGCTATACATAGTTTGATTATGAAAATCGTATTTACACACATACTACAATTGCGGGTTGTTGCGTATTGATTTTGGATGGAGGTGAATACCCGCGTGAAAAAAATCGAAGAAAATGTTCCGTTACTCCCTTTAAGGGGATTGTTAGTATTCCCATCAATGGTGCTACATATTGATGTTGGTCGTGAACGCTCAGTAGCAGCGCTTGAACATGCAATGTTAAACGATAGCCGCATATATTTAGCTACACAACAGGATATGCGTGTAGAGTCTCCGGAGAAAAATGATTTGTATGATGTAGGTACTGTGGCAAATGTAAAGCAAATGTTGAAGTTGCCTAATGGTACGTTACGTATTTTAGTTGAAGGCATTGTACGGGCGAAGATGGTGAAATATCGAGAAGGAGATCAATTTACATCTGCTGATATTGAACTGTACGAAGATTCAACAACGAAAGATGCAGAAATAGAAGCATTAATGCGTACATTAGGTGGCTATTTTGAGAAGTACGCTAAAATGTCCAATAAGATTACCACTGAAACAATTGAATCTGTGAAAGATATTGAAGAGCCGGGTCGTCTAACAGATGTTATTTCTTCTCATTTACCACTGAAAGTAGCAGAGAAGCAAGAAGTTTTAAGTATTTTCAACATTAAAAAGCGTTTGGACTACTTAATTATCCGTTTGCATGATGAGCAGGAAGTAATGGCGCTTGAGAAGAAAATTAATACAAAAGTAAAGCAAGCGATGGAACGTACGCAAAAAGAATATTTCCTTCGAGAACAAATGAAGGCAATCCAACAAGAACTTGGAGATCGCGATGGTAAGACAGGCGAGGTTTCTGATTTACGTAAGCGGATTGAAGCAGCAAATATGCCTGAATCAACACGTAAAGTGGCGTTAAAAGAATTAGATCGCTATGAAAAGTTACCTGCTGCAAGTGCAGAAAGTGGCGTTATTCGAAACTATGTGGAATGGTTAGTGTCGATTCCGTGGGATGCTAAAACAGAAGATCGTTTAGATATCAACTATGCTGAAGAAATTTTAAATCGTGACCATACAGGTTTAGATAAAGTAAAAGAGCGTATTTTGGAATACTTATCTGTACGTCAATTGATGAATTCATTGCGTGGTCCGATTATTTGTTTAGCAGGGCCTCCAGGTGTTGGTAAAACAAGTTTAGCTCGTTCGATTGCGGAAAGTTTAGATCGTAAATTTGTGCGTATTTCACTTGGTGGCGTTCGCGATGAATCTGAAATTCGAGGGCATCGTCGCACGTATGTTGGGGCAATGCCAGGGCGTATTATTCAAGGTATGAAAAAAGTAGGGACGATCAATCCCGTATTTTTACTTGATGAAATCGATAAAATGTCAAATGATTTCCGCGGTGACCCATCAGCAGCGATGCTAGAAGTACTGGATCCTGAGCAAAATAATACATTTAGCGATCATTATATTGAAGAGCCATATGATTTATCAAATGTATTATTTATTGCGACAGCAAATGATTTGAGTACAATTCCAGGCCCACTTTTAGATCGTATGGAAATTATTTCGATTGCTGGCTACACAGAAATTGAAAAGACAGAGATTACGAAAAATCATTTAATTCCAAAGCAAATGAAAGAACATGGCTTGAAAAAGTCTCAATTAACTGTGAAGGATGAAGCAATACTTGATTTAATTCGTTATTATACGCGTGAGGCAGGTGTGCGTGGCTTAGAACGTCAAGTCGCAACAGTTTGTCGTAAAGCGGCTAGAATTATTGTGACAGGGGAAAAGAAGCGTGTAACAGTTTCTTCCAAAGTGCTTGTGGAGATGCTAGGAAAGCATCGTTTCCGTTATGGGCAAGCTGAAACAAAAAATCAAATTGGTGTAGCAACAGGTTTAGCCTATACAACAGTTGGTGGCGATACATTGCAAATCGAAGTTTCGTTAACGCCTGGTAAAGGGAAGTTACAACTAACAGGGAAACTTGGTGATGTAATGAAAGAGTCTGCACAAACAGCTCTTTCGTATGTTCGTTCATTAACGGATCAACTCGGTGTAAAACCAGAATTTTTTGATGAGCATGATTTGCACATCCACGTGCCAGAAGGAGCAGTGCCGAAAGATGGCCCATCAGCTGGTATTACAATGGTAACGGCTATCGTTTCAGCGATAACGAAAAAGCCGATTAAACGTGAAGTCGGTATGACAGGGGAAGTGACACTGCGCGGTCGTGTATTACCGATTGGTGGCGTAAAAGAAAAATCACTAAGTGCACACCGGGCAGGCTTAACAACCATTATTTTACCAAAGGACAATGAGCGCGATATTGATGATATTCCAGAAATTATTCGCGAGCAGTTGTCATTTAAATTAGTGTCACAAGCGGAGGATGTGCTTGAACTGGCACTTGATGGAGGGTTTTAGAAAAAATGAAAGTCCATAATGTCGAAATGGTCATTAGTGCCGTTAGACCAGAGCAATACCCTGAAGATGGACTTCCTGAATTTGCGCTAGCAGGGCGCTCTAACGTCGGGAAATCTTCATTCATTAACCGTATGATAGGGCGTAAGGCATTAGCGCGTATATCTTCAAAACCGGGTAAAACACAAACATTGAACTTCTACAAAATTGAAGAACAATTATTTTTTGTGGACGTACCGGGCTATGGTTATGCAAAAGTATCAAAAACTGAGCGAGCAGCTTGGGGCAAAATGATCGAAAAATATTTTACCGGCCGTGATTTATTAAAAGCGGTTGTATTAATTGTTGATTTACGTCATGCACCAACGAACGATGATTGCATGATGTACGACTTTTTAAAGCATTACAATATCCCTTGTATTGTTATTGCAACAAAATGTGATAAAATCCCGAAAGGTAAATGGGATAAGCATAAAAAAGTTGTGCGAGAAACATTGCAGATGGATAAACAAGATCCATTAATCGTGTTCTCATCTGAGAAGGGGATTGGCTTTGAACAAGCATGGGCTGAAATCGAAGGCCGTATGTAACTAAGGAATAGTTGAAAAATCGTCATTACGATATGTAATGGCGATTTTTTTATGAAGAATTAATGATAATTACTTGATGAATAAATAATCTTGTCGATAAAGAGAGTAGGAGGTGCAACTACTATGGATATCGCAGCATTATCAATTGCTATGAATCAGTCACAACTAATGCAAAATGTATCATTAGCTGTTGCTGATATGGCAATGGAGCAACAACAAGTACAAACGCAACAAATGATCGAAACGATGCAATCAGTTGATGCACCACACCCAACCTTAGGGAAAGCGATTGATATTTCTATTTAATCGCACAACGGAATGGACGTGCCAATCATTCCGTTTATTTGTGTTTTTAAAAAAGTAAAAAACATAATTTTATAACTTTTAATCGTATGGATAAATGAAGGAGGAGCTATATACATGCTAAAGAAATTAAGTATATCCATCCTTTCATTCGTTCTACTCATAACATTGATTCCGTTTGTGAATCCAGCACAAGCAGCATCAGTTTATAAAGGAACTTTTGAAGGTGTTACATATACGGAAGTAGAGTTGAAAGATGGAACCGTTGAAAAAACGAATGCGAAAGTGACGATCCGTAATAGCTCAGGACGTACAACGACATTTAATTTGCTAGATACTACATACTACTATGTGAATGGTACGGTTTCAACGATTGATGCATTTAAAAAAGGGATGGAAGTAACGGCTACTGTTAATTTACGTAGTGTGACCCGTCTTGAAGGAAAGTCAGATATCGAACAAGGTGCCATTGTCGAAAATAGTAAACAATTAACGGGAATTGTAACAAAAATTGACCCGAATGGGATGTTTGTTCGAGTAAAAATGGATACAGGTATAGAAAAGCAATATTACTTAAACAGTGATACGGAATATGTGAAAGGAAAGTCACATGTTGATATTAGTACAATGTATGAAGGGGACCGTGTGAAATTAAAGCTTTCATCTGCTTCTTCATCCGTAGTTTCTGAAATCGAAATCATTCAAGTAGGGACGCTCATTCATAATTTATACAAAGCAGAACTAAGCACGGTTAACACGCGTAGCAATAAATTGACTGTAGCGAATGCGTATCCATTTGAAGATTGGGAGTTTGGGACAAGATCGAATTCAAATTTACAATCCGTTACATTTACGAATCACACAACGATTTATGCTGGAAACAAAAAGATTACGAAAAATCAATTAAGTTATTACCGCAATAGTGATATTTACTATGTAACGAAAAAACAATATGGTCGAGAGTTGATTGAAAAAATAGTCGTGCTAGAAGATAATGAGCGCACATTCTACGACCAAATTACAACGGTTGATACAACAAATAAGTTCTTCCGTTTAAAAAATTTTGGTTTAATGTATTACCACGATGGTTCTATTTTAGTGCGCAACGGTCGTCTAGTGGAGCCGACTACTTTAACGGCTTGGGGAACAGCATTTGTCTTAACGGATGGTGTGACGAAGAGCAATTATACGCACATTGTTAACATTACAAATGATAGCTTCTTATCACCAAACTTAGCAACACATGAATTGTATTTTGGTCAACTTTCTTTAGTAGAGCAATCTAATTATTTATTGGAACTTGCGGATTATACAAAATTAGAAGCGGGTTCTCATGCTTGGGTACGTGAAGAAGAGGATGCCAAAACGTTGTCGTTTAGTAATTCTACTGTTGTGACACGTAGCTTTGGTGGCTCTGACTCAGTACTTGTAACCAATTTAGAAGTGCGTGAAGGCATGTACGGTTACTTCTATGTAAAAGATGGTCATGTACAAGCCATTCATTTAGTAGGGAAAGATAAATTACAACCAACTGTCACATTAGCGGGTCGTATCGCGTCGATTAATGTTATAAATACAGGTTCAAATGGTATTGATGCTAAGGCAGAAATGGAAGTAAAAGATGTAAGTCAGTGGTATGAAGGGGCATGGTTAGATACAGGGCGCCTGAATCGTATTGAATTAGATCAAGTATTAATTATTAAAGATCGTAAGCGTATCACGGTTAACCAACTAAAACCGAATGATCGTGTAGTTATTTTGACAGATGATTCCTTTGATGCACAAGTTATTTTAGTAAACGAATAATCAAATTCGGGCATGTAGAACCCTCTACATGCCCCACTATTCTGTAAGGAGAGGGGCTGAACCAATGTTAAAAAAGCAAGGCTTAGTATTTTTAGTAGTGGCCTTCCTATTAATATTAGTCAATCCAATGAAATCATCCGCTGAAATTGTTGATTTAACGGGTGGTATTAAAAATGAGTATACATATGAAGAATATGTGTTTATTTTAGGGCAGCCAATGCATTTTACTGCAACAAGTAAGGATGTTAAAGTAACAGTTTCAGAGAAAAAAGATAAGATTACAGAAACATATAAAATTAAAATGCAAAGTACAAATGGAGCTACATTAGATAGAACTGTTACATACACGTACAATGTCAGTAATTATGATGCAATTGGTCAAAGCACAGCAACGGGGGAAGTTACAAGATATAGTGAAAAAATTAAGTATCAAGATGCAACAATTGAATTAAAAGATTATCAAATGTCGAAAAGTCATATTACAGATAAGCGTCCGGCATCAGACTATACATCTGGGAACTCCGTCGTTCGTAAAACATATGAAATTAAATACAAGGGCGGTCAAACGCAAACCGTCGTTGTACATGGTTCTGGTAAAGATGCAAGTTATGAAAATTTCTGGGGTGCTGCGGAAACACAAATTATGGAATATATATTTGAGTACCCAAATGACACAGTCGGCACTGTCACGAGTCGAGTGAGCCACACGAAATCTCGTACGCTAAATTACGAGGAAAATTTGGGGTCTTTAGCTAGTTTTGAAGGGGGTTATGCCGTAAATAGTGAATCAGATACGATTTCACAGTATGTGTATGACTTACCAAAGGAGTCAGGCACAATTGAATTTAATGCAGAATATATGCCCAAAGTGGAGCGTTTAATCGTTCCGAAATTTCGGGACTTATCCGCTCATTGGGCAAAACCGAGTATTGATAAACTATATTCACTAGGGATTTTTGATGACAAAGCTAACTTCTTCTCACCAAATACACCGATGAGTCGTTATGACTTTGCTGTAGCTATTGGTAAAGCTATTGATCTGCGGGTAGAAGTGGGTGGAACAACAAAGAAAAAAAATTCAACATCGACTATTTTTAAAGATGTGAAGCGTACGCGTCCAAACTATGAATATTTAGTAGCTGCCTATAACAAAGGGGTTATTAATGGAGTAAATGGGACGACCTTTAATCCTGAAGGGAACTTAACACGTCAACAAGCAGCAGCGATTATTGTGCGTGCGCTTGGAATGGAAGGAAGAGCCCCAGATCCTGGTTATACAACGTCGTATAAAGATGATCATAAAATTTTAAATTATGCGCGTGATGGCGTGTATGTCATTACACAGCTAGGCATTATGAATGGATCACAAGGTTACTTTAACCCAAGTGGTACATTAACGCGTGCACAAGCAGCGGCAATTATCGAACGTGTTTTAGAATACTTAGAAAATGATTTAAAACAAAACTATCGAGATGATATTTTATTCTTTGAATACTAGGAGGGAATAGAAATGCGGAAAACATTTGCTCTTTTCCTAAGTTTCATGCTTTTATTGTCCACATGGTTACCATTTGCGGTACAAGTAGAAGCAGCGAATATTTCAGATGTACCAGCATCTAACGGGAAATATACAGCGATTAATTGGGCTGTCGATAATGGTGTCATATCACTTTATACAGGTAACAAGTTTGATGTGAATGGCAATGTATCGGAGGCAGAAATGCTTTCGATGTTTGCTAAGCTGGATGCAAACTACAAACATTCAGTAACGACAGATATGACTTATTTGTACTACGCTGATTTAAACATTCCTCTTCAGGGGGCTTTAAGCAAGGCGAAGCGAAATAACTTAGTAACGCGCGGCGATTTCGCCGCTGTCTATGCAGCGATGCGCGGCCTCGATTTATCACAAGTACATGCAGTGCAGTATTTATATGCAAGTGAGATCACGACGGGTACAAACGGTAAAAAAACATATGAAGGCTATAATCCGAAACGTAAACTGACACGTGGGGAAATTGCCGTTTTCTTATATCGCATGATGCAAAAAGGGAAGTTTGCAGTTGAAGGGTTAAAGTCAGCGGCAACGGGTAAAGACGATTCAAAAGTTACATTACCAGTAGATTTTGTATCATCGCAAGGAACTGGGGGCGACTTAGAGCAACCAGAACAGAAGCCAAGTGACGTATCACCAAATACACCGAACGCTACGAAACCAATTCAAAGTGTAGAGGTCGAAAAGAAAAAATTAAACGCGAATGGCTACGATACAACATTAGTGACGATTAAGTTTAAAGATAGCCATGGGAATACAGTTCCTTACGATCAATCGTTGAAATTTAAAGTTTCTTCCGAGTATTTTACGAGTATTGAGTTTGGAATTGATAAACAGTATGGTTTAAAATATGATCCAAAAGAAATCTTCCAAGCACCAACTGCTATGACATCACCGAATGGTCAGTCAACAGCGATTGCTGAATCAGATGGTGGAGAGTTAAACTTCTTCTACCGTGCGCCGCGCATGACAAAAAGTTTAAAGGATAATATTATTGTCGAATTAGCGGATACGACAGCGGGTTCTAACTTTTCTTCATTTAAGAATTCGCAAATTAAAGTACCAATTGAATATATTGTTGAACCAGAATTACGTGTGACGTATGAAGTATATGATGGGGAAAATTATGTGGGGGACGGAAATGGTAGTCAAGACCAATCAGCGCCTGCGTACCCAGAAAATGTCATGAAGCAAGGTCCTATAACGGTATCGAGCATTAATGATGATGGAACGCTAAATGTACAATCTGTTGCGATAAAACCACAGTATCAATATGCTAAATTAACATTAGCGCAACGTGAAATTTCCGAGCAAATGTTTGAGCGTATTGTAAATGATCTATTAGATAATAGTGGAACAGGTACAATTCAACTTGATTATTATATAGATGAAAACGGTAATGCCGCTTATAATATTCCGTTTAGCTATATTCCAAATGAGTATACGAGTAAATTTGGTAGTAATGAACCACAAGAATATGCAGTGCTATTATATTTATATAAGCTACTGCCAGATAAAATTTCTGACTTTTCAATGGCTGATTATAAAAGTGTGAAATCAGCACAAGCCATTGCACAAGGCATTTCAGAAGCGGAAATCCAAAATTCAAGCTATAAAGAGCTTCGCAGTGTTATAAATGGTATTATGGCGCTTGCGGAACTAGCAGATCAGACGAAAGCGGATGAAGAGGCAGCGCAACGTCCCGGAGATATGGCAAGGTATACTAAAATTGCTGTAACACTCGTTGCACCGGGTGGGCAAATTATTAAGAATTACCGTGGACAAGTAACGATTGAATATAACGGTAAAAAGAAGATCGTACCATTTAATCGTAATAGCGCATCTAGTAGTGAAGGTGCTGGTCAGGCAATCGCTTACTTTGAAGGTGTAACATATGGCAAATCAACGGCAAAAGTAACGTTTAGCCCTGAAACGGACTCTCGTTATGAAAAGCTATTAAAAGGGTTAGAAGGCAAAGTGTTTGAAAAGGAAATCGTTGCACATCCACCGCTTAATGCATTAGATTCTTGTAATCGTGCTCAAACATTAGGTGTGTTAGTCGATGAATCGGGTTCGATGAAAAAAGCAGATCCATATAATATTATCAATACGGAAACAACAAAATTAGTGAATCATTTAGAAATTGATCCGACCTATGCATTTGGCTTTAATACGAAGAGTCGTTTTGCTTCAGAAGGAATGCCACTTACGCCTTCCGATTCGATATTTGATTATAAGTATCGAGGTGGAGGGACAAGCCTTGTAAAAGGGTTTGAAGCGTTAAAACCGTATTTGAAAAAAGAAGAAGCGATAGGGAATATTCCGAAAGCGCTCATTATCGTGACGGATGGCAACTTCTCCTCAACGATTAAGGGAGATATTATTGCATTTGCCAAAGAAAATAAGATTAAAATCTATACAATTGCAGTTGGTCCATCAAAAAATATTAATTCGACTACACTAAAAGATATAGCGAACCAAACAGAAGGTGAGTATTTCCACCTATCAAATATTAACAATATCACGAATATTTATAATTCATTGATGAAATCGTTATGTATGAATTATACAGAAGTTTGTCCACCAAACTTCGACTCATTCCAACAGGCGGATGTAACAATTGGGCGTACGTATTTGTTCATTGAAGCGGAAGCGAACTGTGGCAATGTGGAAAAGGTAAAAGTCAAATTCTACTCTGTGTATGGTGAGGTGGAATTAGATCTAAAATATATTGGGTTAAATCTGTTTGAACTGGAGCATGATATTCGAAAAATTCATAACTTCAGCATTTATGAGGAAGTGGAGTTCTTCGCATATGATAAAGCAGGAAACTTACTAACATCGGAAAAAGTAAAAATCCAATAAAAATTTTACTCCAACAACGTATATGTTGTTGGAGTTTTTACATAATACTAATAATTTTATGAAAAAAGTAATCATGTATTGAAACAGACTATAACTTTTGGTACACTTACATTATAATAATTCTAATGTAAGAAAGTGAGTCATAGCATGTTCACAAACTTTAGCGTGAATAATGCTTTATTTATGTTACAATGGGTATTGTGAATTAGAACGTGTGAGGTGTAAGGTTCATGCATACATTGGTCGTGGGCTTAAATTATAAAACTGCGCCTGTTGAAATTCGTGAAAAACTGTCGTTTATTGAGAGTGATTTGCCGAATGCCATGCAAGCGCTACAAAATGAAAAAAGTATTTTGGAAAATGTAATTGTCTCAACGTGCAACCGTACTGAAATTTACGCAGTTGTTGACCAATTACATACAGGGCGTCACTTCATTAAAAAGTTTTTAGCGAACTGGTTTAACATTCCGCTAGAACAATTTGAAGATCATGTATTTATCCGCGAAGATGATGCTTCTTTAAACCATTTATTCCGCGTGACAGCGGGCATTGATTCAATGGTTTTAGGAGAGACGCAAATTTTAGGACAAGTAAAGAAAAGCTTCCTACAAGGGCAAGAGTTAGGTACAACAGGTACTGTTTATAATCAACTCTTTAAACAAGCCGTGACATTTGCAAAACGTGCGCATAACGAAACAGCGATCGGTGAAAATGCTGTGTCCGTATCATATGCAGCGGTAGAACTTGCGAAAAAGATTTTTGGTTCCCTACAGCGCAAGCATGTAGCGATTTTAGGTGCTGGAAAAATGGGTGAGCTAGCGATTCAAAATCTTTATGGTAGCGGTGTTGGGAAAGTAACAGTGATTAATCGTACATTCGAAAAAGCGCAGGATTTGGCGACGAAATTTGAAGGTGATGCAAAATCGATGGACGAGCTACAATGTACATTATTAGAAGCGGATATTTTAATTAGCTCTACAGGGGCAACAGAATATGTAATTGACTATGAGCTGATGAAATATGTGTCACGTCTCCGTAAAGGAGATCCGCTATTTATGGTTGATATTGCAGTTCCGCGTGATTTAGATCCGAAAATTGGTGAACTGCCAAATGTGTTTTTATATGATATCGATGATTTACAAGGTATTGTAAATGCCAACTTGGCAGAGCGAGAAAAAGCAGCAACACAAATTATCGATATGATTGATACAGAAATTGTGCAATTTAAAGAATGGTTTGCAACGTTAGGTGTAGTACCGGTACTAACAGCTTTACGTAAAAAAGCAAATCGCATTCAGGAAGAAACAATGGCGAGTATTGAAAACAAAATGCCAAATTTAACAGAGCGCGAACGAAAAATTTTAAACAAGCATACGAAATCGATTATTAATCAGCTATTAAAGGAACCGATTTTACAAGCGAAGGAATTAGCGAATTCATCACAAGCGAGCAATGATTTACAGCTATTCCAGCAAATTTTTGGCATTGAACAAGAGGTGCAGGAAGAAGTTGCGATGCAAACACAACTAGAAAAGGAACGCGCAAAAGCTGCTTCAACCGACATGTCCATCAAGCCTCATTTATCCTTTTAAATAACATTTAATTTTTTACAAGCGTTTTCGTAACTGTATGGTAAAATACAGTTACAAAGCGCTTTTTCTTCGCTTCCATTGTCCGAAGTTGAAGCGTTAGTAAAATCAACATAAAAGCTTCTAATTAAAAAGAAGGGTTGCCAATGACAGAAACAATGATGATTAGACTTTATGAGGTCATGGTCATTTTATATGCAATAGGAATTGTTTTTTATTTTATGGATTATTTATATAAATATGTAAAAGCGAGGCGGATAGCATTTTGGTTCGTCTGTGTTGCTTGGACGATGCAAACGATCTTCTTCGTGTTATTTATAATAGAACTAAAGCGTTTTCCGATTTTATCGTTATTTGAAGGGATATACTTCTATGCATGGCTTCTCACAACACTATCGATTGCACTTCACTGTATAGCACGTGTTGATATGCCTGTATTTTTTGTTAATGTACTGAGCTTTGTGTTTGTAACAATTCATTTGTTTGCACCAGCTGAAAAAGCACAGCCAATGGTAGGAGAGTCTCTCGTATCGGAAATGCTCTTTATTCATATTTCATTTGCCATTATGTCATATGCGGCATTTTCACTTACTTTTGTCTTTGCGATTTTGTATTTAATTTTATATCGTATTTTAAAAGAAAAGAAAGTGGGATCAAGCACCATTTGGACGAGATTACCATCTTTACAGCAAACGACAAGTTGGATGAATAATTCGACACTTGTCGGAGTGCCTTTACTTTTCATTAGTCTTATTTTAGGGTTAGAATGGGCATTGATGACATTGGATGGATTATCCGTATTTGACATTAAAATTATCGGTTCTTTTGTTATTATGGTTTTATATTTAATTATTTTATTATTACATCGTAGTGGAAAATTAGTGGGTACAATGTATGCTTGGGTGCACGTGTATGCCTTTTTATTAACGGTCATCAACTTCTTCCTAGGCAACAAATTATCGAACTTCCACTTATGGTATTAGCGGAAAGGTAGGATTATGGTGAGAAAAATTATTGTAGGTTCCCGAAAAAGTAAATTAGCATTAACACAGACAAATTGGTTCATTAATGAACTAAAGGCAGCGGGGGTACCTTTTGAATTTGAAATTAAGGAAATTGTCACAAAAGGTGACCGCATTTTAGATGTACAGTTGTCGAAAGTAGGCGGAAAAGGATTATTTGTAAAAGAAATTGAGCAAGCACTTTATGACAAAGAAATCGATTTTGCTGTCCATTCGATGAAAGATATGCCAGCTGTACTGCCAGAAGGGTTAGTGATTGGTTGTATCCCGCCGCGTGAAGATGCACGTGATGCCTTTATCTCAAAGGGCAATGTGAAATTTGCGGACCTACCAAAAGGTGCAATTGTTGGGACAAGCTCTCTTCGTCGTAGCGCACAATTGCTAGCAGCCCGTCCAGACTTAGAAGTTAAATGGATTCGTGGTAATGTGGATACACGTTTAAATAAGTTGAAAACAGAAGATTACGATGCGATCATTTTGGCAGCAGCGGGCTTAAAGCGTCTTGGTTGGAATGATGATGTCGTAACGGAATATTTAGATACAGAACTTTGTTTACCAGCTATAGCACAAGGGTCACTGGGTATTGAATGCCGTGCGGATGATGCGGAGTTACTTGCAGAGCTAGCGAAATTAACGGATGCTACTACTTGGAAAACAGCGCATGCAGAGCGTACTTTCCTTGCTGAAATGGACGGTGGATGTCAAGTACCGATTGCAGGATATGCTACTGTGGAAGGTGACAATATTACATTCACAGGCTTAGTAGCAGCTCCAGATGCCTCAGTGACTTATAAAGAAACGGTAACAGGAACAGATGCTGAGGTAGTAGGTAAAGAAGTAGCGAAACGATTAACAGAGCAAGGAGCTTATGACTTGATTCAGCGCGTAAAGGCTGAGTTAGATGCCGAGTAATCGTTTAGATGGACAAACCATCGTATTGACAGGCTCAGTTCCGACACTTGCTGTCAGACAATTCATTGAGGAAAACGGCGGTTTATGTGCGGTTTTTCCTCTCATTAAAACGCAGGAGTATCATTCACAAGATGATGCTCATCAATTAGCTTCATTACATAGCTATGATTGGCTTATTTTTACGAGTCAAAATGCGGTACAAGCCTTTATGGAAAAGTGTCAACGGGCAGAAATAAATATACAGGGGCTCCGTTGTAAAGTTGCTTCTGTCGGTACGAAAACAACAGAGCTTCTTGAAAAGTACGGATTAAACGTTGATTTTATGCCGTCCATTTTTAGTGCGGATGTGTTTGTAAAGGAATTCCCGCATGTATCGAAGCCGTCAGAACGTAAACTGTTTATCCGAGGGAGTTTAGCAAAACAAACGATCCACGAAGGTTTGCCTAACGTAACAGAATGGACGGTTTATGAAACGTGTACGAATGCAGATGCCATTAAACCGTTTATTGAGCTGTTAAAGTGTGAGCAGGCTATCGTTATTTTTGCAAGTCCTTCTGCTGTAGACGTATTTGCCAACCATATCGCGCCGATTGTTGGCTGGTCGCGCATTCGTGCCGCAGCAATTGGCCATGTTACAGCTGATGCTCTCGAAAGATTAGGCGTAGCAGTATATGTCCAACCGAAAGTGTATACGATGCAAGCTGTAGTAGAGGAAATCATTTTATTGGAGGAGTCATCATGACAGATTTATATTTCCAACGTCATCGCCGCTTACGTCAAAATGCGAGTATGCGTGCATTAGTGAAAGAAACATATTTACACAAAGAAGATTTGATTTATCCGATTTTCGTCGCTGAAGGCGAAGGAGTACGTAATGAAGTATCATCTATGCCAGGCGTATTCCAGCTATCATTAGATCACTTAGGAGCAGAGCTGGATGAAGTTGTTGCTTTAGGGATTAAAGCAGTCATTTTATTTGGTTTGCCAGCAGAAAAAGATGCTGTTGGTTCAGGTGCATATCATAATCATGGGATTATTCAAGAAGCAACGCGCTTTACAAAAGAGCGTCATCCAGAGTTACTTGTTGTAGCAGATACATGTTTATGTGAATATACAGATCATGGTCATTGCGGTGTCGTAGAAGGGGAAGAAATTTTAAACGATCCTTCATTAAACTTATTAGCGCAAACAGCTATTTCACAAGCTGAGGCAGGCGCAGATATTATTGCACCATCAAATATGATGGATGGATTTGTGACAGCAATCCGCGCGGGACTTGACGCAGCGGGGTTTGAGCATATTCCGATTATGTCTTATGCCGTCAAATATGCATCTAGCTACTACGGACCGTTCCGTGATGCAGCAGATGGTGCGCCGCAATTTGGCGATCGTAAAACGTATCAAATGGACCCTTCGAACCGTTTAGAAGCAATTCGCGAAGCAACATCTGACGTAGAAGAAGGTGCCGATTTCTTAATCGTTAAGCCGGCACTTGCCTATATGGATATTATCCGCGATGTGAAAAATAACTTCCCACTACCAGTTGTTGCGTACAATGTATCAGGCGAGTATGCGATGGTGAAAGCGGCTGCGCAAAACGGTTGGATTGATGAAAAGGCGGTTGTAATGGAAACATTACTAGGCTTGAAACGCGCGGGTTCTGATTTAATTATTACGTACCATGCAAAAGATGTGGCACGTTGGTTGGAGGAAAAATAATATGCGTTCATATGAAAAGTCAAAACAAGCTTTCTCTGAAGCGGTAAATTTAATGCCGGGTGGCGTAAACTCGCCGGTACGTGCATTCAAATCGGTAAACATGGATCCGATTTTCATGGAATCAGGCCAAGGTGCGATTATTAAAGATATCGATGGCAATGAGTATATTGACTATGTATTATCTTGGGGTCCACTTATTTTAGGCCATACACATCCAGAAGTAGTAGAAGCGATTGCAATACAAGCAGCTAAAGGGTCTTCATTCGGTGCACCGACGTTATCTGAAAATAAATTAGCGAAGTTAGTAATGGACCGCCTGCCATCGATTGAAATGATTCGTTTCGTTTCATCTGGTACGGAGGCAACGATGTCTGCACTTCGTTTAGCACGTGGCTATACTGGGCGTGACAAAATTTTGAAGTTTGAAGGTTCTTACCATGGACATGGCGACTCTTTATTAATTAAAGCAGGTTCAGGTGTAGCAACACTTGGCTTACCAGATTCTCCAGGGGTTCCTGCAGATATCGCGAAAAATACATTAACTGTTGCATATAACGATTTAGAATCAGCAAAAGTAGTATTCGAAAAATATGGTGATGATTTAGCGGCCGTTATTTTAGAACCAGTAGCTGGTAATATGGGGGTTGTACCGCCACAACCGGGCTTCTTAGAGGGCTTACGTAAGTTAACAGAAGAAAATGGTACAGTGTTAATTTTTGATGAAGTGATGACTGGCTTCCGTGTAGATTATGGCTGTGCACAAGAGTATTTCGGTGTGCGTCCAGATTTAACAACGTTAGGAAAAGTAATCGGTGGTGGTCTACCTGTAGGTGCTTTCGGTGGTAAGCGTGAAATTATGGAAAAAATTGCGCCAGCAGGTCCTATTTATCAAGCAGGTACTCTATCTGGGAACCCACTTGCGATGACTGCAGGTTATGAAACACTTTCTCGTTTAAACAAAGACTCTTATGAGTACTTTAAGAAATTAGGCGATCAATTAGAAGCTGGTTTCCGCGAGGCAGCAACAAAATACAATATTCCGCACACAGTAAATCGTGCTGGGTCAATGATCGGCTTCTTCTTTACAAATGAAGCGGTAGTCGATTTCGAATCAGCAAAAACTTCTGATTTAGAACTGTTTGCAGAGTACTTTAAATTAATGGCTGAGGAAGGGATTTTCCTTCCACCTTCACAATTTGAAGGGTTATTTATTTCTACAGCCCATACAGAAGAGCATATTGCAAAAACAGTGGAAGCATTCCATAAAGTGTTTGCGAAACTGGCACACTAAAATGAAAGGTGGTAGGTAAAATAACCTACCATCTTTTTCGCTTTATTCGGACTATAGTCTTTCTTTTTAAGAGGAATTTAAGTGTATTCATATTATAATAAGTGTAATAAATCGAACGACTATTGTAGGTGAATTTATGCGAACATCTTTAACATATGAAGTGAGAGAAAGTATAGTACGATTGAATTTACGGCGCATGCAGATCATTGCTACACTTGTTTTCTATACGCTTATGCTTGTAACAGGCATACATTTTAGCCATATTTATTTCTTTGATGTAGAAAAGAACACCCCATTAGCTTTTGCTAGTTTATATACAATTCTATTTTATGTAAATATGAGTGTGTTTTATGTTAATCATAAAAAAAGATTAAATATAAATCCTCAAACGATTCGGAAATATGAACGGTATATTCAGACGTATGTATATAGCATGTTGGTGCTGATTACATTAATCACGATGGGTGATGTCATATTTTATAATCATATAGCTATTTTTGAAGTGTTTTACTTGTTTATTGCAGCATTACTTATTTTAAAGATGCATCAATTTGTATTGCCAGCAGCATTTACAACGATAGTCTTTATTGTAGCGAGTTTCATGAATAGTACGAATGAACAGATGATGAATATATTAACCTCTGTACTGATTGTTGTACCAACTGGCATGTTTATACAGTGGATGGTGTATCGTGCACAAATTACGAGCATTAAACAACAAGTATTACTCCAAAAAGAAACGGCGAAAACAAAAGAGCTAACTAAGCAACTGCAAGAAAAAAATGAAGAACTAGCTCGCATTGCTTCACATGATGTATTAACGAAATTACCGAATCGTCGAGCGCTTGATTTAAAAGCTAGTCGTATGTTACAAGGTGGGGAAGAAGCTGTTCCGGTAACAATCCTGATAATGGATATTGATTATTTTAAGCAATATAATGATTATTACGGGCATTTTATCGGAGATGAGGCACTTGTAAAGGTAGCTTCTACTTTAGCGGAATTTGCGAAGAAATATGGTTATTTTGTTGGAAGATGGGGAGGGGAAGAGTTTATTATGATTGCTGACGGGCATTTACCGCATGTTACTACAATATGTGAAGAATTGTTGACACAAATTCAGCAATTAAACATCTCTCATCCGTGTTCTGAGTGTGCAAAATATATGACGATGAGTATCGGTGTATGTGAAGCAGAAGTACGTACAATCAAGAATGTTCAAAGTTGTTATACGATAGCGGATGAAGCACTTTATAAAAGTAAAGCGAAAGGGCGTAATACATATACAGTCCAATCGCTTATGTCTATTTAGGTATGAATAAATCCCTCCTTTATGCATACGGTGTTGCAAGGAGGGATTTTTTTGTCGCAAACAATGGATTGGCACGTAGAAGAAGTGTTTAAGTTTCCGCTCGAACTGGGAAGCGTGAAAGAGGGGAAATCAATAAACGTCCGAGTCAATTGGGAAAAAGAGCAACTAAATAACGCAATTCGCATACAGGGCATCTATCATATAACAGCAAAAGTACAATTTGGATTAGAAGCACAACCGCAATCTGCTGAGGGTACGTTCATTGAACATATTGATTTAGCAGATGATGAAGGTTATTTCGAATATGCTTTGCCATTTAGATTAGAATTACCAAATATAGAATTGAAGGATTTACGAGTAGAAGATATTCAGACAACATGTCAAGATGTACTTCGTATAGGATGGCAAGTAGTTTGTGTATATGAAGAGTTAACAGTGACAGACGATGTACAAGATGAAACGTTGTATATAGAGGAACCGAAATTAGAATTGAAAGAAAGTACAAATGTAAAAATGAAAGAAGAATCTGCACCAGAAATTGTAGAGGCATTTGTCGAATCACCTATGGAACAGTTAGTGGAAGAATATGTTGAAGAAACGGTAAAAGAATCAACAGAATTTTTGTTTCAATTAGAGGACAGTTATCGCAAACAATCTGTTCCTTTAAATAATATCCGCCAAGAGTAGGTAGGCTAAAAGGGCTAAAATAGCGAGCAAAATCATATCGCCTGTTGTGGGTACAATAAGTGTGCGGATGCATTGGAATATGGCTACTGGTAATATGATGTGTCTACAGTAAAAACGTGTTTTACGAAGCCACTTTGGCAATAAATAAGGATTATAATTCCGCCTCATTTTTATAACTTCCTTTCTTTTTAAAATCGACTATCCGCTGTTTTGGATAGTCTTTTTTTAATAAGACTGTTTTATAAAGGTTATAAAAGAATCAATAATTAAACTTGTGAAAATAAATAAGCATATTTATTCAAAAGGTTGTTCAAATAGTCGTAAAAAATGAACCTATGGAAAATTATATGAATGATTTAAGTAGATTATGGCAACGACTATAATAGTTGTGAATTTTGACGGTGAAAGATTCGATAAAAAGCTGTTATACAAATTACAGAGAGGTCATTATAGTCTATTCTTCGATATGCGTTTACGACACAACAAGTAGTAAGTTGAATGTCTATATAAGCATGATGGCAAATCGATCCGATAAACCTTATATATTTGTAACTTAGCTTGAAAATCATGCATAAATTGTTTACAATAGCATGTAGCTAAATATTTGATGCAGTGAATAGGAAGAGTAAAAAACAGGTAATGCTAGCAGAGAGGGAACGGTAGCTGAAAAGTTTCCGCATGAGCGTTTTTGAATGTAGCCTAGGAGCAGCCTTTATGAACTAATAGTAGTAAAGAGCCGGTTAAACACCGTTAACGAATGAAGTGCCAATGTGGCAGTAAGCTTAGCAAAATGCGAGCGCTTGACGTGTACTTGACAATAGGCTGAAAGAAAGCGCTTGAAGTCAAGGAACGACGACATGAAGTAACCGCAGTGAACATAAACGTTCATGAGGATTACTGAATAAGGAGTGACGCAGAATGCGAGCGCTTGACTTAGCCTATTTGGAAGTAAAGGTGGTACCGCGATATAACTCCCTCGTCCTTTTATAGACGATGGGGGTTTTTTATTTTCTAAAGGAGGAAACAATATGACAGAAATTACAATGCCGACAAAGTATGATCCACAAGGCACAGAAGCTGGTCGTTATGAGTGGTGGCTAAAAGGTGAATTTTTCAAAGCACAGCCAGATAGTGGGAAGGAGCCATATTCGATCGTCATCCCACCGCCAAACGTAACAGGGAAACTACACCTGGGTCACGCTTGGGATACAACATTACAAGATATCATTATTCGTATGAAACGTATGCAAGGCTACGATGCGCTTTGGTTACCAGGGATGGACCATGCGGGGATTGCGACACAAGCAAAAGTAGAAGAAAAATTACGCGGTGAAGGTGTTACACGTTATGACCTTGGTCGTGAGAAATTCCTTGAAAAAACATGGGAATGGAAAGAAGAGTATGCTTCTCATATTCGCGCGCAATGGTCAAAGTTAGGCTTAGCACTGGATTATTCACGTGAGCGTTTTACATTAGATGAAGGTTTATCTGATGCAGTAAAAGAAGTATTCGTAAAACTTTACGAAAAAGGTTTAATCTATCGTGGAGAGCGTATTATTAACTGGGACCCAGCAGCTAAAACAGCATTATCTGATATCGAGGTAATCCATAAAGAAGTAGAAGGCGCATTTTACCATATGGAATACCCATTAGCAGATGGTTCTGGCAAATTACAAGTGGCAACAACACGTCCAGAAACGATGCTTGGGGACTCGGGCGTAGCGGTTCACCCAGAAGATGAGCGCTATAAACATTTAATCGGAAAAACAGTTATCCTACCAATCGTTGGCCGCGAAATTCCAATCGTAGCAGATGATTATGTAGATATGGAATTTGGTACAGGTGTGGTAAAAATGACGCCAGCACATGATCCGAATGACTTTGAAGTAGGTAATCGTCATAACTTAGAGCGTATTTTAGTTATGAACGAAGACGGTACAATGAACGACTTAGCCGGCAAATATGCAGGTATGGATCGCTTTGAATGCCGTAAGCAAATCGTAGCGGACTTACAAGAACAAGGTGTATTAATTAAAATTGAGCCACACGTTCACCAAGTCGGTCACTCTGAGCGTTCGGGAGCAGTAGTAGAGCCATATCTGTCGGCACAATGGTTTGTAAAAATGGGACCTCTTGCTGAGCAAGCTCTTGCAATGCAAGCGGAAGAAGAGAAGGTAAACTTTGTACCTGCTCGCTTTGAAAACACGTATAATCGCTGGATGGAAAATATTCATGACTGGTGTATTTCGCGTCAATTATGGTGGGGACATCAAATTCCAGCTTGGTATCATAATGAAACAGGCGAAATTTACGTTGGGAAAGAAGCGCCAGCAGACGTAGAAAACTGGACACAAGATGAAGATGTACTAGATACATGGTTCTCATCTGCGCTTTGGCCGTTCTCAACAATGGGCTGGCCAGATACAGAAAATGAAGAATTCAAACGTTACTATCCAACGAACACATTAGTAACAGGCTATGATATCATTTTCTTCTGGGTAAGCCGTATGATTTTCCAAGGAAAAGAATTTACAGGGGAGCGTCCATTTAAAGATGTCCTAATTCATGGGTTAGTACGTGATGCAGAAGGACGTAAAATGAGTAAATCATTAGGTAACGGTGTTGACCCAATGGATGTCATTGACCAATACGGTGCAGACTCGCTACGTTACTTCTTATCAACTGGTTCATCACCGGGGCAAGACTTACGTTATTCAACGGAAAAAGTAGAGTCTACTTGGAACTTTATTAATAAAATTTGGAATGCTTCTCGTTTTGCACTAATGAATATGGAAGGCTTAACGTATGAAGAAATCGATTTAACAGGTGAACTATCTGTTGCAGATAAATGGATTTTATCGCGTTTAAATAACACGATTGAACGTGTAACGGCGTTATCTGATAAATACGAGTTTGGTGAAGTAGGCCGTGAGCTGTATAACTTCATTTGGGATGACTTCTGTTCTTGGTATATTGAAATGGCGAAATTACCATTGTACGGGGAAGACGAAGTGACGAAGAAAACAACGCGCTCTGTACTAGCGTACGTATTAGACCAAACAATGCGTTTATTACATCCATTTATGCCATTCGTAACAGAAGAAATTTGGCAGCACCTTCCACATGAAGGTGAGTCAATTACAGTAGCAGCTTGGCCACAAGTACGTCCAGAATTTAACTTCGAAGCAGAAGCAGGTCAAATGAAACTGTTAGTAGACATTATTCGTTCTGTACGTAATATTCGTGCAGAAGTAAATACACCGATGAGTAAAAAAGTGCCGCTTTACATTTCGGCAAAAGATACAGAAACAGCAGCAGTACTTGAAACAAACAAAGCGTATATTGAAAAATTCTGTAACCCAGAAATGCTTGAGATTGGTGTAGGAGTTGAAGCGCCAGGTCAAACGATGTCAGCTGTTATTTCAGGTGCAGAACTATTCTTACCACTTGCCGGTTTGATCAATGTAGAAGAGGAAATTGCTCGCCTGCAAAAAGAATTAGAAAAATGGGCAAAAGAAGTAAAGCTTGTAACAGGGAAGCTATCAAATGAAAAATTCGTTTCGAAAGCACCGGAAGCATTAGTAAACGTAGAACGTGAAAAACTGGCAGACTACGAAGAAAAGTATGCAACAGTTGAGAAGCGTTTAGCTGATTTGAAAAATATGTAATATTTCTTAATGGATTATCATTAAAGAGTAAAGGGGTTGTTCAGAAAGGTTTACTTTCTGGATAACCCTTTATATTTTGTATAAACAAGATGATAGACAAACTGTCATGAATCATAGACAATTTATAGTGGTTATTCATTTCGGCAACTTAGGAGGACTATCGATTGTTCCAATCAATGAAAGATTGTACAGAGTACATTTTTGCACTAAAAGCAAGCCAATATAAAGGAGAGCCACTGGAGTCTGCTCGAAAAATTTTACAAGCACTTAGTAATCCACAGCAGAAGACAAAATTTATTCATTTTGCAGGCTCCAATGGGAAAGGCTCTACATTAAATGCAACAAGAGAAATTTTAATGAATCATGGATTAACAGTAGGAGCTTTTATTTCACCGCATTTAGAACGAGCAAACGAACGCATTACGATTAATAAACAACAAATTTCAGATGAAGATTTTGTGCGATATGCAAATGCAATCGTGCAAATTATAGAACGAGACTTAGAGGGTAAATTTCCAAGCTTTTTTGAATTTGTAACGCTCGTTATGTTTCAGCATTTTGCGGCACAACAAGTTGATGTTGCACTAATTGAAACGGGAATAGGAGGGCGGTTAGACTCGACCAATGTACTTGTTCCCGAAGTCAGTGTGATTACAACCATTTCGCTCGAGCATACGGAGATGTTAGGGGATACGTATGAGGAAATAGCAAATGAAAAAGCGGGCATTATTAAAGCAGGTAAAGCTGTTGTTGTCGGTGTTCGTCATATCGAGGCGCGCAACGTGATTTGTGAAAGAGCACAGGAGAAAAATGCACCCCTATACATGCTTGAACAAACGATTTTACTCAATAAGAATGCAACGGAACAAACCTTTACATACGAAGCATTAGGGAGAAAACTAGAAGATGTATATGTGAAAATGGCAGGCACGCATCAGCTTGATAATGCGGCTTTAGCGATAACAGCTGCTCTTCTTTTCGATTCTTCGATTAGCGATCAAGTGATTCGAGAAAGCTTAGGATATGCGAGTTGGGATGGTCGCTTTGAACGTATGACACCACAAATTATTTTAGATGGCGCACATAATTCGGAAGGGACAGCAGCGTTACTTGCAACACTTGCGCAAGTAGCCCCGCATAAGCACTATAAATTTGTTTATGCGGCACTTCAAGACAAAGACCATCGTATTAGCATTCATATGATGGACGCTGTGGCAGCCGAAATGCACTTTACAGAAATCACTTTACCACGCGCGGCAACAGCAGAAGCATTAGCGAAAGAAAGTACGCATGCAAAAAAGTTTATTCATAAAGATTGGCGCTCGTTGTTGCGTGAACAAATCGCACAAATTGCACAAGAGGAATTGCTAATTATTACGGGTTCACTCTATTTCATTGCGGAGGCACGTACATTTTTACAGGAGGAACTAGTATGATTACAGGTTTAGAGCAATATAAGGAAAAATGGCAAATCCAGAGTGAACAAGTGATAAAACCGGGTTTGGATGCGATGGAACAGGCACTTGAGTTGCTAGGGCATCCTGAACGTGAAACGATCTTTATTCATGTGGCAGGGACGAACGGGAAGGGTTCAACAATTGCCTTTTTAGAAGCGATTTTACGTGAACATCATGTAACGGTTGGGAAGTTTATGTCACCGTGTATTTTAGATGTACATGATCAAATTCAGATTAATGGTGAGCCGATTGACAAAGCGGAGATAGATAGGTTATTTCAGGAGATGCAACAGGCGGGTATAAGTGGGACATGTACAGATTTTGAGTTACTAACATGTGCAGCTTTATTGCATTTTAAAAATAAAGATGTAGATATTGCGTTAATTGAAACTGGGATGGGTGGGTTACTTGATAGTACAAATGTCATTACACCTGTTGTTTCCATTATCTCAAGTATCGCATTAGAACATACAAATTTCCTGGGAAATACACTAGCTGACATTGCATACCATAAAGCTGGTATCATTAAAAAAGGTGTGCCTATAGTAATAGGTAACTTACCAGAAGAAGCATTAGAGGTCGTAAAGAAAACAGCAGCAGAAAAAGAAGCAAAACTTTTCATATTAGGTAGGGATTTTAATGTGAAAAATGATTGCTTTGAGTATATGCAAGTAAAGCTAGATGCATTAACTCGAAAAATGGTAGGCAATCACCAAGCGAATAATATGGCGTTAGCGATTACAGCCTTTTTACAAGTGGCAGCACATTTACGTATAGAAATGGACGGAGAAGCATTAAAGAAAGGTGTTGCAAGTGCATCACTGGCTGGTCGTTTTGAAGAAGTATTGCCGAATGTTTATTTTGACGGTGCACATAACCCAGCAAGTGCTGAAAAGCTTGTTGAGACGATTAAAACGCATTTCCCTCGCAAAAATATTGAGTTTGTTGTCGGAATGTTAGCCGATAAAGAGATAGATGCGGTGCTAAGGCTGTTTGAGCAAGTAAGTACGACGTTTACTTTTGTGAATTTTGATAGTGAACGTGCGATGAAGGCGAAAGATATTATTAAAAAAAGTCGAGCAGTGGATCGTCGTATTACACATGATCCAATCAGCTATTTACAACAACCTAAAGATGAGCGAACAATCATTATTGTAACGGGCTCTTTATACTTATTAAGTATGCTACGTGCGCAGCTAAAGTGCGAATCATAAATGTATTTGTCGAAAAATTTTAGGACAAGAGCGACATAACTCTTGTCCTTTTTTTATTATGATTTGGTAATGTGGTGCTTGAGGTGATCGCAATGTTTTCAAAGCAAATGATTAGTACAAAACAAGTAATTCGTGCTGCGCTGCTTGGTATAGTTATCGGACTTGCAGGCGTGGGCATTTTTGCACTTTTCCTAATGAATGCATCAGCACCAGTAGACGCTCCTGCTGTTACAACAGATGAGGGTGAAGAGGGCGATGTAGTTGAAGTAAACACACTTCCTCAAAAAAATGTGCGTTTGTATGCAAGTCAGCATGGTGCTTTTACGGCACTTGATAGCGCTACAGAATTTATGTCTGCCTACCCTACGTTAAATAAGGCACTTGTCGTACAGGTAGGTGATAAATTTTATGTTTGGTCTGCAGTATCGCCAGGGAAGTTAGAGAGTAAAATGGAGCCAACCTCATTTTCGAAATCCTTTCAGTTTTATAGTGAAGCTTGTCCGCAAGATGCTATTGCCAATATTCCGATTTATGTACAGGATGAAAACAAGCTAAAAAATAATTTTGAACAATCGACAAATGGTGGGCAAGCTCCAGATGACTGGAAGGCTTTTATGGAGAGTATTACAGCACTTTCCGATGATATAAATGTCATTCGGCTACATGCGTTAGCTCATTTTTATGAGCAACAAGATTGTCTAAAAATAAAATTTGATGAGTAAAAATGAAGCAAAATGAAATTTTAAGAATCGCGTAGATTTTTCAAAAAAGAAATTGTCAGTTATGATAGTGCTGAGGGGGTAGCATCATGAATTTCAAAACAACGCACGCATTTGTACTGGCATCAGCATCACCACGTCGAAAGGAGTTATTTAGTCTTTTAAATATTCCATTCGATATTGTGACAAGTGATGTAGAAGAGACAAGCGTAAAAGCGCAAAATGTACAGCAATATGTAACAGAGGTAGCGCTACTCAAAACGAGAGATGTGGCGAAGAAATGTCCAGGTAAGGTAGTTATTGGTGCAGATACAATTGTTGTTTATAATGATTGCTTACTGCATAAACCTAAATCTCACCAAGAGGCAATAAAGCATTTGCAAACTTTATCAAATGATGTGCATACTGTCATCACAGCTGTTGCACTTATTGCCCCAGATGGTACAGAAAGGACTTTTGTCGAAGAAACAAAGGTTGTGTTTAAAGAGATTTCATCAGCATTAATGGAAGCCTATGTAGCTTCAGGCGACCCATTTGATAAAGCGGGTGGATATGGCATTCAAACGGACGGTGTATTTTTCGTAGACCGCATCGAAGGCGATTATAATAATGTTGTTGGTTTACCGTTAGCTTCATTAGTAGAGCACTTATTGTCACTGCAATATATCTCAATTTAAAGGAGTGACATAGTTGACGCTTACACCATTTCCAGAGTTGAAAATTCGCGATGTTCATGAACAAGATCGACCGCGGGAACGGCTCATTAGGCAAGGTGCACAAAGTTTATCCAATCAAGAATTATTAGCAATTCTACTACGAACAGGGACAAAGGAGGACTCTGTGCTGGCGCTTGCTAATCGTATATTGATGAATTTTGAAAAACTGCATGCGTTACGAGACGCAACGATTGAAGAGATGACATCAATTAAAGGTGTAGGAGAAGTAAAAGCGGTACAAATTTTAGCTGCGATCGAGTTAGGTCGTCGTCTTGCGCAAAAAGAAATAAATGAACGTTTCACCATTCGTTCGCCAGATGATGCGGCGCATTTTTTAATGCCAGAAATGTCTAGCTTGCAGCAAGAACATTTTGTCGTTCTTTTTTTGAACACCAAAAATCAAGTGTTACATAAAAAGACGATTTTTATCGGTAGTTTAAATGCCTCGATCGTACACCCACGCGAGGTCTTCCGCGAAGCAGTAAAGCGCTCTGCTGCTTCTATTATTTGTGCACATAATCATCCATCGGGGGTGCCGACACCAAGCCCGGAAGATATTGATGTGACGACTCGCTTGATGGAAGCTGGACTTATTATTGGCATTGATTTAATCGACCATATTATTATTGGCGATCATCAATTTATCAGTATGAAAGAAAAAGGCTATTTTTAAATAATTTACGACACATGTATGCAGAGCGATCAAATATTAAAGGGAATTGATAGTTCAGTGTGAAAAATCTGTTTTTGCATTAAGCTTATGTATGAATTTAAGTTTATGTATCCATACGCTTAGTACGAAGGCAAAGGGTTTTATAAATGAAGGATATATTTTGATAAAGAGCCCAATGTGTAATCGTATATTTTTTTCTGTAATGGAACATTCCGTGATTGTAGCTTATGGAATGTTCTTTTTATGTGGAAAAATGTATAGTAAGTTGAATCTGTCTTTCGCAGAAACGGGTCATGTTTGTGCCTATAACATTGTATAAGGAGTAGCGTCAGGAAAATGCAAATTTACAACGTTAAGATTCCTAAAGCACCCACACGATGGTTTTGGAAGGTTTGTACTTAAAACTAATGCGGGGGAGGATGCAACATTAAAAGTTTGAAGGGAAAATATATTTTTTACCGAAATGAACTTTAAAGTATTAGTTTTAGGGGGAATGGTATGCGAGAAGATTATAAGAATATGCGTGGAAAAATCGTACACGGCAAGACTCCTGAAGAAAGGTTTAAAGAAGTGTATGGAATAACAATTGAGGAATGGAAAGCAAAACAACAAGAAAAATTTAAAGCTCAAACCGGAATGAGTCCCGAAGAATGGTATATAAAACAAGTAACTTCTTCAACACCAATTGATTATCTTAAAAGTCGTAATGGTAATGTTTCCGAGAATGATGTTGAACTAGTTAAAGATTTACAAGCAATGGGTTTAAACGATGGCGTTATAAATGTACTACTAGATTATGTTGAAGCTGTTAGCAGAATAGGGTTTGTTCACTCTTTGGTAAAAGAAATGGGTGAACATTGGCTCAAGGAAAATATCCTAACTATTGAAAGTGCAAAAGTCTTTATTAGGGAGAACTGGAACAAATAAAGTATTCAAAATAAATTCTCCAACATAAGATTTCATCTTAAATTAACAGGGGCAAAAAACAGTTCAAAAGTGCCCAAACACCGCTTTGGGGGCTTTTTTTCTTCAACTAACGGGCAGTATAGTTCAATAAGATATGATAAACTAATGGCATAAAAACAATCAGTTATTAGGAGCAAACGGTGAAAAAACTTACTTGTCCTTGTTGTGGTTATAAAACATTAAATGAACGAGATAATTGGGAAACTTGTAAAGTATGCAAATGGATGGATGATGAAATACAATCATATAAACCTGACAGTGGTGGGGCGAATAAAGTAACTTTAAGAGAAGTACAAAAGAACTTTAAAGAAATTGGGAGAGCAGATAAAATAAATTATCATTCAAAAGGTGAGCCAACATCTAAATATGAAAAAGATGATAACTGGAAGCCTTTCGGTGAAAAATAATTATCCTTCTTCAACTCCCATGAAAGAACTTAATAACCTTTCATTTTCTGTGGTGTAGCATTTATTTTACGCGACATGGATGGCTAACGGGGGCTTTAGTGAAACAAGGATTTATAACTATACACTTACATACAAAATAATGTTCCCAAATCAAAGTTTGGTGACACAATAAAACACTTAAAACATTGTGCTATCAATGTTTTAAGTGTTTTTCCTTATTACATTTATATACAGCTTTTTATGCAGGGTGCGCAAATACTTGATACATCAATATTTACACGATTATGACTTGCCGTCTAATGTGCATATAATCGTGTATACTTCTTAACATTGTAAATCAGCATTTTTTTGGCGTTATCCCTATCAGCATGTTGATTAATTCCAAGTCATCTGATGCCCAGATTAGGAGTAAAAGTATATGGTGATTTATTTGGGGTTCAATATCACGATATGTGCTTGATGAAAAAAGAGAAGCACTCTAAAGTCACATGGAGTGAAGGGAGGCGACTCCTGAGGGATAAGCTTGAGCGGAAAGCCCCCGCAGGAACGTAGTGAAATTTTATTTTGCGACGAAAGCGGTAGCGTCAGGAGCAACGAGGAGATTGAAGCCAAGCCCGCGGAAAGCGTCTGACCGTAACGGAATGTGCGGTCAAGTACACATTTTGGTGAAGAGCCTTATTTTAATAATATTACAATAAGATAACAGGGAACCTCTTTCTACAAAAATCGTCATAGTTCTGCAATGTAATTGTTAAAAGTTACATAGTTTTTTTGTTTGTTTCGTGATAACAATACAAATAAAATAGAATAAGGAGTTTTGTTATACGGATAATTGTGTCGAAATGTTTACGAATAGTCGACATGGCACTATAATTTTGACTGCGTATCCGCTATAATAAGGCGTATGATTTTAGAGAGCTGACACAGAATGGCTTATAGAGAAAGGGAGTACTTAATTTGTTTGGATTAGGAAATAAGGATGTCGGGATCGATCTTGGCACAGCGAATACACTAGTATTTATTAAAGGAAAAGGAATCGTTTTACGCGAGCCATCTGTTGTTGCCAAAAATACAAAAACAGGTGAAATTGTTGCGGTAGGGAATAACGCTAAAAATATGATTGGTCGTACACCAGGCTCGATTGCAGCCATTCGTCCAATGAAAGATGGCGTGATTGCAGATTTTGATATTACGACAGAAATGATCAAGTATTATTTACATGAAGCATTAAAAAATTCAGGCTCTAACTGGAAAAAACCGAACGTTATGGTTTGTGTACCATTTGGTATTACATCTGTAGAACAACGCGCAGTTATTGATGCGGCACGTCAAGCAGGTGCTAAAGAAGCCTTCACGATTGAAGAACCGTTTGCAGCGGCGATTGGTGCAAACTTACCTGTTTGGGAACCAACAGGCTCAATGGTTGTCGATATTGGTGGTGGTACAACGGAAGTAGCTGTTATTTCATTAGGTGGTATTGTCACAAGTGAATCCGTGCGCGTTGGCGGTGATGCAATGGATCAAGCAATTATTTCATATATCCGCAAAGCATATAACTTAACAATCGGTGAGCGTACAGCAGAAGCGATTAAAGTAGAAATTGGTACAGCGCGTGTAGATGATGAAAATGAAGCAATGGATATTCGTGGACGTGATTTATTAACAGGTTTACCGAAAACAATCGAAATTTCAGCAAAAGAAATTTCTGAATCGTTACGTGAAGCCATTACAGCGATCATTGATGGTGTGAAAAAGACATTAGAACAAACACCACCTGAGCTATCGGCAGATGTAATGGAACGTGGTATTGTATTAACAGGTGGTGGAGCACTACTTCGTAACTTGGATAAAGTTATTAGTAGTGAAACACAAATGCCGGTATTTATCGCAGAAAATCCACTTGATTGTGTAGCGATTGGCACAGGTAAAGCGTTGGATCATATTGATTTAATTCGTTCTCAACAAGTGAGATAAGGAGGATAGGCAATGCCACATTTTTCAAATAAAAAATTAATACTGCTTCTAGTAAGTGTAGTTTTCCTTGTGGCATTGATTAGCTTTTCATTACGTGATCGTCAAAACGCAACGTTGCCCGAACAAATAATTAAAGATACAGTTGGCTTTGCACAAGGAATTGTAGCAAAGCCGACAAATTACATAACAGGTATTTTTAGTAATATTGAATCGCTGTTAAATACGTATGAAGAAAATAAGCGATTAAAAATGCGCTTAGAGGACTTTGCTGTATTGCAAGCCAAAGTACATGATTTGGAAGCGGAAAATGCTACGTTACAAGAACTTGTCGATAAAGAAGAAAGCTTGCGCGATTATGAACCGCTTCATGCGACGGTCATTGCGAGAAACCCTGATCAATGGGAAGAGAAAATTATCTTAAATAAAGGTTCTGTACACGGTGTAGAAAAAAATATGCCCGTTATGACAGCGCGCGGTCTCATCGGAAAAATTATTCTTGTGACACCATTTACATCAGAAGTAGAACTTCTTTACACAAATAATTCAAATTATCGTGTATCTGCCCTTGTCCAAGGTGAAAAAGGGAATGTATACGGCTTAATTGAAGGATTTGATGCAGAACGCAACGAACTAATTTTAAAACGCATTGATTCAAGTCAAAAGGTGCAAGTAGGAGAACGTGTCGTATCATCTGGACTTGGAGGCATTTTCCCGAAAGGTATCCTTATCGGTGAAGTAACGGAAGTGACAACCGATGATTTCGGATTAACAAAGATGGCGTTTGTCAAACCAACAGCCGATTTTTCTTTACTTGAAGAAGTAATTATTGCGAAACGTTCAATGACGATGGTTGATGGCCAAGATGGAGACGGCACGAATGAGGACTTAACAAATGAAAATACAACAGTTGAAGGTGACGAATAATGGTAAGGTTGTTAATTCCATTCGTCGCTGTGCTGTTGTTTTTATTGGAGCCAGAGTTTTCTAAATTTTCGCCTATTCATTTCGAAAACTATACAATGTATTTAGTACCGCGTTTTTTAATTTTGTATTTAATTTTTATCTCCATTTACTATAATCGAAAACGAGCGGTTATTTATGGTTTAATATTTGGGCTCTTGTACGATGTATTTTACATTGATATTATTGGATTATATGTAGTGTTATATCCAATCATCTGTTTTTTAGCGGGTTGGACTGTTAAATTTATCCATCAACATTTAATTATTACAACAGTTTTAGCTGTTTTACTAGTTGCTGTAATGGAAGTTATTTTGTATGAATTTTTCCTACTAATTCATTTGACAACGATGCCATTTGATACGTTTTTCAATGGTCGTTTGCTACCAACAATAGGTGCAAATCTTTTATTTTTATTAATGCTTGGTTGGGCGTTTAAGTATCTGATTGATGCTCGTTTGCTTGAGCGAGAACGTAGTATGATTTAACTGCTTTCAGTAGGTATTTAAACATACGCCGAGGCGTAATTGATAAACAGAAGCGTGAGGTGTCACTCTAACTATGAAAAAGTCGTATGTCCATATTAAAGGGACAAAAAATGGACTAGTACTTAGACTTGATGATCAGTGTGCATATTCTGAACTAGTTGAAGAGCTCGAGCAGAAAGTGTCAGAAGGCGGTATTGATGGCAAAGTAGAGGTACAACTTCACTTAGGAAATCGGTATTGTACGGATTTACAAAAACAACAGCTGATTCAAGTTGTGCAAAGCACGGGGAAAATGCTTGTGTCAAGGATATTAAGCGACGTACTTACCATCGAAGAAAGCAATCAACAAGTTGCACAGCAAAAATGTGAAACGTATGTTGGCATTGTACGTTCGGGACAAATTGTTCGTACATGTGGAGATATTGTCGTGATTGGAGACGTTAATCCGAATGGTCGAATTGAAGCGGGCGGCAATATTTACGTGTTAGGTAAATTAAAAGGCATTGCTCATGCGGGGATTGACGGAAATGAAGAGGCTGTCATTACCGCAGCATTTTTTGCGCCAACACATATTCTAATCGCAGATCAAATGGAAGTGATGAGTAATGAGCAGCAATTTGTTTTAAAACATAGAGAACAGTTATGTGCGTACTTAAATTCAGAAGGTGAAATTTCTTATGGACATGTACAAGAGGTAAGAAAGATTCGCCCTTTTTTGGATACGTTTAAAGGAGGAAGCTAATGTGGGTGAAGCAATCGTAATAACTTCAGGTAAGGGCGGTGTCGGTAAAACAACAACAACTGCTAATCTTGGAACTGCATTGGCTCTTCAAGGGAAAAAAGTATGTTTAGTAGATACAGATATCGGTCTTCGAAATTTAGACGTCATACTTGGTTTAGAAAACCGTATTATTTATGATTTGGTCGATGTAGTTGAGGGGCGTTGCAAGCCGCACCAAGCGCTTGTAAAAGATAAGCGTGTCGATGAAAAACTATTTTTATTACCAGCTGCTCAAACGACAGATAAAAATGCAGTAACAACAGAGCAGATGAAGAGTTTAATAGAGGACTTAAAGCGGGAGTTTGATTATGTATTAATTGACTGCCCAGCAGGTATTGAACAAGGGTATCGGAATGCTGTTGCAGGAGCGGATCGGGCAATTGTTGTGACGACACCTGAAATTTCGGCGGTACGAGATGCCGACCGGATTATCGGACTACTTGAGCAAGAGCCGATTGAACCGCCGAAGTTAATCATTAACCGTATTCGTAAACATTTAATGGATAGCGGTGATACGATGGATATTACAGAAGTAACAGCGCATTTATCTATTGATTTATTAGGTATTATTATTGATAGTGAGGATGTTATTAGCTTTTCTAACAAGGGAGAGCCTATTGTAATGGATCCAAATAATAAAGCATCGTTAGGCTACCGTAATATTGCCCGTCGTATTTTAGGAGAATCAGTACCTCTAATGGCGCTTGAGGAAGAGCGTAAAGGCATGTTGGCAAAAATTAAATCGATTTTTAGTAAATAAACATAAAAATTACTCGTAAAGGTTTTAATTTACGAGTAATTTTTTTTGCGAAATTTTAGGGCTATCGGCAAAGATGCAACAACATCTCGGCCTAATTTGCTCGAGATGTTGTTTTGTAATGGTATCGACTTTTCTGATAATTCATATAGTATAAAAAGGATGGTGGCATGAAAGCATGGCAATGGCTAACTTCGCTTGCTCTATGTATTGTCATATATATCGGATTAAATAGTTCAAATGAATCTGTCAGGCAATTCATTACAAGCGTTGTGTATAGTACAGAGCACATGACAGTGATGCGAAATACAGTGAATGAATTATTTTCTGATGGCGAAGTCGTGGAAGTTGCTTCGACGAATCAAAAAGTTCTTGTAAAATTCGTTGCTATTAAGCGGTACGATCAAGGGTTTAAGTTATCGTATGAAGACCCAATTACCATTACGGCAACGCAGTCAGGTGTAATGGTTTACACTGGGCATACGGCACGAACGGGAAAGGTAATTTCGATATCTTATGATGATGGGTATACTGTGACGTATGGTTTTATTGATGACTTCTATCATTTACCGTATAGTACAGTTGCACAGGGTGAAGTGATTGCGATGAAGGAACAAGGGGAACTATTTATTCAAATCGAAAAAAATGGTCGCGTACTAAGTTTGGAAGAGACGGTCGAGTGGATTAAGGATCATGGCTAAGATAAAAATTCATCCAGTATTTTTGATGATGCTATTGCTATGGGCGTTGAGCGGAAACATTGCACAATACTTCCTTGTCCTCGTGTCACTTCTTTGGCATGAGGCAGGGCATCTTCTCATTGCTAAACTAGTAGGTGTAAAAGTAAAGGATGTCACGCTATTGCCATTCGGGGCACGTATACAATTTTTTAAAGGACAGGCTATTTCTTATACAGCACTTATATGGATTGCGATCGGCGGTCCGATTTTTACATTGCTTGCCTATTTGATAAGTCCTCTTATCCCATCATTATTTCAAAAAGATTTTGCGACGATTCAATTAGTTCTGCTATGCGTTAATCTTTTACCAATCTACCCGCTTGATGGTGGACAAATCCTTTGTAATAGTTTACTAAAATTCAGACCTAAAAAGGCGATTTATGAGGGGTATCTATCTATTTCTTTATGTTTAATAACAATAGCGGTGGGCGCAATGTTACTAATGCTACCACAATCTATTTTTTTCGTTATGTTAAGTCTGCTCTTGTGGAGTGAAATACTAGATGAATGGCGATTCCGAAAATATCGGTCAGCATTTGAAAAAGTTATTATGAATCGGTTGACTTAACCATCAGGGCATGATAGTATTTTAATGTTATTGTTTGTAGCACCCGCTACAACCGCACTGGTAAGGTGCCTAAGTATCACAGAAGGTGATCACCTTTCAATAACAGGCGAGTCTTAGTCTAAGAGGAGGTGCATTTTAATGTACGCAATTATCGAAACTGGTGGTAAACAAATCAAAGTTGAAGCAGGTCAAGAAATCTATGTTGAAAAACTAGGTGTGGCTGCTGACGAAATCGTAACGTTTGACAAAGTTTTATTCGTAGGTGGAGAAACAGTTAAAGTTGGTGCTCCAACTGTTGCTGGTGCAACTGTTACAGCGAAAGTTGTAAAAGAAGGTCGCGCTAAGAAAATCACTGTTTTCAAAATGAAAGCGAAGAAAAACTACCGTCGTAAACAAGGTCACCGTCAACCATACACTAAATTAGTTGTTGAAGCAATCAACGCTTAATTTTGAGGTGAACCGGATGATTACGGTAACTATTTATAGCGATGAAAATCGTAAATCGTATGGATTTGAAATCTCAGGTCACGCACTTTCAGATGTTTATGGTCGTGATTTAGTATGTGCTGGTGCATCTGCTGTTTCTTTTGGTGCAGTAAATGCGATTCATCATATTACAGGAATCGAACCACAGATTGAACAAGGTGCTGAAGGTGGTTACTTAAAAGTAATGTTACCTAATGACTTGGATGCTGAAACAGACGACAAATTACAAGTAATTTTGAATACTATGGTTACACAATTTTACACGATGACTGCTAGTTATTCAGATTATATCGAATTAAAATATAAAATGGTGTAGGAGGTGGAACATAATGGAAATGTTATTAACATTAGATCTTCAGTTCTTCGCATCTAAAAAAGGTGTAGGTTCTACAAAAAACGGACGTGATTCTGAAGCAAAACGTCTTGGCGCAAAACGTGCTGACGGCCAATTCGTAACTGGTGGTTCAATTCTTTACCGTCAACGCGGTACAAAAATTTACCCAGGTACAAACGTAGGTCGTGGTGGTGACGATACTTTATTCGCGAAAGTTGATGGCGTTGTAAAATTCGAACGCATGGGCCGCGATAAAAAGAAAGTATCTGTATACCCAGTAGCTCAAGAAGCATAATCTTGTAAATAAAGAGTAATTCTTGAAAGTGTAGACAAAGTCAATATTTGACTTTGTCTACACGTATTTTTAGATAACTCTTGAACATATTGTTCATGCTGTCTTGAAAACGCTTGCCATACAAGGGCGCGTAGCCGAGGGAAGACGCGAGGTTCATGAGCGGACAAACGAGGCAAGTATCAACAGCCTGAGGGGGGGGTGTCCAGAAAGTGAAAACTTTCCGGACACCCCCTTCACTTCTTGATACATATCTACTAAGAAATATTGGTTCGGTGGTGGTCGTAAAGGAGTCACCTTAAAATGTCTTTTCAGACGGCTTCTTTTTTTGAATGAAGATTGAACTGTTCTAAGTATTACGTTTTAAAGGAAATGTCGAATAAAAATTGTTATACTATGTAAGATAACTTTATTGGAGTGAATAAAATGACGGAACAATCTTTAACGGTACAACAAGTATTACGTTATGCAAACCATGATTTTTTAAATCACCTTCATTTAATTAAGATGAACCTTGACTTAGAGCGTATTGAGGAAGCAAAGGAGCTTATTCAGGACATTGTTGCCCAATGTCAAAATGTCTCTCAGTTAAATAAAATTGGTCTGCCAAAGATGGTTGAATACTTGCAGACGTTAAGATGGCGTTATCCTGAATTTCAAATGGAGTTCTCTACCAATATAACAAAAGCTTTAAACGAACAATGGGACGAGCTAATTGTTCAATACTTGGAAGAAACAATCCTTCATGTGTATGACCGGTTAGATCCTTTTTCGGAACAACAGCTACAAATCGATATTGTAGGTGCTGGGGATGAATTTGAAATTGCTGTTCATTTTACAGGACAGTTTAACGAGGCACTACATTTTAATAAGGAATTAAATGCATTGCAAATACAAACGTTGGAACAAACGACAACGTCTTGGAAGTTTGTTATGCAAAATTAGGGAGTGAACGGTATGTTTGTAGATCACGTTAAGATTTATGTAAAAGGTGGAGACGGCGGAGATGGTATGGTAGCCTTCCGTCGTGAAAAATATGTACCAAATGGTGGACCAGCTGGTGGAGATGGCGGTCACGGTGGGAATGTTGTGTTTGAGGTAGAAGAGGGCTTACGTACGTTAATGGACTTCCGCTACAAACGCCACTTTAAGGCTGAACGCGGTGAGCACGGTATGAGTAAAGGCATGCACGGTCGTAAAGCAGAAGATTTCATCGTAAAAGTGCCACCAGGAACGGTTGTAATCAATGCTGAAACAAAAGCTGTTATTGCAGATTTAGTAGAGCATGGTCAACGTGCAGTCATTGCGAAAGCAGGGCGAGGTGGCCGTGGTAACTCACGTTTTGCAACGCCGGCAAATCCAGCACCAGAGCTTGCTGAAAAAGGTGAACCGGGTCAAGAATTAGATGTTATTTTAGAATTAAAGGTATTAGCAGATGTTGGTTTAGTTGGATTCCCATCAGTTGGGAAATCAACACTTTTATCTGTTGTATCCGCTGCAAAACCAAAAATTGGTGCATACCATTTCACAACAATCGTACCAAACTTAGGAATGGTTGAGACAGAAGATGGTCGTTCATTTGCTATGGCAGATTTACCAGGGTTAATCGAAGGCGCTCACCAAGGCGTGGGCCTAGGAATGCAATTTTTACGTCATATTGAGCGTACACGTGTTATCGTGCATGTCGTGGATATGAGCGGCATAGAAGGGCGCGATCCGTATGAAGATTACGTAACGATTAACAACGAATTAGAGCAATATAATTTACGTTTAACAGAGCGTCCACAACTAGTTGTAGCCAATAAAATGGATATGCCGAATGCGGAAGAAAATTTAGAAGAGTTCAAGAAAAAAGTTGGTCCGGATGTGAAAGTCTTCCCAATTTCAGCTGTTTCTCGCCAAGGGTTAAAACCGCTATTATTTGAAATTGCAGATTTACTAGAAGTGACACCTGAATTCCAATTACATGAAGTGGAAGAAGAAGAATCGGACGCAACAGTTCTGTATAAACATGAATCGAAGAAAGACAACTTTGAAATTACACGTGATGACGATGGTGCATGGATTCTTTCTGGTGGTTCAATTGAGCGCCTATTTAAGATGACAGACTTTAGCCGTGAAGACGGTATTCGTCGTTTTGCGCGCCAATTACGTGCAATGGGTGTTGATGAAGCATTACGTGAACGTGGGGCCAAAGATGGCGATACAGTTCGCTTACTAGAATTTGAATTTGAATTTATTGATTAAGGTTTTGAAAAGTGCGGGGGGAAAATTATGAAAAACGTTGCAAATCAACGATATTATTTAGTGCGTGAAGACGTACTGACAGACGCAATGCAAAAAACTTTAGAAGCAAAGCAATTGCTTCAAAGTGGACAGGTTGCTTCCATTTGGGACGCTGTGAAAGAAGTCGATTTATCACGGAGTGCCTTTTATAAATATCGCGATGCCGTTTTTCCTTTCCACTCCATTGTGAAAGAGCGTATTTTAACTGTGTTTATCCAATTACAGGATCGAAAAGGTGCATTAGCAAAGCTACTTGAAATGGTATCAGATGCACATTGTAATGTATTAACGATTCATCAAACGATTCCCATTCAGGGGCGTGCAAACGTGACATTATCATTGGATGTGACGAGTATGACGGATGAATTAGATGACTTAATGCGAAGTTTAAAGCATTTAGATTTTGTAGAGGCTGCTGAGGTTATTAGCTCAGGTGCTTTATAACAGAGTAGAGCGCACTATTGCGCTCTCTCTTTTTACATAGCATTAACTGAAAATTTAGAAATGAAAGTGTTTGGAGGATTGGATATGACGGTAGGAGAGCAATGGGGAAAACGGATTGCCTATTTAGGACCAGAAGCGTCATTTACGTATTTAGCGGCGAAAGGATTATTTGAAAATGAGTGGTTGATCCCATGCACAACGATTCCAGAATGTATTGAGGCTGTAGCAGAGGGGAAAGTGGATTTAGCTGTTGTACCAATTGAAAATGCGTTAGAAGGATCCGTCCCGCTGACGGTAGATTATTTATTTCATGAGGCAACGCTTTTTGTCACAGCGGAAGTATTATCTAAAATACAGCAACACTTAATGGTACATAAAAACCAAGTAAATAATTGGCGCAATGTTCATGCGATTTATTCGCATCCACATGCTCTTGCACAGTGTCATAAATACTTATTTTATAATTTCAGCAGTGTGCCATTACATCAATATTCTTCAACGGCAGCAGCGGCTAAACTTGTATCAGAATCACCAGATGAATGTATTGCGGCAATCGGTAACTCGTCTGCCGCGGAGAAATACGGATTAGAAATTGTAGAGAAAAATATTCACGACTTTCATTTTAACCATACACGCTTCTTCGTGTTATCGAAGCAAAATTTACGCTTACCGAAAGAAGAAGCGACAAGTGGTCCGAAAACAACCTTTATGATAACGTTACCGGAAGATGATGTTTCGGGGTCATTGCATCAAGTGCTTTCTGTCTTTGCTTGGCGCAAATTAAATTTAAGTAAAATCGAATCACGTCCATTAAAAACAGGACTCGGTGATTACTTCTTTATTATTGATGTGTCAGCAGATGAGCATGAACCGATGATGAAAGGTGCTGTAGAGGAGCTAAATGCACTTGGTTGCTCTGTCAAATCACTTGGTACATACTATACGTATAACACACCAGAATGAGGGGATTAAATGCGCATCATTTTGTTCGATGGTGTATGCAATGTTTGTGATGCCAGTGTGCAGTTTATTTTAAAACGGGACGGAGGGGTCTTTCGTTTTGCTTCTTTGCAAAGTGAAGTAGGGCAGCAGCTTGTGAAACAATATCACCTTCAAGGGATTGATAGTGTCGTGCTAATTGAGCATCATCAAGCGTACACAAAGTCAACAGCCGCCCTTCGAATCGCGAAATATTTGCAAGGATTTTGGAGGTTTTTGTATATTGCAATCATATTGCCGCGTCCTATACGGGATAGACTTTATACGTTTGTTGCTAAAAATCGTTATAAGTGGTTTGGACAAAAAGAAGTATGCATGCTCCCTTCAAAAGAACAGCAGACGCGTTTTTTGTCGTGATATAATGGCTGTATTAAGGTTCAATACTAGAATCTGTTCTTGATATTGATCTAAAAGCACATGCAGTGAAGGGCGGCGAGTGTAGCTGACGGCATTCGCCTTTCGCTACAGAGCAATGTTTTTCTGCACCGGAAGTGAAGCGGCAGGTGCAAAGCTTCCTGCGGGGGAAGTGGGCAAAGGCTAAAGTCGCCACGTCCTGTGGCAACGCCTTTGTGAGCAACATCGTGTTGCCCCGAGCTGAAGACCCCACAGACGAGCATTTGCGAGTCGAGGAGGATGAAGCCAAGCCCGCGGAAAGCGTCCGCCCGTAACGGAATGTGTGGTCAAGTACATATTTTGGTGAAGAGTCTTTATTAACATAAAAGGTGGGCAATGTATGTGGCAAGAGCAATTAATGAATTATCAACCATTTAATGAGCAAGAAATGGCAGATAAGCAAATCATCATGAAATGCCTGACAACGTTTGACGATATTTTAACGCGCGAAAATGAAGTAGCACATATGACATGTTCAGGGTTTGTAGTCAATAAAGCACGGACAAAAGTACTTATGGTACATCATAATATTTATAATTCGTGGAGTTGGACAGGCGGGCATGCAGACGGGGAAACCGATTTTTTAGCGGTTGCGCTTCGAGAAGTGCAAGAAGAGACGGGTGTATTGAATTTACAACCAGTCATAACTGATATTTTTTCCCTCGATGTATTAACGGTTATTGGGCATGTGAAGAAGGGGAAATTTATTTCACCACATCTCCATTTAAATGTTACATATTTAATTGAAGCCGATGATGCACAAGCATTGACGATTGCAGAAGAGGAAAATAGCGGAGTAGCTTGGTTACCAATTGATCAGTTGGATGAATATTCAAACGAAGAGCATATGAAGCCGATTTATCATAAAATAATTGACAAGATAAAAGCATAAAATAGGGCGGTCTCGTATTTGTTTGAGACTGCCCTATTTTTAGTTTTCGATTAAGTATCCCTTTTCACGAAGGCTTGCCTCTGCTTTATCCAAAAGTGCTTCACTTGGGGCAGAAATAACATGCAAGTGGGTACCATCTGTTAGAGCTGATAGGAAGCTTGCTTTTGTTTGTTCAAGCTTTTCTAGAAACAGATCGACCTCAACACGGTTGGATACTAAAATGGAGGCGGTAATTTCGCCATAAACAGGATGTTCAATAAGAACATTTTGAATCGTTACACCACAGTCAACGATAGTATACATTTCATCACGTGTCTCATCTGCAGTGTGCATGCACACAATTTTGCGTTCATAGGAAGCGGTGCTTTGTTCTTTCATATACAAGTAGCCCTGACTCGTCGCCACGATGGGCTCATTACGCGCCTTTAATAAATTCATATCATTCACAACAACTTGGCGTGATACATTTGCGTGTTTGGCTAAATCTGTTCCTGTAATCGGTCCATTTTGTTGTTTTAATAGATTTAAAAGTTCGAGACGGCGCTCTTCTCCTAGCATTTTCTTCATCTAAATCACCTCTAAATGTCAAAAAACATTTGTTGTAAGCATAGTGTATCATGATAGCTGTCTTTCCGCGCGAAATTTGTGTCGTTTTTTATAGGTAGGCATATGCTATAGCGAGAAAAGGAGGCAATCGATGCGAGTTCATATTGTGCAAAAAGGTGATACATTATGGAAAATCGCGAAACAGTATGGCATTGGTTTTGATGAGTTAAAAAGACTAAATGCGCAACTAGCGAATCCTGATTATATTGTGCCGGGAATGGAAATTTTCTTACCGGAAGCTGCTACAGGGACTAAGAAAGAGGAAGTCCAAAGTGCCAAAACGAAGGTTGTGCCAAGCGTTGAAGAAAAAGAAACAGAATGGAAACCGGTTAAAGAATTGCCGCTTGTAGAGGAGTCCATGGAGGCAGAAATGTATCAACCAACTTATAATCCAGCCGCAATGATGCCGCCACAATGGTGCGTGTCCTGTATGTCACCACAACAACCGCCCATTTATCAACAAACGATTTATCAACAACCGATGTATCCGCAGGTAATTTATCAACCACCAATGATGCCGCAGTTCATGCCAGAGCAACCGATGATGCCACAACAGCCAATGATGCCGCAGTTCATGCCAGAACAACCGATGATGCCGCAACAGCCAATGCCACAACAACCAGTAATGCCAGAGCAACCGGTATATAAGGAAATGATGGAGGAAGAATCTGTACATGAGCAACCAATGGATGAGGAATCTGTACATGAACAACCAATGTACCAGCAACCGATGTATGAACAACAGATGTGGCAACAACCAACATGGCAACAACCAATGTGTTGGTCACCGATGATGCATCATCAATCAATGTGCTGTCAACCAATGCACCAACAGCCAATGCATGATCCATCTATGTGGCAACAGCCAATGCATGACCCTTCGATGTGGCAACAACCGATGTGGCAACAACCAATGCATGACCCATCCATGTGGCAACAACCGATGTGGCAGCAGCCAATGCATGACCCTTCGATGTGGCAACAACCAATGCAACATCCGTCCATGTGGCAACCAGTCCCTTGTCAGCAACCAGTAGATGCCTGTGAACAAACTCGTCCACAATGTGAGGATAAGGACCAGCAAGTACAAGGTTATTATCAAGATATGAGACCAATTGAACAACACACACAACCACCCTTCAACCCGTATTGTCATCCCTGTCAACAGCCGCCTTGGCGTTAAGAGATGCAGCTAAAAGAAAATTGTTGGCGCTATGATACGGAAAAGGGTGCATTTTTCGTAAAATACTATGACGATGCATTTATTGCGGATAAGGTACGCTTTATTCATAAAAAGCTAATGAAAAATCATTTTCCATATATTGCACCGATCACCTCTCAAAAGAGTACACCATATATCGTGCATCAATGGGTACATGGTAGACCCGCGAACTACGAAAAAATGGAGGATCGTACGAAATCATTAGAGATGTTAAAAGCTCTTCATGAAACGAATGTTCTATGGAAAGATGCTTTACTTCCAAGACAAGATTTACTAAAAAAATGGGAAGTAAGATTTGCTCGATTTAAAAATAACGAAAAAGAGCTGCTCCCTTTAATGGGAAAGGATTTTTATACAATTTCGAATATGACGGAGCAGGCGCTTAGAAAAATAGATGCTAGTAAAACTTCCAAGTTCACATTGCTTCATGGAGATGTCGTACATCATAATTTTTTGCTTGGTGATCAGCCTGCAATAATTGATTTCGATTTAGCGTGCCTTGGTGATCCTGCTGACGAAGTGATTTTATGGATGCATCGTGTATTACCTCATGTAAATTATGATATATATGCATTATTGAATGAACAACCGTATACAGAAATAACCCGACAAAAAAGGAATTATTTATTATATCCAAATGAATTGCTACGGGAATGGCTTTATTTATTGCAAGTGAATGATGCGCAGAAAGAACAGCTATTGCAATATGTGCGACCATTCACGAACCAAGCATTACAAATGTGGCCAGTCTTAATGAAACAAATTTATAAAATGTAAATGATCACATGAACCGTCAACTATTTGGCGGTTTTTTGTTCGGGAAAAAGGCGAACAGTATGATATAATATACAGGTTGAATGTGAGGGGAATAGCAAATGTATGATTATGTAAAAGGACAAGTTACACGTATTACACCGGAATATATCGCGTTAGAGGTGCAAAACATCGGCTATCAATTATTTACACCAAATCCTTATGCTTTTCGAGTAAATGAGCAAATACAGCTAGTATATGTACATATGCATGTGAGAGAAGATGCTCATACATTATACGGTTTTACGAGCTTAGAGCAACGTGAATTATTCCGTAAACTGATCCAAGTATCAGGGATTGGACCAAAAGGAGCTTTAGCCATTTTAGCTTCGGGGGCACCAACGCATGTAATCCAAGCGATTGAGATGGAAGATGAAGCCTTTTTAGTGAAGTTTCCAGGTGTAGGAAAAAAAACAGCACGCCAAATGATTTTGGATTTAAAGGGCAAACTAGGGACATTAATGGATGTAGTAGAGCTACCAAGCACAGAGGACGAGCTGCCGCTATTTGGGATGAATCCGTATGGGCATGAACTAGAAGAAGCAATGTTAGCGCTCATTGCTCTCGGTTACTCCGAAAAGGAGCTTGCCAAAGTAAAACCTCAGCTGGAAGAGGATGAAGCTTTAACGACAACAGATGCATATATGAAGCAGGCATTAAAAGTATTATTGAAAATGAAGTAGGAGGGAACGAGCGATGACAGATCGTTTATTATCAAGTGAATCGAACGCTTTTGATGAACAATTTGAATTATCACTACGACCTCAACGGCTTTCCCAATATATCGGTCAGCAGCAAGTAAAGGACAATTTAAAAGTTTTTATCGAAGCAGCGAAAATGCGAGAGGAAAGTCTTGACCATGTGTTATTATATGGTCCTCCGGGGCTAGGGAAAACAACGCTAGCGGCTGTTATCGCGAATGAAATGGGCGTGAATATTAAAATGACGAGCGGTCCTGCTATCGAACGTCCGGGTGATTTAGCGGCCATTTTAAGTTCACTTGAGCCGGGCGATGTCCTTTTTATAGACGAAATTCACCGTCTGCCACGCGCCATCGAAGAAGTGCTTTATCCAGCAATGGAAGATTTTTGTTTAGATATTGTGATTGGTAAAGGACCAGAAGCGCGTTCTGTTCGACTGGATTTACCACCGTTTACATTAGTCGGTGCAACGACACGTGTAGGAGCGTTATCGGCACCGCTTCGTGACCGTTTTGGTGTCCACCTACGCTTAGAATATTATGATGAGGAGTCGCTTGCTCACATTGTGGTTAGAAGTGGACACTTATTTAACGTAGAAATTGATGACCAAGCGGCTTACGAGATGGCACGTCGTTCGCGGGGGACACCCCGTATTGCCAATCGTCTGCTAAAACGTGTGCGCGATTATGCACAAGTGCTAGGGGACGGGACAATTACGCTTGCTTTAGCAAAACAAGCACTTGAACTATTGCAAGTAGATCCTCGCGGCTTAGATCACATTGACCATAAATTAATGATTGCACTCATTGAACGCTTTACAGGTGGTCCGGTTGGCTTAGATACGATTTCTGCGTCCATTGGGGAAGAACGCATTACGATTGAGGAAGTGTATGAGCCGTATTTATTGCAAATTGGCTTTATGCAACGAACACCAAGAGGGCGCGTCGCAACAAATTTAGCGTATGAGCATTTTGGCTATGCGTACCCACAACAAAATTAAACGATAGGAAGTTACAAAGATGAAAGTAGAAGATTTTGATTTTTACTTACCTGAAGAATTGATTGCTCAAACACCGCTTCTTGACCGAACAGCGAGTCGTTTAATGGTTGTCAATCCACATACAAAAGAAGTAGAGCACCATCAATTTGCTCATATTGTCCATGAATTACAGGCAGGCGATTGTCTCGTACTAAATGATACACGTGTACTACCAGCACGTCTTATGGGGACAAAAGAAGATACGGGGGCCAACATTGAATTGCTTCTGTTGAAACAAACGAATGAAGACGAATGGGAAACACTTGTCAAGCCTGCGAAGCGCGTAAAAGTAGGAACGGTTGTGACATTCGGTGATGGCTTATTAAAAGCGACATGTACGGGTATGCTAGAGCATGGGGGACGTACGTTTACATTTGAATATGACGGCATTTTTTATGAGATTTTAGATCAGCTTGGTGAGATGCCGCTACCTCCGTATATTCGTGAAAAATTAGATGATCAAGACCGTTATCAAACGGTATATGCCCGTGAGCGCGGTTCAGCTGCAGCACCGACAGCAGGTCTTCATTTTACAGAAGACTTGCTCGAGCAAATTAAAGCAAAAGGTGTTGAAGTCGTGTTCGTGACATTACACGTTGGACTTGGCACATTCCGTCCTGTCAGTGTAGATTCAATCGAAGAACATGATATGCATTCTGAATTTTATAGTGTGACAGAGGAAGCGGCACAAACGATTAACCGAGTAAAACAAGCAGGTGGTCGTGTTATTTCAGTTGGGACAACTTCTACGCGTACGCTTGAAACGATTGCGAGTAAATATAACGGGGAAATTCGAGCAGAGCAAGGTTGGACAAATATTTTCATTTACCCTGGTTATGAATATAAAGCGATTGACGGGCTTATTACAAACTTCCATTTGCCAAAGTCTACGCTGGTGATGCTTGTCAGTGCATTAGCCGGAAAGGAAACGATTTTATCGGCATATGAGGAGGCAGTTAAGGAGCGTTACCGCTTCTTTAGCTTTGGCGATGCGATGTTTATCCGTCCGAAGAAATAGTTTGCAAAACGTTGTCAGACCACCTAAAATTAATACTTATGTGCCTGTTACCAATATGTAACGGGGCATTAGATTCGAAGTACTGTTTTTACTTTAGAAATGAGAGGACTTTTATTTATGACACAACCACCAATTCGTTACGAATTAATTAAAACTTGTGCCCAAACAGGTGCGCGCCTTGGGATTGTGCACACGCCACACGGATCGTTTGAAACCCCAACGTTTATGCCAGTTGGGACACAAGCAACAGTAAAAGCGATGAGCCCAGAAGAGTTAAAAGAAATGAATGCAGGGATTATCCTATCCAATACGTATCACTTATGGCTACGTCCAGGCAATGATATCGTCAAAGAAGCGGGCGGATTGCATCAATTTATGAATTGGGATCGTCCGATTTTAACAGATTCAGGCGGTTTCCAAGTGTTTTCACTTAGCCAATTCCGTAAAATTGAAGAGGAAGGCGTTCATTTCCGTAATCACTTAAATGGCGATAAATTATTTTTATCTCCTGAAAAAGCGATGGAAATTCAAAATGACCTTGGTTCAGATATTATGATGGCGTTTGATGAATGTCCACCGTTTCCAGCGACGTATGAGTATATGCTAGCGTCTGTGGATCGTACAACACGCTGGGCAAAACGTTGTAAAGAAGCACACCAGCGCCCAGATGAGCAAGGTTTATTTGGGATTATTCAAGGTGGAGAATATGAAGACTTGCGTCGTCGTTCAGCAGAAGCGTTAGTGGAGCTTGATTTCCCAGGTTATGCAATCGGAGGTTTATCCGTTGGGGAGCCAAAAGACATCATGAACAAAGTATTAGACTTTACAGCACCATTAATGCCAGCAGACAAGCCGCGTTATTTAATGGGTGTTGGTTCACCCGATTCACTTATTGACGGTTCTATCCGCGGGATTGATATGTTCGACTGTGTATTGCCAACGCGAATTGCCCGTAACGGTACATTAATGACATCAGAAGGACGTATGGTCATTAAAAACGCGAAATATGCACGTGACTTCCGTCCAATTGATGAAACATGCGACTGCTACACATGTAAAAACTATACACGTGCTTATGTCCGTCATTTATTACGCACGGAAGAAACATTCGGTCTACGTTTAACATCGTATCATAACCTACGCTTCTTAATTAAGCTAATGGAAGATGTGCGTCAAGCGATTCGAGAAGATCGTCTTGGGGACTTTAAAGAAGAATTTTTCGAGAAATACGGTTATAATAAACCGGATGCGAAGAATTTCTAATCGTTTTTGTAGAAATTCTTTTCTTATGATAGAAAAATTCAAGAATTTGATAGAAAATCTCGCCATATAATGAGAATTTATACTATACTAGTAAAGATAAGATTTTCGAAAGGAGTCTATATAAAATGGATGCAGCATATGGACAATTGATTATGATTGTTTTGATGTTTGTTGCGATGTGGTTTATTTTAATCCGTCCAGCACAAAAGCGACAAAAAGCAACAGTTGCGATGCAAAACGATCTAAAAAAAGGTGACAAAGTCATTACAATTGGTGGCTTACATGGCGAAATTGATGCAATTGAAGATACAGCGATTTATTTAAAAATTGCTAATAATACAACTGTGAAATTTGAACGCCAAGCAATCGGCAGAGTTGTAGAATAATAAAAAGGAAGGTGTCGTCTGAAAGACTTTTGAGACGACACCTTTCGCGACGAGGATGGTGGCATGTTGATGCGACCACCGCAGGAGCAATATTTCGTAATGGATACTAATCCAGGAGTGAAGGGGATGTACGGAAAGTAAAAGCTTTCTGGACATCCCCTTCCTTTTTTCTGTATAATGCCTAACTTGTTCGCCCACACTGAAATGAAAAAGGGGTGTGAGAGATGGCTGAGTTTTGGATCATTGCTTTTCGTACGATTGTTTTATATATTGTTGTCCTCCTTGTTTTTCGCTTGATGGGAAAACGGGAAGTAGGCGAACTAAGCCTACTTGATTTTGCTGTATACGTACTCATTGCTGAAGTAGCGTCACTAGCAATCGATAATTTAGATCGGTCATTAGTGTTAGCTGTTGTACCGATTGTTTTACTATTTATCATCCAGTATTTAAACGCCCTTTTTATTTTAAAAAATAAGAAAATGCGCGATACGATTGATGGTGATCCGACAATTATCATTCGTGACGGTGTGATTGTCGAAGCTGAAATGCGTAAACAGCGCTATAATTTAGATGATTTATTTCAACAGTTACGTGAACAAGGCATTTCATCTGTACAAAGTGTTGCTTATGCTTTTTTAGAACCGTCTGGTAAACTATCAGTTTTTAAAAAAGGGGATGAGCCGTTCATCCTGCCAATTGTCATAGATGGGTATGTCGATGACAAACATTTGAAATTTATCGGGAAAGATCGAAAATGGTTAGAAGATCAGTTGCGCGATGAAGGTGTGCATACTACGGATGAGGTGTTTTATTGTTGTTATGAAGATGGGAAAGTTCATTATCAGTTAAAGGCGCGAAAAAAGTAAACGGACGTAACGGAAATCAGATAGGTTAATTTGTTTTGTCAAGAGCAGTAAAATGGTTAATAAAGAAAATGTTGTTACTATACTTGTAATTATGGAATTGTAAGGAATCGTTGATTGCACAATACATGTGACGATAAAACAGCCATAAGATGCGGCAAATAAACGGAAGCCCACTTCAATTTTCGGATTGTTACGAACGGATGCAATATGTAAAAACGAAGTAAGCAAAACACCAAATCCGATCGCAATAATAGCGCCGTACTGTTGTAGCATTGGCTGTGCCGCCAACACAAGCATTAATAAAAGTTTCCCAATTCCACCATAAATCGAATTCATCATCGCCACGCGGGCTTGGTCCAACGCCTGTAAAATTGACAGGAGCGGACTTTGAATATAATAAAAATAAAAAATAGGCGCTAGTATTTTCATGTAGTTTGTTTCGTCGTTTAAGTGAAATAGTTCTACTGCAAGAAAGTCCCCGTATAACAAGAAAAACGTTGCAGCATAGCAACCTATCAGTGAACAAAGGCGCAATGAAATCGTAATCCGTTGATTGAGTAATCGAACGTTCTGAACAGCTGCAGCATTACTAATCGCAGGAATTAAAATAATGGCGAGTGCTGCCGGTATGAATGCTGGGAAGAGCAGGAGGGGGATATGTACTCCTGAAATCACCCCGTATAAAGTAGTAGCCGCTGTTGCCGTTAAACCTGAAATCGTGAGTGCTTTTAAAAACACAATAGGTTCTAAAAACCATGTAAATGTACCGAATAGTTTGCTGCCTGCTGAAGGTAATGCAATACGAAACAGTGGCCCGCTACGATAAGTACCTACTTTTTTGTCTGTCCGTATTTTCACGAAATGATAGTGAATCAGTAAGTAAATGAGAGCGGCACATTCACCGAGAGCGGTCATTCCCATCGCAAATGCAGCATTTGTCGTACTGGAATCGGTTAATAAGTACGGCAGAGCAAAGGAAACAGCAGCAATGCGGATCGTTTGCTCTATTAGGGACGACCAGGCAGTAGGTGTTGTTTTCCCTAACCCGAGCAAATAGGCTCTAATAATCCCCGCATACACCACAATGGGTACGGTATAAATCGCAACTATTAGTGGATAGCGTGTCCCCTCACTTTGTAATAACGTTTCCGCAATCGTTGGTGTAATAAACGCAAGAATCGGTAAAAAAACTAAAATGGAAACGGTAGAAATACGTAGGCACGTTTTTAGGACGCTTTTTGTGTCTGTAATTTTCCCTTTTGCATAAAGTTCTGCTACAACTTTTGTTAAAGCAATTGGTAAGCCGAGTTGCACTAAAGAAATAAAGAAAATAAAAGCAGGGTAGGCGGTCATATAAATACCAACAACTTCTTCTCCCGCAATGCGCATAAACTGCATGCGATAAACAAAACCAAATAGTTTAGATAAAAAAATAACGACTGTCAACAGAAGCGTGCCTTTAACAAAAGAAGCCATGAGCAGTGCAATCCCTTCTCTTTTTTTTATGTTTCATATACAATATTGGTATGCAAATACACCGACCATTAAAACTAACTATTAGGGGTGGATTGTCGTGGCAGTTCCTTATGAGTCGCTTTATCGTAAAATGCAATTAGTTTTACAAAGCAAACTGGAAGAGTTTGAACTTTATGAATATGATGCCATTACAATGGAACAGTTATGGCAATATTGTGTTGAAAAGAAATGGCGCAAAAAAGTAGTAGAGGAACTTCCCTTACATGTAGTAGTATCAACGATTTTTTCAATCACCCCATCAGAACTGTTAAATCATGTACAAATAAAAGAACTACAGTTTAATGATGGAATCATTGACTTAAATGCAGAAGACCTGGAAGCATTACTAGGACCTAAGAAAAAAGAATAACATTTTAGTAAAAAAATGCTTGTTTATGGAATGTTCATTTGACAGCGAACGCGACCTATTTCATAATAAGCTTATTGCACGTTTCTTTTACAAATTTTTCTGTTAATCAACACCGCTATTTGTATTTCTGGAATAGTAAGGTGAAGGGAAAAGTATAGCTTAGCAGTGATATTTGCTACATAAGTAAAAGAAAGAGCGCAAATTATTTTGCGCTCTTTCTCGTGTGCGTCAGCATGCATTTTGAGGAGGATTTACAGATGAAATTAGCAAACCGTATCCTTACCTTTATACTTGTAGTAGGGCTACTATTCGCAGGTATGGGGACAACGGTACAAGGCATTCTAAAAGACGTAAAACTAGGGCTAGATTTACAAGGTGGCTTTGAAGTACTTTATGAAGTCGAAACACTGGACGGACAGGATGTTACGGAAAAAATATTGGCTGATACGACAACCGCTTTAAATGATCGTATTAACCGATTTGGCGTTAGTGAGCCGAGCATTCAAGTAGAAGGAGAAGACCGTATCCGTGTACAACTTGCCGGCTTAGATGACCAGTCATCCGCTCGTGAGTTATTATCAAGTACGGCTGAGTTAACGTTCCGTGATGTGAACGATAACGTATTACTTGATGGGACAGATTTAAAAGAGGGCGGTGCTGCTTCGGCATTTGGCCAGCAAAACCAACCAATCGTGACATTAAAATTAAAAGATGCAAATAAATTTGCTGCTGTAACACGTGAACTTGCTTCACGTCCTGTTGGTGAAAATTTATTAGTTGTATGGTTAGACTTTGAAGAAGGTGTAGATTCATACGCAGCTGAAGTGGCAAAAATGTCTCAAGGTGAGAAACCAAAATATGCATCAGCGGCTACGGTTTCAAAAGTCATTGATTCAACAGATGTTCAAATTTCAGGGAGCTTTACTGTAGAAGAAACGAAAACATTAGAAAGTATTTTAAACTCAGGTTCATTACCTGTTAAATTAACAGAGATTTACTCGACATCAGTTGGTGCACAGTTCGGGGAAGATGCATTAAATGATACAGTGAAGGCTGGCGTTGTCGGGGTCGCGCTTATCTTTGTATTCATGTTATTGTATTATCGTTTACCAGGTTTTATCGCTATTATTACATTAACAACGTTCACGTACTTAGTACTTGTTATCTTTAATGGTATTAATGCGGTATTAACATTACCAGGGATTGCCGCCATCGTACTCGGTGTTGGAATGGCTGTAGATGCCAATATTTTAACAGCAGAACGTATTCGCGAAGAATTGCGCGTAGGGCGTACGGTAAAAGAGGCTTATCAACTTGGCTCAAAACAATCGTTATCAGCTATTATTGATGCACAGTTAACGACGTTATTAGCGGCTGTTGTGTTATTCGGGTTTGGTACAAGTTCGGTTAAAGGTTTCGCAACGATGTTAATTATTACGATTTTATTATCATTCATTACCGCGGTATGGGGTTCTCGTATGTTACTAGGTTTACTAGTTAATAGCGGATACTTTAATAACCCTGCTTGGTTTGGTGTTGCCAAATCGAAACAGTCTAAGCCAGAAGATGAAGTATCAACATTAGACTTAACGACGAAATTCGATAAGCTTGATTTCGTTAAGAACCGTAAAAAGTTCTATGCCTTTTCGTTAATTATCTTATTAGTAGGCTCAGCGATTTTAGGCATGTACAAATTAAATTTAGGTATCGATTTCTCAAGTGGTACGCGTATTGATATCGAAGCACCAACTGCAGTGACAAAGGAAGAGATGGTCGATTATTTAGCGTCAATAGGCTATGAAACAGATGATGTGCTCATTTCAGGTAACGAACAAAATATTGCTGTAGCCCGCTATAAAACGGAATTCGGACAAGATAAAGTTGCCGACTTTAAGGCGAAGGTTTTAGCAGATTACGGTCAGGAGCCGAATGTAAGTACGGTATCATCAACCGTTGGGGAAGAGCTTGTGAAAAATGCGATTAAGGCATTATCCATTGCGGCGCTTGGCATTATTATTTATGTAGCAGTGCGTTTCGAATGGCGCATGGGTGTCGGGGCGATTGCGTCGTTACTGCATGACATATTCTTTATCATCGCCATTTTCAGTTTCATGCGTTTAGAAATAGACATTACATTTATCGCGGCTGTGCTGACGATTGTTGGTTACTCCATTAATGACACAATCGTAACATTTGACCGCATCCGTGAAAATGTTAATCGTTCAGAGAAGATTACAACGAAAGAAGACTTGGCATTAATCGTCAATAAATCACTGCGTCAAACAATGGGGCGTTCTGTTAATACAGTATTAACGGTTATTATCGTTGTTGTAGCGTTAATTGCATTAGGTGCGCCGTCTATTCAAAACTTCTCAATTGCGTTATTAATCGGTTTAGTAACAGGGATGTATTCATCAATTTGTATCGCTGCTCAAATTTGGTACACATTAAAATCACGTGAAATGAGCAAAAAGGGTACAGCAGTTGTGAAAAAAGAGAAAAAACAATGGGGTTCAGACGAGCCAGTTGTATAATATGTAGTCAAGTGTGTCAGGATTGTCTTCTGGCACACTTTTTTCTTTTTGCCATTACATATTGAGTAAATAGATATGCATATAGATGAAGGAGGGGAGCGTTTTTATGAAGATACAATGGACCATATTAGCGGGACTTCTTTTTGCTCTTATGATTGCTGTGTTTGCTTACGTTAATATAGAAAAGGTATCTGTAAATTATGTATTTGGAAAAGCAGAGTGGCCATTAATTTTTATTGTATTAGGTTCAGCATTTATAGGGATGTTCATTTCAGCTTGTTTTTCAGCTGTTCGTTTGTTTGCAATGAAGTATAAATTGAACCAGCTAAAAAATGAGCTCCACACCATGGATCGCAAATTAACAGAAAAAAATGCCGAGTATATTAGCTTAAAATTACAAATGTCAGAGATGCAAGAGAAATTTGAACGGGAATTTCACAACCCATTTTTAAAGTGAAATCGTATAGATAGAAGATTATAGTGTGCGGTAAAATCTAGTTTATAGGATTTTACCGTTTTTTTATGATTGAAAAGGTTATATACATACTTATAACGAGCAAATTCTAAAATATATATTACCCTCTGAGTAACCGTTGCTTTCCGCTCCGGCACTCGCTTTCCACGGGCGAGATCAAGCCTCCCCGTCGCTCGTGCTTCGGTGCTCCTGTCGCTACGCTTTCGTCGCAAATAAATTTCCTGCGGGGCCTTCAGCTCGGGGTAACATGATGTTGCTCACAAAGGCGTTGCGATCGTGACGTGGCGACTTTAGCCTTTGCTCGCTTGTCCCGCTGGAGTCACCGTTCTCCGTTCCGTGTGCTACCTACCTCTACATAAATTAATTGATGAAATAAGGTGTTTGTTGATTGGAGTGGAGGCTGGACGCCCCCCGGAAAGCGCCCAGCTGCTCCTGACGCTCCGCTTTCGTCGCAAATGAATTTGGAACGGAAATCAACCCCCATTTACGGTGATGAACCACATATTTTACAAAGCGTTAAATCCATCTACAACAATTTTAAGGTGAGGGATGTTTTTCTAATGACAATCTATTCATATTTCTCCTATTTAAAATAAAAAACCGCTATAATGGACATCATAAAGGAAGTGAAAGAATGATAGAATCAGCAAAAAAATGGATTGTGCAGCGTCCGGACTCACATGTAGTGCAACAATTACAAAAAAAACTAGGGATTTCAGCAATTGCAGCAAAAATTTTAGTGGCGCGTGGTTGTACATCAGAGGAGCAAGCGGTATCACTGCTCCAAACAGATGAGCGTCATTTTCACGACCCGTTTGCCATGCATGGGATGGAACAGGCAGTAGCACGTATCAATCAAGCGCTTGAAGAAGGCGAAAAAATAGTAGTATATGGTGACTATGATTCCGACGGCATAACAAGTACGACGGTTATGCTCAATGTATTATTGGATTTAGGCGCAGATGTCGATTTTATGATTCCGAATCGTTTCACACACGGATATGGTCCACATGAAGAATTATTCCGCCAGGCGTATGAAAATGGCGTAAAGTTAATTATTACAGTCGATAATGGGATTAGCGGGATTGAACCGATTCGTGTAGCGAAAGAGCTTGGCATGGATGTGATTGTCACGGACCATCATGAGGCGGGTGAGGTGTTACCACCAGCAGACGTAATTTTGCATCCTCGTGTACCGGAAGGGCATTATCCGTTTGGGGAGCTTGCTGGTGTAGGGGTTGCGTTTAAGCTCGCTCATGCTTTATATGGTGAAGTACCGGATCATTTATTTGAATTGGTTGCCATTGGGACGATTGCAGACTTAGTACCGTTAAAAGGTGAAAATCGTTATTTCGTCAAGCGCGGCATTGAAGCACTGCAAACTTCACAAAGTCCGTGGGTAAAAGTCATTTGTGAGGCGTCAGGTGTAAAGCAAAAAGAAATCAATGAGGAGTCGATTGGCTTTTATTTTGGGCCACGTCTCAATGCCATTGGTCGCCTAGGTGACGCAATGCCCGGTGTTCAGTTTTTAATGAGTGAAACAAAACAGCAAGCAGACACATTAGTGAAATTGCTCAATCAGAAAAACGATGAGCGAAAAGAAATTGTCAATACGATTACAGAAGAGGCTATGGCGATGATTGAATGTGACGAAGCCATTAAAAATAGCCTTGTATTAGTCATAGCAAAAGAGGGATGGAATGCTGGTGTTGTAGGGATTGTTGCGTCTAGGCTTGTTGGGAAATACTATAAGCCAACGATTGTACTTTCACTCGATCAAGAAAAAGGAACAGCGAAAGGTTCTGCTCGTAGTATCGAAGGGTTCCATTTATATGATGAGCTAGCGAAAAACCGTGATATTTTACCGCATTTTGGTGGGCATCCGATGGCGGCTGGTATGACATTGCCGCTTGAGCATGTCGATGAATTGTGTACACGTCTTCATCAACAGGCAACAGCAGTATTAACAGAAGAGCAGCTTGTACCAAAACTTTATATTGATGTACCAGTCGATTTAAGTGAAGTGTCCATCGAAGCAATTGAAGAAGTTCGTAAGCTCGGTCCATTTGGTACAGAATTTGCAAAGCCAGTATTTGCGTTAGAAAAAATGAATGTTGCGTCGATGCGTCGTATTGGTACGCAAGAAAACCATTTGAAAATGGAGCTTGAAGATGCGTATGGTAAAGTTGATGCTATTGGATTTAGCAAAGGGTATTTATTTAATGAAATTTCCTATGATGTACAAGTTTCGTTTGTCGGAGATTTGCAAATAAATGAATGGCAAGGAATCAAAAAGCCGCAATTTATGATTGAGGATGTCCAGACGGAAGAATGGCAATTATATGATTATCGAGGGAAAAGTCAAGCAGCCAATTGGTTATCGAAGTTACCAGTTGAGCATGTTGATTTTGTCGCGTTCCAACAGCAGACAATCAATCAGTATGAGGGTGTAATCCAGCATGCCATTCACTTAATCGAAAATGAAACAGCGTATCAACAGCTTGGTCCTTATATTGTTATTCTTGATTTACCAGTAAATGTAGAATTACTAGAAAACATGTTGAAAGAAAAGCAATTCAAACGCATTTATGTCCATTTTTATACATCAAATTCACAGTATTTCAATGGGATGCCAACTCGTCAGCACTTTAGTTGGTATTATGCATTTTTAAAAAAACGTCCGACATTTAACTTAAAAGCGCATATTGAACAATTATCGCAACATATTGGACTAAATATTGATGTAATTAAGTTTATGACAAAGGTGTTTTTTGAGCTAGGATTTGTTAAAATAGAGGATGGTTTGACGACTGTTGTCGAAAATGCACCAAAACAAGCATTAGAAGAGGCACCGTCATATAAAATGCGTTCAGTACAATTACAATTAGAGCAAAAGCTTTTATATGCTACATATACAGAGCTGAAAAATTGGTTCAATGAACGAATGAAGGGCTAAACCCTCAAGGAGGAAAAATAATGGATTTAACGCAATATATAACAACAGTTGATAACTGGCCTAAGGAAGGCATCAGCTTCAAGGACATTACAACGATTATGGATAACGGTCCAGCTTACAAATACGCAACAGATCAAATCGTTGCCTATGCAAAAGAAGTGGGCGCAGAAATTATTGTTGGTCCAGAAGCACGTGGTTTCATTATCGGCTGTCCTGTTGCTTATGCACTTGAAATCGGCTTTGCTCCAGTACGTAAGCCAGGAAAATTACCACGTGAAGTCATTGCGGCTGATTACGGCTTAGAATACGGTACGGACACATTAACGATGCATAAAGATGCTGTAAAACCAGGTCAAAAAGTGTTAATCTGTGATGATTTACTTGCAACAGGTGGCACAGTAGAAGCAACGATTCGCTTAATCGAGCAATTAGGCGGAGAAGTCGTAGGGTGTGCATTTTTAATTGAATTATTAGAGCTAAAAGGTCGCGAAAAAATCGGCAAATACCCAGTGAAAACATTAATCCAATACTAATCGCAAAAGCAGTCTCTTTCAGGTTGAGGCTGCTTTTTTAATAAACAAGCAACTTCTGTAAAAATGTTTCGTTTTTACGGAATTTCCATATATTATTATTACAGTGAAGTATACACTAGTATGTCTTTACAATTTGTATGACTATTTTATACAATTAAAGTTATGATACTTAATAGAGAAAAAAATCGGGATAAGGTGGACGAATTATGGCGAAAGAACAAATTTTAGCGCCCGAAGATGTTTTCGAGCTCGTTAAATCGTATATGAATGATGAGCACGTTGCTTTTGTTGTAAAAGCATATGAAGTAGCGAAGGAAGCACATAAAGAGCAATTCCGTAGTTCGGGAGAGCCTTATATTATACATCCTGTGCAAGTAGCAGGGATTTTAGCGGATTTACAAATGGATCCAGAAACGGTTTCCGCTGGATTTTTGCATGATGTAGTAGAGGATACAGCGGTAACACGTGAAGATTTAGTAAGTGAATTCAATGAAGAAGTCGCGATGCTCGTTGATGGTGTAACGAAGCTCGGGAAAATTAAATATATGTCGAAAGAGGAGCAACAAGCGGAAAATCATCGAAAAATGTTTGTGGCAATGGCACAAGATATACGTGTTATTTTAATTAAACTGGCAGACCGTCTGCACAATATGCGTACGCTAAAGCATCTACCAGCAGAAAAACAACGTCGTATTTCAAAAGAGACGCTCGAAATTTTCGCACCGCTTGCGCATCGTTTAGGGATTAGTACGGTAAAGTGGGAGCTTGAAGATACAGCGCTCCGTTATTTAAATCCACAACAATATTATCGTATCGTTAGTTTAATGAAAAAAAAGCGCAATGAGCGTGAGGCGTATTTAGATAATGTCATCGATGAGATTAAATCGCAGCTTGCAGATGTTGAAATCGACGCAGATATTTACGGACGTCCAAAGCATATTTACTCGATTTATCGTAAAATGGCGTTACAAAGAAAGCAGTTTAATGAGATTTATGATTTGCTAGCAGTCCGTATTTTAGTTGATAGCATTAAAGATTGCTACGCCGTCATTGGCATTGTGCATACGCTCTGGAAGCCGATGCCAGGTCGTTTTAAAGATTATATTGCGATGCCGAAGCAAAACCTGTATCAGTCATTGCATACAACGGTCATTGGCCCATATGGTGATCCACTAGAAGTACAAATTCGTACAAAGGAAATGCATAAAATTGCTGAATATGGGATTGCAGCACACTGGGCTTATAAAGAAGGCAAAAACGCAGACAATAAACGTGAAAGTATTGACCAAAAATTAACTTGGTTCCGTGAAATTTTAGAGTTTCAAAATGAATCCTCCAATGCGGAAGAATTCATGGAATCTTTAAAATTTGATTTATTCTCGGATATGGTCTATGTGTTTACGCCAAAAGGTGACGTCGTTGAATTGCCAGCTGGTTCAGTCCCGATAGATTTTGCTTATCGTGTACATTCAGAGGTCGGGAACAAGACGATTGGTGCGAAGGTAAACGGCAAAATGGTCCCGCTTGATACACCGCTTAAAACAGGTGATATTGTAGAAGTACTAACATCAAAACAATCATTTGGTCCAAGTCGTGATTGGATAAAAATTGCCCAAAGTTCGCAAGCGAAACATAAAATTAAACAGTTCTTCAAGAAAAACTTACGTGAAGAAAATGTCGTTAAAGGTCGCGACTTAGTTGAAAAAGAAATTAAAGCCCAAGAGTTTGATTTAAAAGAAGTATTAACGACAGAAAATATTAAACGGGTCATTGAAAAACTTAATTATACACACGAAGATGATTTGTACGCTGCTGTGGGAGTGGGCGGTATTACAGCGCAGCAAATTGTGAATCGTCTTGCCGAAAAAATGCGTAGAGAGCGTGAACATGAGGAAGCGCTTGAAAAGATTGCAAAAGAAATGGCGAAACCTGTTCAGCAAAAACGAACAGAAACAGGGGTTGTCGTGAAAGGAATTGATAATTTATTAATTCGCTTATCACGCTGTTGTACGCCGGTTCCTGGGGATGAAATTGTTGGTTTTATCACAAAAGGTCGCGGTGTTTCTGTGCACCGAGCAGATTGTCCAAATATTCAAGAAGATGATAATGCGGACCGCTTAATTGAAGTGGAATGGGAAAATGGTAGAGCAGAGCGTAAAGAGTATCCAGTAGATATTGAAATTTCTGCATTTGATCGACCAGGCATTTTAAATGATGTCATGATGGCAGTAAGCGATGCAAAAACGAATATTTTAGCCGTATCAGGTCGCGCGGATCGAGACAAAATTGCCACGATTCACTTAACGATATCCATTACGAACATAACGGGACTACATAAAGTAGTCGACCGCATTAAACAACTGCCGGACATTTATTCGGTCCAACGTGTTATTAATTAGATTTGCTTAAAAATAGATTTTAATTCAGAAGTAATCTATTTTTGATTAAAAAGAAATGAGTAGAAAAGCACATGTAACGGAGGGCGGCGAGTGTAGCTGACGGCATTCGCCTTTCGCTACAGAGCAAAGCTTCCAGCGGGAAAAGCGAGACAGCCGAGACCCCGCAGAAGCGTAGCGACGAGGAGGCTTGGCCTCGCCCGCGGAAAGCGTCCGCCTGGAGTGGAATGTGTTGTTGAATAAAAGTTTGGATGAAGAACCTAAAATAATATTAGTGATTAAAAAAAGATAGAAGGTACGAAAGATGAAAGTTGTGATTCAACGATCAAAACAAGCATCTGTCACGGTAGAGGGAGAAGTGACAGGTGCGATTGATAAAGGATATGTTTTATTAGTAGGGATTACACATACAGACACACCAGAAGATATTGCTTATTGTGCAAAAAAAGTAGCGGAACTTCGTTTATGGGAAGATGAAGAAGGGAAAATGAACCACTCTATTTTAGAAACGAGTGGTGCTATTTTATCTGTTTCACAGTTCACATTGTATGGGGATACGAAAAAAGGGAGACGACCAAGCTTTATCGAGGCGGCACGTCCTGAACAAGCAAAGCCGATGTGGGATGCGTTCAATGAAGCCTTAAGAGTATACGGTCTACATGTTGAGACAGGTGTTTTTGGTGCTATGATGGATGTTGCACTGATCAACGATGGACCAGTAACCATTGTCATCGATTCTGCCAAGTAAACTTTTCCTATATCCCTTCATACAATGAAAGTGAGAGTATATTTGAAGGGGTAGGGGGAATCAATCGATGCAAATATCAAATCCATACTTATTTGAGACGGTAAAAGGTTTAATGGGGCAACAAATTGTCGTGCAAACCGAAAAAAATATCCAACAGGGTGTTTTGACGTCCGTATTACCCGACCATGTCGTTATCGAAATTTGCAAAACACCATTCTTTATTCGAATGGATGAAGTTATTTGGATTACGCTAGCTAGGGTTTCAAGTTGATGTGTAAAAGCACCTGCTATTTGTCGTCTGTTATACAGGGACAAGCAGCAGGTGCTTTTTATTGGTGAATATGCGAAAATATAGGTCCTAAAAAGAAAAGAATCTGCAACGCTTTCACTTAGGGAAGCGAGCAGATTCTTATTGTTTATTTTTTAAAAGATAAGAAAGTATAAACTTTTTCTAGTTTAAAGAGTGTCTAGCGCAAGCGGACCAGCCCCTCGTGACGTTTCGAAAGTCTCTTCGTGTGCAAGCACACTGTGAGCCTATCTCCAACGCATGTCGGGGCTAGAGTGGGCGCTTGCGCTTTTCTTATTATAATTGTGCATCAAAGTAGTTTAGTATGCCTTGATAAATGCCCAGTGTAGCTTGTTCACGATAGTAGTCTGTTGTAATGTTACGTTCTTCACTTGGGTTACTTAAAAAGCCTAGTTCTATCAAAATGGCTTCTTGTCTATTTTCACGCAATACTAAATAATTTCCTGGCTGTACACCACGGTCACGAATCGATACTTTTTTTGATAGACCCGCATGTACGTATTCAGCTAATTGTTTTTGATAGCTATTCATGTAATACGTTGTTACACCTGAAACAGAGCTATTTTCCGTTGCATCATAATGAATACTAATAAAAGCATCTGCCTCTACTTGATGCCCCATTGCTACACGCTTGCGTAAATCGACATAAACATCTGATTCACGTGTAAGCACGACATCCGCGCCAGCCGCTCGTAGCTTGGATTTTAAAAGTTCGGCTGTTTTTAACGTAATATCTTTTTCATCTGTTCCACGAACGCCTGTTGTTCCGTGGTCATTTCCGCCGTGACCGGGGTCAATGACGATTGTTAGTCCTCTTAATGTTCCTTTTTTTCGACTACTGCTGTTTTTTTGCGTAGATGATACATGTTGAGTGGCATTATTTAACGACACAACCCAGTTTGCTACGAAGGCTACTTGCCCATCTTTCAGCGCAATTTTATACCAATCGCCTTCAGTAGAAAGAATCGGGTATGTTTCTCCTACGTTTCCAAGGTGGACAATGGCAGATGCGGTTGACGCTTCTTCACGTAAGTTTGTGCCATCATAGATAATGGTTACACTTTCATCAGAAGCTTGTCCATTTGATGGTGCTGCAGTATTTCCATTTGTTGAAAATGTACCGTAAAAGCTATAAATCCAACCTTTCGTTTTATCTGCATATTGAATTTGCACCCAATTTTTTGCTTGGTCGAGCACTGTAAATTGCTCACCGTTATAGGCTACACCAATTCGTTTCGATGTTAAATCCGCCTTTTTTCGTACGTTTACTGCATCTACTGTGACTGTAAATAGGTTACCTTTTGCTGTGGATGCGACAGGTGATTGATTATTTTCTATCGAACGATCTTTTATCGTTATATATTGAGAAGATACCCAACCTGTTACCGTACCAAATTGAATTTGAATCCAATCATTTTCTGACTTTATGTAATTCGCTTCATTCCCTAAAAAGAGTTGGGCTAATACTGCTGCAGAAAGAGATGGCTCAGCTCGAACATTCAAATGATCTACCTGTGAGATAATGATTTTGGACGTTTCTGCACTTTCTTTTTCGGTAAGTGGCTTCGTTAACCAGCTAGCAACCCAGCCCTCCGTATTTCCTGATTTTACATGAATCCAGTCGCCTGACTTTTCAATCGTAGAAAGTGTATCGCCCTCTTTCAATTCATCTAAAATTGGATAAGATAACCCTGGACCTTCACGTAAATTCAGGATTTTTCCAGTGACGATTAAATCGTCGCTTGCAGCATTTGAAAGCTTTGGCATAGATATGGAAACAATAAGTACAAGCGCAATCAGCAATTGAACTGTTTTTCTCATAAGATGCCTCCTTTCGAGAGAATAATTTTTTGAGGATGAGAAAATAATCCCACATATGTAGTTCTTTATCGAATCATATTATATCTATTTTAAAAGCAATGATATAGTAAAATCTATAGTTTTTTTGGCGTATAAGCAGTCATTAGGGCATGTAATTATTGAAAAAGAAGATACGATATTCCTACTACCTTCGTACTGTTGAACTAGGCCTTATTAAAAAACAGTTGACAAGAACTTTACTCGACATTAAGATTATGTATAATCTAAAACGAAATGCTAACGATCAAGCAAGTAGTAAATACCACTACTGACAAGAGAGGGAAAATCCTAGGCTGAAAATTTTCCTGCAGTATGTATGATGCGAATAACACTTGGGAGGCTTTTTCCTGAACGGGTTGCTTATTAGGGAAAAACGGAATCGGCCGTTATCCGATTATGAGGTGGATGCATAAGCATCAACTAGGGTGGAACCGCGGAAGTAACAAGCTTTCGTCCCTTGCAAATACGCAAGGGGCGGAAGCTTTTTTATTTTCGTTTAACAATGCAGAGAAAGGAAGTGTCATACATGAGCTTTAAAGTACCTCGTGGAACACAAGATATTTTACCAGGTCAATCAGAGAAATGGCAGAAAGCGGAAGAGGTTTTACGTGAACTTTGCCATGTGTATCGATATAAAGAAATTCGTACACCGATTTTTGAGTCAACCGAATTATTCCAACGTGGTGTTGGTGATACAACGGATATTGTACAAAAAGAAATGTACACATTTGAGGATCGTGGAGGACGTTCGTTAACTTTACGCCCGGAAGGAACGGCTGCCGCTGTTCGCTCATATGTAGAGCACAAAATGTTTGGGCAGCCCGATCAACCAGTGAAGCTTTCTTATATGGGGCCAATGTTCCGCTATGAGCGTCAGCAAGCTGGTCGTTATCGTCAATTCGTCCAGTTTGGGGTGGAAGCAATCGGCTCAGCAGACCCAGCAATCGATGCAGAAGTAATTGCTTTTGCGATGGACATTTATAAAAAAGTAGGGTTAAAAGATTTAAAATTAGTCATTAACTCATTAGGAGATAAAGAGACGCGTGATGCACACCGTACAGCACTTATTAATCATTTTGAGCCGTCTATTGGGGAGTTCTGTTCAGACTGTCAAAAGCGCTTAGAGAAAAATCCTTTACGTATTTTAGATTGTAAAGTAGATCGTGAGCACCCATTAATGGCAACAGCTCCTGCTTTAACAGATTATTTAACAGATGATTCGGCTGAATATTTTGCGAAAGTGAAAAATTACTTAAATATTTTAGAGATTCCGTATGAAGTCGATCCGAATTTAGTACGTGGCTTAGATTACTACAATCATACAGCATTTGAAATTATGTCTACAGCAAGTGGTTTCGGTGCGATTACAACACTTTGCGGTGGTGGACGCTACAATGGTTTAGTCGAAGATATCGGTGGACCAGATGTACCGGGAATCGGCTTTGCATTATCCATTGAACGTTTACTACTAGCACTTGAAGCAGAAGGCGTAACGCTTGAAACGAACGAAGCCCTTGATATGTATGTAGTTGTAATGGGCGATGAAGCAAAAGCGAAAGCCATCGAGCTAGTGAGTCAATTCCGTGCAAACGGTATTTCAGCAGATATGGACTATGCGGATCGCAAAATGAAAGCGCAAATGAAGACAGCAGATCGTCAAGGAGCAAAGTATGTCATCGTACTAGGAGACTCAGAGCTTGAGGAACAAGCAGTCAATGTGAAAGAAATGGCAACAGGCAATCAAGAGAAGGTTGCATTTAAGGAATTAGTTACGTATTTACAAAAATAGATAGAAGTTTTGGAGGAATAACAATGGCACAACGCACACATGCTTGTGGTGAAGTAACAGCTGCTCACCATGGCCAAGAAGTAGTATTAAAAGGCTGGGTACAACGACGCCGTGACTTAGGCGGGCTGATTTTCGTAGATATGCGTGACCGTACAGGCATCGTACAAGTCGTTTTTGGTGATCAAGCAAAAGACGCACTTGAAGTAGCAGATAAAGTACGTAACGAATACGTCATCGAAGTAACGGGTAAAGTCGTGCTTCGTGATGATACACAAGTAAACAAGAATATTAAAACAGGTGAAATTGAAGTTCTTGCCCATTCTTTAACGATTATTAATGAAGCAAAAAACCCACCGTTTGCAATTGAAGATCGAGTAGAGGTAGCGGAAGAATTACGTTTAAAATATCGCTATTTAGACTTACGTCGTCCAGTGATGTTTGACACATTCAAAATGCGTTCGGACGTAACGGTAACAATCCGTAACTTTTTACAAAAAGAAGGCTTTTTAGAAGTGGAAACACCAATTTTAACAAAATCAACGCCAGAAGGGGCACGTGATTATTTAGTACCTTCTCGTGTACACGATGGTGAGTTTTATGCGTTACCACAATCACCACAGCTATTTAAGCAATTATTAATGGTATCTGGTTTCGAGAAATACTTCCAAATCGCACGTTGTTTCCGCGACGAAGACTTACGTGCAGATCGTCAGCCAGAATTCACACAAGTCGATATTGAAACATCATTTATGACGATGGATGAAATCATTGAGATGAATGAGCGCTTAATTCAAGCGGTTATGAAAGACGTGAAAGGTGTAGACGTAACAGCACCATTCCCACGTATGAGCTACAAAGAAGCGATGGATCGTTTCGGTTCAGATAAACCAGACGTACGCTTCGGCTTAGAGCTAGTACAGCTTTCTGATATCGTGAAAGATTCTAGCTTCAAAGTATTCACTGGTGCAATTGAAGCAGGCGGCGAAGTAAAAGCGATTAACGTAAAAGGTGCAGCGGAGAAATTCTCTCGTAAAGATATCGATGCACTTGGTGAGTTTGTTGCGATTTATAAAGCAAAAGGTCTTGCTTGGTTAAAAGTAACAGACGAAGGCTTAAACGGACCAATCGCGAAATTCTTTGAAGGTGAGATGGCTGACAAGCTAATTGAGCGTATGGGTGCTGAAGCAGGCGACTTATTATTATTCGGTGCAGATAAAGTGAATATTGTGGCAGATGCATTAGGTGCACTTCGCTTAAAATTAGGGAAAGAATTAGAGTTAATTGATGAGTCTCAATTCGCATTTTTATGGATTGTCGATTGGCCATTATTCGAATACGACGAAGAAGAAGGGCGCTACTATGCGGCGCACCACCCATTCACGCGTCCATTCGATGAAGATCTTGAGCTAATGGATACAAACCCAGCAGCCGTTCGTGCACAAGCTTACGATATCGTGTTAAACGGTTATGAGCTTGGTGGTGGTTCTTTACGTATTTATGAGCCAGAGCTACAAAACAAAATGTTCAAGCTTTTAGGCTTTACAGAGGAAGAAGCACGCGAGCAATTCGGTTTCTTACTGGAAGCATTTGAATACGGTGTGCCTCCACACGGCGGTTTAGCATTCGGTCTTGACCGTTTCGTTATGCTACTTGCAGGGCGCACAAACTTACGCGACACAATTGCATTCCCAAAAACGGCGACAGCAAGCTGTTTACTAACATCTGCTCCGTCAAACGTATCGGATGCACAACTAGAAGAACTAAACTTACGTGTTACAGCAGTTAAACGATAAAACAAAAGGACTTGCCTTGTGCAAGTCCTTTTAATTTATGAGCAATTATTCTTTTAATAATTTTTAAGTTTTTTTGATTTTTTAGTTTGAAAATTCAGATTAATGATGATAAAATAACAATAACAGCCCTAAGGTGTACGTTTTTAAATAATACCTATCAGTTTTGACCGAACATAAGATAATTGGGAGTTCGATATTTTCTTGTGGCAAACATGCCCCATTGGAGCGGGACGTTTAAAGTAAGAGTGAGGACACCTCCCTGCTAAAGAGTGGGTTCAAGACGATATTATATAGAACGGCACATTTAGGGTTTGTCCATACAAATGCTTTTTCACTCTTCTACAAATAGTAGAAGGGTTTTTATTTTTGTTGCAGGACGAATCGTTAGTGTGTATAATTCCGAGTAGAATAATAAAGATTGAGGCGATCGATAAGCACTTTTGTTTCAATGTATGTACAATAGTACTTATTAACAAAGCGTTTTCAAATAACTTTCAAAATAAATGGAGTGAGAGGTTTTCACATGTTACATCAATTTTCGCGAAATGAGTTAGCGATTGGTCAAGAAGGAATTGAAAAATTAAAAAACACGACAGTAGCTATTTTAGGTGTCGGAGGTGTTGGGTCATTTGCTGCAGAGGCGTGTGCACGTAGTGGTGTGGGCCGAATTATTTTAGTAGATAAAGACAATGTCGATATTACCAATATTAATCGTCAGCTCGTGGCCTATCTGTCAACAGTTGGCAAATCGAAATCAGCTGTAATGAAAGAGCGCATTGCTGATATTAATCCAGAGTGTGAAGTCATTGATATGCATATGTTTTATACAGAGGAAACATATGAACAGTTCTTTGCGCAAGGGATTGACTATGTCATTGATGCATCCGACACAGTGATGTACAAAATTCATATTATGAGGGAATGTTTACAGCGAGGTATCCCGATGATTTCGAGTATGGGCGCAGCAAACAAAATGGACCCAACGCGCTTTAAAATTGCCGATATTTCCAAAACACATACAGACCCACTTGCCAAAATTATTCGGACAAAACTGAAAAAAGAGGGCATTAAAAAAGGGGTAACGGTTGTCTTTTCAGACGAATCACCGATTGTTGTTCGCCCAGATGTAGTGGAAACGGTAGGAAATCCTAATGCGGATATTCGTAAAGCAAAAATGCCACCTTCATCGAATGCGTTTGTACCATCTGTTGCGGGGTTAATTGCCGCAAGCTGGGTCATTAATCAAATTGTAAAAGATATAAAAATCACACGTGTACAAGGATAGCACTGTTTCAAAAGCTTTGCTTAGTTAAAATTTTTATGAAATAGATGTAGCGATTTGCATGAGTCAAATCGCTACTTTTTCGTTAATTTCCTGTAATACTTAAAGCATTATGGTAAGTTTCTTCGATATTTTTGGTGATGATTTGTTGTTCATCATTGACTTTTTGTAGCATCGTGCTTAGTTGATCTACAGCTTGTGAGCTTTCTTCAATAATGGCTGCAAACTCATTTGTGCTCATTTGAATTGATTTACTATTTACTTCAATTTCTGTTGTCGCTTTAGAGAATTTCTCTAAATCAAGTTGTAATTTTTTCATGGAATGAAATAACTCACTAAATGTACGATTGACTTCATCTGTGACGGTTACTTGCATAGTAATCTGATCTAACCCATTTTGCAGTTTTTCCAATGCATCTTGATTATAGCTATTTACATTATTTAAATTGTTGTCAATTTTAATGAGTGTTTGGGCTGTCATTTGTGCTAATTTCCGAATTTCTTCTGCTACAACGGCAAAGCCTTTCCCGTGTTCCCCAGCACGTGCTGCTTCAATGGAAGCATTTAGTGCAAGCAGGTTTGTTTGTTCCGTTATTTTTTTGATATCCGTAGCAAAGTGATTCGTTTCGTTAATCGTACTTGAAAGCGCAATAAAAGTGGAATGCAGTTGATTGAAAAATGCTGTAAATGCATCCATTTCATGCTTCATAGTATGCATTGCTTTTGCACCATTTGATGCATTGGTACTTGCCCCTTCTGCTTCCTCCACAATTTGCTCTAGCTGGTCTACCATTTGTTCAATTTCATTTGTTGTGGCTTGTGTATTTTGCACAATTTCTTGGACATGTTCCGTTTGACGATGAGCACCAATACTCACTTCTTGAACGGCATTCATCATATTTTGCTGTGCAATACAGGCGGTATTTGTACCTTCAGTAATGAGCTCTAGCTTCGCTGTCATCGTTTGCACAGCAGCATCAAGGTGAGTATGGAGTTCTTCTTCTTTCTGAGCTTTCTCATGTGCATCAATCATGAGTTCTTCAATATTGTGAAATAGACGTTTACTTTGTCGTACTTGAAGTGCGATGGCGAGTGTCATTAATGCTTGCGTTACAAATACATTCGCCGGGTCTACCGCAAATCCTTTTGTATCAAGCGTGAAGTTGAAAATTAAACCGATTGTGGAACCAATATAGCCTGCAGCAAGTACAGAATATTTTCCGTGTATAGTACTGATAATTAGCACGAAGAAGCTAAGTACGATTGTAGCGAGTGTTACATGATTTGTAACAATTGCTCCGTATGTTGTAACGGTCCCAGCCATACATACTACAAAAGGGAAAAGGGAGCGTATCTTTTCAACTTTCCGTTGTAAAAAGTAAATCCCTAAAGTAATGAGTGCAGGAATAAATAAAGATAAAGCAATACCAATCGGACGACCAAGGATGAGTTGAGCAATGGCACCTAAATTGGCGGCTAATCCATATACAAGCATTAATATAGTATTTTTCTCTATTAAATCTTTCCCATGTAATATTTTCGCTTCCATGATGAATTCCCCCTGTTATTTTTTCTTAATAGTTTAATGAAATAATAATTTGCTATATTTTCTCTTTTATATATTAAATTTCTTCGCTTGTCACGGAAAATTGTTCGCTAAAATTCGCATGATATAATAGGATATTATCATCAGGAAAATAATTTTATTGAACGAGTGGGGTAGGTAAAAAGTGCAATTGAGCGAGATGGAATATAAAGGGTTAAATTTACTAGATGAAGTTTGTTCGGTTGAAATTGCGCTAGATGAGGTTTTAGACGTTGTACATATATATGACACGAACTATGTAGTAGAACCGACCTATAATTTAAAACAGAAAAATTACGAGCTAAGTGAAGGCTTCTTTCAGCTTGCAGAAGTATTGAAGCAAAAGTATTTTTTTGTAGAAAAAAGAAAATCTAATATGAATGAATGGATTAGTAGTTTGACGTGGCAATTTTACAGCTCAAACAAATCGGTCAAATGCTTTAGCGGGCAGGACATTACGGTAGTAAGAATAGCTGATTTGGTAGACAAAAGTGAGCAGTCATTAATCGAGGCGAAGCTATATCCAAAGTATGTTTATAGGCTAGCAGAGCATGTCTAAATATTCCTAAGACAAACGTTCTGAATATAAGGATAACTGTCATCCTTTCATTTATCCCGCATTAACGGGCAGTAATTTACCTATACAGAAAGCGAAGCAGCAGGTACAATATATCCATCTTAAGGGTTAAGAAAATCGAGAAGCGTAGGTGGCGGAGTAACTGCCCGTAAAAGCCCGATTGGTGAAGACTAACAATCAGTGGGGATGAAAAGCCCCCACTGATTGAAGTTTCACTTTATACAAAATTTCACACAAATATCGCATTTTTTCTGTTAATTATAATTTTTGAATTATCTTGAATTTTTTTTTGATATAGTTAATTGTGTGTACGAAACGTATACTTAGGGGGATTTGAAGGGGGAAAGAGAATGGTGATGAGTATTCAAGTAACAAATAAGATTTTAAACTTAGCGGATTTACAGGAAAAGCTAGATCGTACAGTTTTTGATTATGTAGATACGACGCAAAATTGGGGAAAAGCAAAGGAAAACCTGTACACGCTCTATTCACAAGTAAGGGAGTATTTTGAAGTACATGTAGATAGCAATGATGGTGCTATACCAAACAGTAGCCCGTACTGGGTGTTGTTTATGGATATATCAGCCCGTTTAGTATACTTTAACAGCCTCGCTAAACAACATATTGTATCAGATTTAGATGAAGCAACTCGAAGCGATATTACAAGAGCTTATGAAGTAGCCGCAAAGATTTTACCGAATAAGCAATTTGAAGAAAACGAAGAGCTGTTTGAAGAAATTAACAAAAGCTTGCAGCAAATTTCTAATGGTAACCACGCAGTCGAAAAGGTTTCGTATCCATTAACAGAATGCTTACAAAACTTTTATGATTATATAAAAACGCTATAATAATATATTTTAAACTGTCCTCATTGAATGGACAGTTTTTATTTTAGAAAAATATAGTTTGCTTATTTAGATCTTTGATTGTTAATGGAAAAAGCAATACTTAAAGCGTTTATTATTAAGAGAATTTATGTCCCATATAGATGTTAAGAAGAAAAAAAATTTTATTTTTATTTGAGTGAATTATGACAAGTGAAAATGGCCTGAATCCCTTATCCTAAGTACATTACATCACGATGTTTAACATTGAAAACGTTGTATATGTTGCCTACAATTTACATTATACATGTGTGAAAAGTTGTATTGAATTAGGTAGGAGGGGGAGTTTCTATGGGCCTATTTGGATGGTTAGATTTTAAAGAAGGCTTACCACTTTGGTGGTCATATACATTAAATAAACAGACAAAAGCGACAAAAGAGGAGATTTTTGAAAGTATCGCAGAAACGCGTGTTCGCTTATTGGATTCTTGGACAATGGATCGATGGGTATCGCTTGATTCACGCGCGGAAGAAATTACTCGCTATGATGAATACCCGGAACAACTAGCTTCTTTTTTAATACAGTCTAAAAATCGAAGTTCGTATTTTACGGAGCTTTTTTTAATTAATCGCGATAGTGAAGTGGTTGCTTCGAGCTATCCTGAGCATATTGGCAAATGCTACAATACGGCTGCTACGCCTGTTTACCATAAAGCGATTCAAACGGTATGGCAAACTGGAAAACCGCTTTTATATGGTCCGTTTATCGATGCACTAACATTGCATATCGGTCCTCGCAGTTCAAAATTTCACGATGAAGTGACACTCCTATTTCTACAACCAATCTTTAAACATCAACAACTAGCTTATATACTGGCAGCCCGTGTGCCAAATGATGTCATATCAGATTTAATTCAGCGTGAGGCAGGTCATATTTATCCAGACTCGGGTGATAATTATCTCTTTATGACAAAATCAAATTTAGATCCTGCCATTCAAGAAGGAATTGCTCTTTCTCGCAGTCGTTTTGAAGATGAAACATTTACACTTGGGGAAAATTTAAAAGCGGGTGTCCATACAAAAGAATGGGGAGTCGTCAAAATAAAGCGTCATACAGAATTTGAAATTCGCTTCACAGACCCCGCAACCAAACAATTACATCCGGGTGTAGCGAATACGATTAAAAATGGCGCCAATTTATTTGTCGCGTTTCCAGGCTATTCAGATTACCGTCATATTCCGGTCATCGGTAAAGGGGTTACATTTCAATTGCCACATAGTCCTGATGTATGGGGGATGATGTGCGAGGCAGATTTAGAGGAAGTATACCGCACACGTTCCATCGGTCTTCGATTAGGTACTAGCTTTACTGTATTCATGATGATAAATATTTTACTATTTCAATTGTTAACGGCATTTCAATTTATTCCGCCACTAGCTGTGCTAGGGATTAATTTACTATACGGATTAGGTAGCACATATTACTTTATGAATCATCAGATTAAACCCATTACTGAACGCATTAATCGTGTAACACATATGATTCAAAAAATTGCAGAAGGTGAAGGCGATTTAACAATTCGCATGGATAACAATATGCTATCCAATGATGAAACAGGTGAGATGGGGCGTTGGGTGAATAATTTTGTTGATACGCAAGCAAGTTTAATGGCAAAAGTGCAAATCTCATCTAGTGATGTGCAGCGAACGAATCAGCAACTGCGGGAACGTACGTCAAATGTTGAATCGCACGCTATGCATGTGATGAATCAAATGGATGAAATGCTCAGTGCCATTGAAAGACAATTACAAGATGTACGAGAAGCTATGACAACCATTGATCAAATTTCGGTGACGATGGATGAAATGGAGGCGGCCTCCGTTGAACAATTAACCGAAGCACAACAACAAGTAGACGGCATTAACAATAAAATGAATGACATCGTACAAAAAGTAAAAAATACGATTGCTTTAACATCTACATTTACAGATTCATCTGCCAGCATTAGTAAAGTAGTTATTTCGATTAATGCGATTGCAGAACAAACAAATTTACTTGCACTAAATGCATCGATTGAAGCAGCACGGGCAGGGGAACACGGCAAAGGGTTTGCGGTTGTAGCAGATGAAATTCGAAAGCTAGCAAATCAAACGAAAACAGCAACAGAAGAAATCGACGAAACATTAAAATTGATTGAAAATAGTTCGACACTCATTGAACAAGCCATTCGAACAAACAGTGATGAGGTAGAGCAGGGAGCGCAATATATTCAAGTGGTCAAAGAGGTATTATATGCGATGACAGCAGGGACGAATGGACGGGCAAATGGCACAGATGAAATGCGGGATATTATGCAAAACATTGCCGCAAGCAGTGAGCAAAATGTGCGTGTAGTAGGGGCTGTGGAGGATGCAATGAAAACAATGAGTGATTTAACACAGCAAGCACGTTACGATACAGAACGAAGCTCGCTTGTGATTGGGACACTTGCACAGGCCGTTTCGAAATTCCATATTAAAAAATGAGGAGCTCAATTGCTGAGCTTCTCATTTTTTAAATGATTTTAACTTTTCATAAATGGCCGCCATACGTTTTTCCTCCCCAGCGATAACAGGTTGATAAAACTCCGTATCCACTAAATGATCAGGTAAATATTGTTGATTGGTCCAACCGCCAAATGTACCGATTGGTGTATCGTGTGGATACTTGTAGCCTGTATGACCAAGTAAGGAGGCGCCAGTATAATGGGCATCCTTTAAATGATTCGGGATATCTCCTACTTTACCTTCGTGTACGGACTGAATAGCGGCATCGAGCGCTTTATAAGCGGAGTTGGATTTATCGCTTAAGCACATCTCGACAACGGCTGTTGCAAGTGGAATGCGTGCTTCTGGCATCCCAAGGCGCTGTGCGGCATCCGTTGCTGCTGTAACATGTGCGCCGACAGCAGGGTTAGCAAGACCAATATCCTCATATGCCATCACGAGTAATCTTCTACAAACCGCGACTAAATCACCGGATTCGAGTAAGTGGGCTAAATAATAAAGGGCCGCATTGACATCACTACCACGAACCGACTTTTGCAGTGCAGAGAGTAAATTGTAAAAGTGTGAGCCGCCCTTATCTCCGTATACGCCAATTCGTTTAGCAAGTGCCTCAATAGCCGTGTCACTAAGTGTTGTAACACCGTCTTTTTCTTCAGAAGCGTAGTACACAGATTCAAGTAGTGTCAGTGCTTTTCGGGCATCGCCATTTGAGGCTTGAGCGATCTGTGTGATTTGCTCTTCTGTTGCCACAATATTATATTGACCGAGTCCGCGTTCCTTATGAGCGAGTGCATTATGTAGCAGTTCCGTTACATCTTTAGTCGTTAGGCGAGTAAGTTGTACGATTTCCCCGCAGCGTGAACGGATGGCCGGATTGACATCGTGAAAAGGGTTTTCAGTTGTTGCACCAAGTAGCACAATCGAACCATTTTCAACATGAGGTAATAGTGTATCTTGCTGTAATTTATTAAAGCGATGGATTTCGTCTAAAAATAGCAGTACCTTCCCAGCCATACGTGCTTCCATAACAATTTGTTCGATATCTTTTTTTCCTGCATGTGTGGCGTTGAGAGCAAAAAAAGGTAATGCACTTGTGCCAGCAATCGCATTGGCAATCGATGTTTTTCCAATGCCAGGGGGACCGTACAAGAGCATCGATGGTACATGCCCTTTTTGGATCATTGTATAAAGCGGTGTACTAGGACCGATAATATGTTTTTGACCAACAATTTCATCTAAGGTTTGTGGTCGCATTTTGTAAGCAAGAGGCTCATTATGCATAAAATCACTCCGTTTCTTTCATGATTTATAACAAGAACTCGTAATGAGTAAAAATACATCCTAAAAATACCACTTAAATAGTAAAAGATATGCAACATAGCCTCCGCGCTTTGCCACAGCCTACACAGGAGCTAAAACAGGCGTGGCCTGTTTTAGCTCCTATTCCTGCTCCTGACGCTTACGCTTTCGTCGCAAAGAAAATCTTGGCTCCTGTGGCTATGGCGCGCTACGGCAAAGTTGAGTGCTTCTTAATATTCTAAACAAGTAGTTACCTTCGCTAAAAGAAATCAATTTTTTTCCGTTTACATGTATCGTTGCCTATTCTCTATTGTCATCAATAAGAATCGTTCGTTATTTTGAGTAACCAATTATTTTATGAAACAATAGTTGCTTGTAGCAGAGGCACGAGAGTGTAGCTGACGGCATGCGCCTTTCGCTACAGAGCAGTGTTTTTCTGCACCGGAAGTGAAACGGCAGGTGCAAAGCTTCCTACGGGAAAAGCGAGACAATCAAGACCCCGCAGGAAATTTATTTGCGACGAAAGCGTAGCGACAGGAGCACCGAAGGATGAGCGACGAGGAGGCTTGATGCTCGCCCGTGGAAAGCAAGTGCTGGAGCGGAAAGTAACGGTTATTCGAACGGTAATATATGTTTTAGGATTTGCTCATTATAACAAGAATTTAATTTCTTAAAATAATAACTATATCACTATTTTCATTCAGTTTAGCATGCAACCATTTATCCGTTCACATCTTTACTTGTCGTTGAAAAGCTTTACTTTGCGACTGAAACAAAATTTTAGAATAACATATGCTTTTTTGCCTGTTTTTCCGTGGCCACTGTTTGCAGGTACACTTGGTATATGCATATAATAGAGTATTTTTACTAGGATTAGAAGGATATGTGTTATACTTAACTATAGATGAACTAGAACAATAGAGGTGTTAACATGAAAATTTCGACGAAGGGTCGTTACGGGTTAACGATTATGATTGAATTAGCAAAACATTACGGAGAAGGACCGATTCCATTACGTCAAATCGCAGCAGAAAAAGAATTATCAGAAGCGTATTTAGAGCAATTAGTATCGCCGCTTCGTAATGCGGGACTTGTGAAAAGTGTGCGTGGTGCATACGGTGGTTATATGTTAGCGAATGCACCTACGGAAATTACGGCAGCAGATGTCGTTCGTGTATTAGAAGGGCCGATTCAGCCAGTTGAAGGCATTGAAAATGAGGAAGCACCACAGCGCGAGTTATGGTTACGCATTCGTGATGCAGTAAAAAATGTATTAGATACAACAACACTAGAAGATTTAGCGGAGTATACGGACAATACAATCCACGAAGGCTATATGTTCTATATTTAAGGTCAGCATTAAAGGAGTTTATAAACAAATGAATACAATCTATCTGGATCATGCGGCAACAACACCAATGGCCAAAGACGTCATTGCTCGTATGACAGAAGCGATGGCGCATGTTTATGGCAATGCATCAAGCATCCATGCGGTAGGTCGTGAAGCGCGTAAGTATTTAGATGAAGCAAGAGCTGTGCTCGCACAATCCATTCATGCAAAGGCAAATGACATTATTTTTACGAGTGGTGGAACAGAAGCAGATAATATGGCAATCTTTGGTGCGGCAGTTGCCCGCCAAAAAGAGGGTAAACATATTATTACAACACAAATCGAACACCATGCCGTTCTCCATGCTTGTCAAAAGCTTGAAAAAGAAGGTTTTGATGTTACATATTTGCCAGTGGATCAATCGGGTTGTGTACGTGTAGAAGATGTGGCGTCTGCGCTTCGAGAAGATACGATTTTAGTGACAATCATGTACGGGAATAATGAGGTAGGGACGATTCAACCGATTCAAGCAATTGGCGAATTGTTAAAAAATCATCAAGCGACATTTCATACAGATGCGGTACAAGCTTACGGCATTGAACATTTAGATGTAGAAGCACTTGGTGTAGATTTATTAAGTGTTTCAGCACATAAAATTAATGGACCAAAAGGAATTGGCTTCTTATATGTAAAACAGGGTGTGAAATTAGCCAATTTATTATTTGGTGGCTCACAGGAGAAAAAGCGCCGTGCGGGTACAGAAAATATCCCTGCAGCACTTGGCTTTGCGACGGCTATACAGGTTCAAGTAGCAGAGCGTGAAGTAAATCGTGCAAAATATCAAGGCTTTAAACAGCTTCTAATCAAACAATTTGACGAAGCAAAAATTTTGTATAAAGTAAATGGTGTACTAGATGATGCATTACCACATGTACTGAATGTTTCATTTGCGGGAACAGACGTGGAATCATTTTTGATTAATCTTGATATGGCAGGCGTGCTTGTATCGAGCGGCTCTGCATGTACGGCTGGTTCTATTGATCCGTCCCATGTATTAGTGGCGATGTTCGGTGAAGGGGCAGAGGCATTACGTAACTCTATTCGCTTTAGCTTCGGACAAGGATTAACAGACGAAGACGTCATAGAAGCGGGCAAACGAACAGCGAGCATTGTGAAGCGGCTTGTGAAATAATGAACCGTCTCTAGTAACAAAATAAAGACTGCGCGCCTTTTACGCGATTTTGTCTAAGAAAAGGTGAAGAAACAATGGTAGAAACAAGAGATCCGTCTCAAATTCGTGTCGTAGTAGGCATGTCGGGCGGTGTAGATTCATCTGTAGCAGCGTATTTGTTAAAACAGCAAGGCTATGATGTAATCGGTATTTTTATGAAAAACTGGGATGATACGGACGAAAACGGTGTTTGTACAGCAACGGAAGATTATGAAGATGTGATTGCTGTATGTAACCAAATCGGTATTCCGTATTATGCTGTTAACTTTGAAAAGCAATATTGGGATAAAGTATTTACGTACTTCCTAGAAGAATATAAAGCAGGTCGTACACCAAACCCAGACGTTATGTGTAATAAGGAAATTAAATTTAAAGCATTCCTTGAGCATGCGATGAACCTTGGGGCAGATTATTTGGCAACAGGTCACTATGCACGTGTGGATGAGCGTGATGGTGAAGTGGTCATGTTGCGCGGTGTCGATAACAATAAAGATCAAACGTATTTCTTAAACCAGCTATCGCAAACCCAGCTGTCTAAAGTGATGTTCCCAATCGGGCATTTACCGAAACCGGAAGTGCGTAAAATTGCGGAAGAAGCCGGCCTTGCTACAGCAAAGAAAAAAGACTCTACGGGCATTTGTTTTATTGGGGAGCGAAACTTTAAAGAGTTCCTCAGTCAGTACTTACCAGCACAGCCAGGCAAAATGGAAACATTTGATGGGGAAGTAAAAGGAACACATGATGGCTTAATGTACTACACATTAGGACAGCGCCACGGCTTAGGTATCGGTGGTGACGGAGAGCCTTGGTTCGTTTTAGGGAAAGATTTAGAACGGAATGTCTTATATGTAGGACAAGGCTTCCATCATGATAAACTTTATTCTGAGGCGTTAACAGCAGTGAAGATGAGTTTTACATCAGATGAGCCAAAACCTGCGAAATTTAGCTGCACAGCAAAATTCCGCTATCGTCAAACCGATTCACCAGTTGAGGTGGAAATGCGTGAGGACGGGACAGCGCTGATTACGTTTGCAGAGTCGCAACGTGCCATTACGCCAGGCCAAGCAGTTGTCTTATATGACGGCGATGTATGTCTAGGCGGCGGTACAATTCATGAAGTAATCAAAAATAATGAAAAGCTTACGTATGTAGGGTAAATAGGAAAAAGACAAAGTCAAATTTGGCTTTGTCTTTCGTTATGAGGTGAACTAGATGTTAATGGACTATAATGAAATAGGGATTAAAGCATTTCAAGAAAAGCGTTATGAAGATGCAGCGCAAGCATTTAACGATGCAATTGAGCAAAATCCAAATGAGGCAGTAGGATATATCAATTTCGGCAATTTACTGGCGACAATGAATGATGTAGAGCGTGCGGAGCGCTTTTTCCAAAAAGCGATCACGGTAGATGAGCAAGCGGCGACCGCTTATTATGGATTAGCGAATTTATATTACAACGTAGAACGCTTTGTGGAGGCAGCGAAGCTTTATCAAAAATCAATTGAGCACGGGATTGAAGGGGCGGATGCTTACTTTATGCTGGCGAAAAGCTTTGAGCGCGAAGGAAATCAGAAGTTAGCCTTACCATATATGCAACGCGCAGCGGAACTGGCACCAGATGATGTAGAAATTCGTTTAGGTTATGGCATTTTACTTTGTACACTTGAAATATTTGAACAAGCAAAATCAGAGCTTGAATTTGTGATTGCGCAAGATATAAATAATGTGGATGCACACTACAATTTAGGCGTCCTTTATGCGGTATCGACGGATCAAATCGAGGATGCAAAGTATCATTTAAAGCAGGCGTATACACTAGCGCCAGAATTTGATCAAGCACGTTACATTTACGACATGCTTTGTCAACGTCAAAACTAGATTGTATGTGTTGTGGCATGGTAGTGATTTTATACTAGAGCATGCTAAGCAGTAGGAGAGGTTTGGAAAGCATTAGCTTTTCAGACATCTCCTTTTTTAAGCTTACTTTTACAATTCTGTAATAATTGATTGAGGGAGTATTGTAAAGATGGTTGCTAAAATCATACTTTAATCCCAAGGGAATGGTTTTTAGATTTAACAAATAATTGATATATAGGGGATTTTGAGGGATGTATATGAGGTTTATATCAAGTGCAAAATAAAATATCGGTCTTTTCATTTAGGTAAATATGCCTTTTTATATTACAAAATTGTAAAGATTGCACTCGAATTGTTGAAAACAATACAAATTTCTAAAAGAATTTGTTACAATTTTTGAGGTTTAAATATAGCAAACATTATTTTTTCGGAGGCACAGTCCATGTTTAGTTCAAAAAGACAAGATCCATTTTTTACAGCGCTTCATAAAATTGCGTTAAATGTACAAGAGGGCGTTCACTACGCAGACAACTATCGAATCGATACGGTAGCAGATTTAAAAGAAATCTCAGTAAAAATGAAGGAATATGAAACAGCTGGAGATAAATTAATTCATGAGTTAATCGTCATGCTAAACAAATCGTTTATGACACCGATTGAGCGTGAAGATATTTTAGCTTTAGCCATTCGCATGGACGATATTTTAGATGAAACAGAAGGTGCCGTTGCACGTTTCGATATGTATTCATTCACAGAAATCGATCAATCAATGCGTGATTTCTTAGGCTATATTACAAAAGCAACGGACGAAATTGTAAAGGCAATGGAGCTGTTAACAAAAAGAGAATTATTAGGTATGCGTGAGCATGCAATTTTAGTGAAGGATTATGAGCGTCAATGTGATGAGATCCAACGTTCATCGATCAAGCAATTATTCTTAAATGAAAAAGACCCTATTCGTTTAATCAAATTTAAAGATTTATATGAGCGATTTGAAGAGATTGCAGATCACTGTCAAAACGTAGCAAATACGATTGAAACAATTATTATGCGTAACGCGTAATTAGCAGGAGACTTACGATATGAATACAATATTACTCATTACGATATTAGTTGTCATCTTTGCTTTAGCGTTTGACTTTATTAATGGTTTCCATGATACAGCAAATGCAATTGCAACTTCAGTTTCGACACGTGCACTAAAGCCGCGTGTGGCGATTATGATGGCAGCAACAATGAACTTTATCGGGGCATTAACGTTCGTCGGAGTAGCAAAGGCGATTGCCAGCGACATTGTGGATCCATTTTCATTAAATGCATTTGAAGGCGATGTGACGGGCTCTGTCGTGATTTTAGCGGCGCTATGTTCAGCGATTACGTGGAATTTACTTACTTGGTACTACGGGATCCCATCAAGTTCTTCCCATACATTAATTGGTTCAATTGCCGGTGCAGCGATTGGTGCTGCAGGCTTTGGGATTTTAAATTATGAAGGATTCTTGAAAATTTTGCAGGCGTTAATTATGTCGCCATTCATCGCTTTAGCTGTTGGTTTTTGTATGATGACTTTATTTAAAGTATTATTTAAAAACATGCCTTTATACAAAACAAATAAAGGCTTCCGTACGATGCAAATTGGTACAGCAGCGCTTCAATCTTTTACGCACGGTACAAACGATGCACAAAAAGCAATGGGGATTATTACGATGGCGTTAATCGCTGGCGGTATGCAATCCGGTGATGAAGTACAAAACTGGGTACGTGTAGCCTGTGCTTTAGCAATGGGACTTGGTACATCAGTCGGTGGTTACAAAATTATTAAAACAGTTGGCGGTAAAATTATGAAAATTCGCCCGATAAACGGAGCAGCTGCGGATCTTTCATCTGCGACGGTTATTTTTGGTGCGACATTAATTTCATTACCTGTATCGACAACACATGTTATTTCTTCAGCTATTATGGGTGTTGGTGCAGCGCAACGCGTAAAAGGTGTACGTTGGGGTGTTGCACGTAAAATGGTGTTCACGTGGATTATTACCATTCCGATTTCTGCTGTGATGGCGGCCATTTTCTACACTATTTTAAATTTGATCTTTTAATTGATCGGCTATTCTGTAAAGAACAATTACAGAATAGCCTTTTTCATTTTGTGAGTTAGAATGAATGCACTTTCTTTTTTATGTCGTTTGTACAGCAGGTTCTTCTTCTACAGATGGTGGTTGATTTCCCGTAAGCGAAGACCCTTTTTTCAATGAAATCGTTAATGCCATTACGCCATACATGACCCCACAGCCGAGTAACATCCAAATAGCTCCTGTGTAAGAACCATTCATTGAATCAACTAAATAACCAATTAAAATGGGCGCAAAGAATCCTGCAATTTGTCCACCAGATTGTACAATACCAACCGCTGAGCCGCTTATTTGCTGAGAAAACACTTTAATTGGCAATGTTGTTACAAGGACAATAGCAGTACCTGTAAAAATTGGTAAAACGGATTGATAAAATACAAACATACCGGCGCTTGAAGCGTTAAACATGAAATAGACGATGATTGTTAAGCCTACTCCACAAAGAACACCCAGTAATTTTTCTTTACCGGCAAATACTTTATCCACTAAATACCCTGCAAAAATAATAAAAGCGATACTTGTTACAGCAGGGATCATTTGTAAAAGACCGAGTGAAGTTAAGTCTAACCCGTGTACAGATACTAAATATGTCGGAACCCAAGAGGCAGTACCCCAGTTAATGGCATATACAGCAAAGGATGCGATAAATAGACTCCACAATAGCGGTATTTTTAAGATTTGATGGTAAGGAATTTTTTCTTGTGCTTTCTGATCTGCTGCCCCATGAACCGTTATGGGCTGCTCCGGATTATCGACATAAACAAATTTTGGTTTTAATAGGAAGTAGAATAAAGCCCCTACTGCTACCCCGATTACACCGAACGCATAAAACAGTGTACGCCAGCCTAAAGTTTGTAATGCCGTTGTCGCAATAATTGGTGTAATGACCCCAGCGACAGCTGCGGCCGTTAATAAAAGTGACATCGCGCGTGAACGGTTTTCCATTGGGTACGACATTGATAACATCTTTGCACTGGCTGGAATAAAGGCCCCTTCGCCAAGACCGAAAATAAAACGGATGACTAATAAGGAAACGAGTGACCAAGCAAGACCGCTTAATCCTGTGAAAATAGACCATGCAACAATACAGCAAATTAATGTAATACGAGCCCCGAACTTATCTGCTAAAAAACCCCCAGGCATTTGCATTAAAGCATAACCTAAAAAGAAAGCACTTAAGACAAACCCTGTTTGTGTAGCCGTTAAAGCTAAATCTTGTGAAATAGGTAAAATCGCATAATTAATAAAGAACCGATCCATACTAGCCAAAATATACCCCACAAAAAGTAAAAATAAGATTTGCTTCCGATTCGTTGCAATTGTTTCTTTCATGCATTCATCTCCTTTTTTATTAATCACCTTATATTTATCATTATTCTGAAAATTCTTTCTATTTCAATGTAGGTTTTTACAAAAGTCAGCTTTGAAAAATGTATGTTTTTACATCGAGTGTGGATATATATTTTACGGGTATAGTGAATAGAAGTGAGAGTATGAGAAAAATTGTAGGACTAGTAAGAAAAGGTATAGTGATAAGAGTAGGAAATACTATTTAACGATTATAAAAACGCTATGCCCATTGTTGGACATAGCGCTCTTTTTATTTTGTAGCAATGGCAGCTGCCGCCTCTGTACTTTCGAATTCTTTCTCTGATTTAGAAACAACAACACAAGCGACACCGTTACCAATTAAGTTCGTTACAGCACGTGCTTCCGACATGAAGCGGTCAACACCGATTAATAAAGCAATCCCTTCAACAGGTACCATTGGGAATGCTGCTAGTGTGGCTGCTAATGTGATGAAACCAGAACCTGTTACACCAGCCGCCCCTTTAGAAGTAATCATTAATACGCCTAAAAGCGTTGCGATTTGAATCCAAGTCAATTCAATACCATAGGCTTGTGCAATGAATAATGCGGCCATCGATAAATAAATAGATGTGCCGTCAAGGTTAAACGAATAACCTGTTGGTACGACTAAACCAACTACTTGCTTTGAACAGCCTAGTCCTTCTAATTTACGCATCATAGATGGTAGAGCTGATTCAGAAGAAGATGTACCGATTACTAGGAAAATTTCATCTTTAATATAACCAATGAATTTAAAAATATTAAAACCGAAGTAACGAGCAATCGTACCTAATACAAATACGATAAATAAGAACATCGTAATATATACAGCCGCCATCAGAAGGCCTAAAGATTTTAATGAACCTAATCCGAAATTACCGATTGTATAAGCCATCGCACCGAATGCCCCGATTGGTGAAACTTTCATCACAATACCAACAATTTTGAAGAAAATTTCAGACACTTGTTCGAAGAATGTAATAACAGGTCGAGATTTTTCACCAAGTGATGCCGCGGCAACACCAAATAAAATGGCTGCAAATAATGTTGGTAATAATTGTCCGTCTGCTAGTGCTCCGATGACGTTTTCAGGAATGATATTATAAATAAACGTCATTAAGCCGTGATCTGATTCTTCTGCAGCTGTTGTATATTTAGAAATGTCTGCATCGGCTGCTTTTGATGTATCGATTCCTGCACCTGCATTAACGATGACAGCAACGGCAATACCGATGGCAAGGGCGATTGTGGAGACGATTTCGAAGTAAAGTAATGCTTTCCCTCCGATTTTCCCGACTTTTTTCATATCCCCCATACCGCCAATACCAATCACAACCGTTAAGAAGATAATTGGAGCGATTAACATCTTAATAAGCTTGATGAACATATCCGCTAAGATTTTTAAGCTTGCGCCAAATTCAGGCCAAATTGTTCCGACAATAATCCCGAGAATAATTGCAATGATTACTTGAACTGTTAAATTTTTAAGCCATTTCATTGATGATAAATCTCCTTTTCTATTTGTTTTTAAATTTTCTGTTTTGTTATCGCTTTCATGGGTATATCATAGCGTAAAGTTTTCAGAAAAGAAGATTTAGTATTTAAGAATCTTATCGTTTATTTTGTTCATTTCATGGCGTATTTTCAATAAATGTTGATAAATCAATATTCCTTCTGTTATGTAACGCTTTAAAAGCTTTGATTTTTGTTATAATACAATCGAAAAAAGAAACAAAAAACTACACTTTCCGACAAAAAGTGTAGTTTTGTTCATTTTGTTTAATTGCTTAATTTCACTTGTTCTATTAATAATTGATAATAAGAATCGTTTATTTCATGTTTGTAAGTGTCATAAATTTGTGTCAGTGCGCCTTTCCATATATGTTTTTCGGCTGCCGTTAAGGAATGAATGGCAACACCTTCTGTTTGTGCTAGTTCTTGAAGACTGGCTTCGTTCATTTTCGTACTTGTTTCAAACTGCCAATCACTCATTTCTTCTAACGCATCTGTAATATGTTGCTGAATGTCTGGATCTAAACTGTTCCAAAATGTTTCATTCATCATGATTGCATAGCCCATGATGCCGTGATTGGATAGTGTGATATGCTTTTCATACTGATGAAAGCCTTTTGAATACAGGTTTGATAGCGTGTTTTCTTGCGCTTGGATGGACTTGTTTTCGATTTCGTAAAACACATCACCAAATGTTGTTGTAATCGGTGTTGCACCAAGAAGGCTAAACTGGCGATGAATCATATCGCTATCCATGACGCGGATGCGCAAGTTTTGAAAATCACTAAGCTGAATAATAGGAGAGTCATTTGCTGCAATTTGCTTAAATCCATTACTCCAAAAATGAAGCCCTTTAATATTTAATGTGTCAAGTTGATCAAGCAGCTGGTCTTTTAGAGGGCCTGTTAATACTTGTTGTAATTGTTCATCTGTTTCAATAATGAATGGTAAATCGAGTACTTGCCACGACGGTAAATAAGTGGTCATCTTTGAGAACGTTGGTGCAATCATTTGAATGTCATTATTTTGGAGTGCCTCGAGTTCATTTTCATCATTATATAGAATACCATTTGGATACACTTGCACGATGACGCGCCCATTTGTTTTTTCTTTGACAAGCTCGGCGAATTTTGTGGCAGCGAGCCCTTTTGGTGTGTTTTCAGCGACAACATGGCTAAAATGAATAATAATTTGCTCCTTTAACCCATTTTGCTCATCATCAAAAGGGAGTGTAGCGATATTCATCACATTTTGCCTGTAGCCTATAAAAGAGATCAGTATTACGACGGTTAAAATGACACCCGTAAAAAAATATTTCATCATGCATCACCATATTAATCAAGACTTTGTAACAGTATACCTTGCATCATTATAACAAAAAAGGGGAGAAATCGATGCGAAAGCTCACAATGAACGCTAAAATTTTATTAATGACTTTCTTTATTATAATCGTTTCCTTCTTTATGGCAGGTATCTTTGTGCTAAACAATCTATTAAGTGAACAAGAGGAAGACTATAGTCAACGTGCGATGTTGATTGCACGGACAGTGTCGAATATGCCTGAATTGACGAATCAGCTCGTCAATGAAAACAAAGAACAGGCAATGAAAACCGTTAATCACATTGTTGAAGAAATTCGTGTTATTAATAAAGCGGAATATATTGTTGTCATGGATATGAATAGAATGAAATATTCCCATCCAGCACCAAATGAAATTGGTCAACGAAGCGAGTCAGAAGATTTAAATGCTGCATTTAATGAACACTATTATATATCAAAAGCAAGAGGCGAACTCGGTACTATGATTCGTGCATTCGTCCCGATACTAAATGAAGAAAAAAGACAAGTGGGTGTTGTGGTCGTAGGGTATCAAATGCCGACACTACTCAAAATTTTTCAAGATTACTTTTTAGAGATCATCATTACGGTGTTATTATCGATTATTTTTAGTATGTGGGGCGCTCATTTACTAGGTCGTCATATTAAAAAGCAAATGTTTGGATTGGAGCCAGAAGAAATTTCACAAATGTATGTAGAAAGACAGGAAACGTTCAACGCGATGCATGACGGCATTATTGCAGTCGATAATGAGATGAATATTACGATTTTTAATGAAAAAGCGAGTGAAATTTTAGGGGTGGATGGTCATTCAAGCCATTATATAGGTAGAAAAATTTATGAGGTACTCCCTGATACACGTCTGCCTGAAATCGTGGAAAGTGGCAAGCCTATTTACAACCAAGAACTTTATATTAATAAACATAGTATTTTAAGTACGCGTATTCCAATTCAAGTAGATGAAAAAAATGTAGGAGCAGTGGCCATTTTTAAAGACTTAACAGAAGTGAAGCAGCTAGCAGAGGAATTGACTGGCGTAAAAGCATTTGTACAGGCACTTCGTGTGCAAACACATGAGCATAAAAATAAACTTCATACGATTACAGGCCTATTGCAATTAGGGCATATAAAACAGGCGATGGATTATTTAATCGAAGTAAAAGAAAATGAGGAATCATTAACCAAATTTTTAAATGAACGTTTTCATAATGAAAATATTTCGGGCTTATTACTCAGTAAAATAGGGCGGGGAAAAGAGCTTGGTATTACGGTAGAAATTGATGAAGAAAGTTATTTTAAGCGCTTCCCACCGCATTTAGATTACCATGATTTTGTTGTGTTATTTGGGAACTTAATCGAAAATGCTTTTGATGCGCTAGAAGGTGTATATCGTGAAGAAAAGCATATTGGCATTTCAGTGGACGAGCATGATCACACGCTGGCGATATTAGTAAGTGATAACGGCATGGGGATGAGTGAGGAAGTACAAAAGCAAATATTTGAAAATGGTTTTTCCACCAAAGCAAAGGAAAACCGTGGAATTGGCTTGTATTTAATCCATGAGATTGTGATAAAAGGGAACGGTACAATTGAAGTAACGAGCGAAGAAGGAAAAGGAACAAGCTTCTTACTATTATTTGATTTAGGGGATGATGCAGTTGGGGATGATTAAAGTATTGCTTGTAGAGGACGATCCAATGGTGCGAGAGGTAAACCGCCAATTTATCGAACGTGTAGAGGGGTTTAACATCATCGCGATGGCAGCGAATGGGGTAGAAGGGTTTGAAAAAATTAAACAACTACAGCCTGATTTAGTATTGATGGATATTTTTATGCCTGAACAAAATGGTGTAGATACATTGCGGAAAATTCGAAAGGAAAATATCCCGGTCGATGTGATTTCTGTGACGGCAGCAAATGATATGCCAACGATCCAAAATATTTTGCATCTAGGTGTATACGATTATATTATGAAGCCTTTTACATTTGAGCGAATGGAGCAAACGTTACAAAATTACCGCCAATTTAAACAAAAAGTAGAAAATACACAAGGTATGACACAGCAAGAGCTCGATGCACTGATGAGAAAAGGCAATGTGGCAGAACGAGTAGAAGAGTCGCAACATACACTAACTGAGCTACCTAAAGGGTTTAACCGAGCTACATTAGATAAAGTGTTGAATTATGTAAAAGAATGCGATGCAGGTGCCTCCGCAGATGAGGTCGCTGCTGCGATTGGCGTAGCGCGTGTAACAGCTAGACGTTATTTAGATTTTATGGAAAAGCGTAACTTAATTAAAGTCGATATTCAATATGGTAGTGTCGGTCGTCCAATTAATCAATATTTTGTTTAAACAAAACGAGCAGAATCATAAAGACGCTGCTCGTTTTATTCTCTTGCTTTATTTACAATAAGTGACTACCGCATCGTAGGCTAAGTCACCGCCAAAAATATCGAGTGCGCTACCGATTGTGACGTGAAGTTTTCCACGCCCGATTTGCTCGAACTTTGTTAAATCTTCAAGTGAGCGGACACCGCCAGCATAAGTGGTTGGAATGGTTGTCCATTGTGCTAAATCTTTTACAAGCTCCTCTTGCATGCCGCTACGTTTCCCTTCTACATCGACCGCATGAATTAATAGTTCGTCACAGTATTGTTCTATCATCCGAATTGATTCGGCATTCACTTCAAAGTCGCTGAATTTTGTCCACTTGTCTGTTACAACAAACCATTTATCATCGCGTTTTCGACAACTTAAGTCAATGACGAGTTTATCCTTCCCAACCGTATGCACAAGCTTTTCAAGACGTTCCATATCAAGGCGCCCATCATGAAAAATATACGATGTGACGATGACGTGTGAGGCACCTGCCTGTATATATTGGAGCGCATTATCCGCTGTAATACCACCGCCAACTTGTAAGCCTCCAGGGTAAGCGTTAAGTGCTTGAAGGGCAGCTTGTTCGTTACCAGATCCAAGCATAATCACATGACCGCCTGTTAATCCATCTTTCGCAAACATGTTCGCAAAGTAAGATGAATCATGTTCTGATGTGAAGTTTTCGACAACAGCCACATCGGCATGCCCTAGTGTACTGCCTACGATTTGCTTTACTTTGCCATCATGCAAATCGATACAAGGACGAAATTGCATACTTTCTCACCTCTTTTGTATAATTATTCTTTTTCTATCATAACATTGTTCCTTTGCAAGATGGGTAATAATTGTTGTAAACGGAAAGAATGCTTCAAATTTCAAGGACACATAGCAGCACGTATGATAAAATATGTACTCATAATGAGCAAAAATACATTTTAAATGTAGCGAAGGAAGCGGCTTGAGGCTCGCCCATGGAAAGCGTGTGACGTAACGAAATGTGCGGTAAAGTACACATTTTGGTGAAGAGCCAATATATACGAATTTACGAAAAGGAGCGAGGGTGGATGGCGCAAAATGTCGATTTGTTTGAAATCAATAAACTGTTTATTTTAGGCCGTCCAATCGTGTCGATTTTTCATAACCCATCAAATATGTATTCGATTGTGCGTGTGAAAATTCAAGAAACGAATATTGATTTTAAGGAAAAAGAAATGATTGTTGTCGGGTATTTCCCGCAACTGACAGAAGATGAAATGTATCGTTTTACAGGTGTGATGAAGTCACATCCAAAATACGGCTTGCAGTTTCAAGTAGAGACATTTCAAAAGGAAGTACCTGCAACAGAAACAGGGATTGTTCATTATTTATCGAGTGATTTATTTCCTGGAATCGGCCGTAAAACAGCAGAAATAATCGTGGGAAAATTAGGTGTTCATGCTTTGCAGAAAATTATGGACGATCCGCAAGCACTTGACGTAGTGCCAAGACTATCTGCGGATAAAAAGTCACAAATTCGCGCGGCTGTCGAACAAAATCTTGGGCTTCAGCGTGTCATGATTCAGTTAAATGAATGGGGATTTGGTCCACAGCTCGGTATGAAAATTTATCAAGCTTATCGCGAGGAAACCATTTTACTGCTAACAGAAAATCCGTATCGATTAATTGAAGATGTAGAGGGAGTCGGATTTGGCCGAGCAGATGAGCTCGGGGCAAAGTTAGGGATTACGGGGAACCATCCTGACCGGATTAAAGCGGCTATTTTACATGTGTTAACGCATGCTGCACTATCAGAAGGGCATGTCTATTTAGATGCAGAGCATGTATTACCAAAAGTAAAAGAGATGCTTGAGCAAAGCCAACGAGTCGAAATCCCGTATGAAGCGATTTCCAAAGCCTGTATTGAAATGCGGGAAGAAAGCAAAATTTGTGGTGAAGAAACGAGGCTGTATCTTCCATCTTTGTACTTTAGTGAAGTAGGAATAGCTTCTAAAATTCTTGATTTAGTGAAAGAAAATAATAAGCATGCGCACTTTTCAAAAGATGAAATCCGTAAAGCGATTGGCGAAGTAGAAGAACAATACAATGTTACATACGCTCCAACACAGGCACAAGCAATTGAAACAGCGCTTAATTCAGCTGTTATGATTTTAACAGGTGGACCAGGTACAGGAAAAACAACGGTGATCAAAGGGCTTGTAGAAGTATATGCAGAACTTCATGGGCTACCACTTGATCCGAAACATTATGCACAGAAAGAAGAACCGTTTCCAATCGTATTAGCAGCACCAACTGGACGTGCAGCGAAGCGTTTAGCAGAATCAACAGAACTTCCTGCCATGACAATTCACCGTCTACTCGGGTTTACGGGTCAAGAAGATAAGGATGAAGAGGCTGGCCGTGAGATCACAGGGCGTCTCGTCATTATTGATGAGATGTCGATGGTCGATACATGGCTTGCTCATCAACTCATGAAAAGTTTGCCTGAAGATGTACAAGTTGTGTTTGTAGGAGACCAAGATCAATTACCACCGGTTGGCCCAGGCCAAGTATTGAAAGATTTGCTTGCATCGAAGCAACTACCCATTGTGGAATTGACCGATGTGTATCGTCAAGCAGATGGGTCTACCATTATCGAAATTGCCCATCAAATTAAAAAAGGGATTGTACCGGATACATTAACAACCAAAACAAGCGATCGTTCCTTTATTCAAGCGGGGGCTGACCAAGTCGCAAGCGTTGTCACACAAATTGTGAAAAGCGCCGTTAGTAAAGGGCAAACGATTCGGGATGTGCAAGTATTAGCACCGATGTATAAAGGGCCTGCTGGGATTGATGCGTTAAATAAGCAAATCCAAGAGCTTGTCAATCCGAATGACGGTACGCGGAAGGAACTCGTTTTTGCGGATACCGTGTACCGGATTGGTGATAAAGTGCTGCAACTTGTCAATCAGCCTGAGAGTAATGTATTTAACGGTGATATGGGTGAAGTCATTTCAATCATTAAAGCAAAAGAGACGATTGAGAAGCAAGATTTACTCGTCGTCGATTTTGATGGAATTGAAGTAACGTATCAGCGAGCAGATTTAAATCAAATCACATTAGCGTATTGCTGCTCCATTCATAAGTCACAAGGATCTGAATTTCAGACAGTCATTATGCCCGTTGTGCGGGGCTACTCGAAAATGTTAAGGCGAAATTTACTATATACAGGCATTACGCGGGCAAAAAACTTTCTCATTTTATGCGGGGAGCCAGATGTGTTAGCAAATGGGTTAGCTCGAACGGATGACTTAACCCGTTTGACAAGCTTAAAGGCACGTCTTAACCCTATGACGATAGAGGAAGTGGAGGCTGTAGTAGAAGAAAATGTAGAGAAAGCAACCGAAACCCCAGCGGTGAAAGAAGTACAAAACAAACTACAATTGCAGCCAGTATTAAATGTAGAAACCGCACCATATATTCATCCAATGATTGGCATGGATGGTGTGTCGCCATATGATTTTATGGATGACAATAGTTAGAGAATAGAGCAAAAAATTCTTCTAGCTAAATACGGTCTTATTTGATTATTCACAATAGGGTGTTTGGGGTTCGTTATTTTTAATCTCTTTAAATATACAGAAAAACAATTATGACCACTTGTCGTAATTGTTTTTCTTTTTTTAGGAGAGAATATGTTAACAGGTGTTGTGGAATGACTAAGCGATGTGTATGAACAAACTTTTTCATAAAGTAATTAACATCCTGAATATTCATTTTTGATATAAATTTTAGAATTCATTGTTATTTTACATCGTTTTTTTGATTTGATAACATAAGTTGTAGGTCGTATGTTGTCGTATGTCAATATATTCAAATTTAATTTATTAAGAAAAGGTGGAACTATGAATATCATCTGGGGTATTGCAGGAATCCTCGTTATTTTTGGAATCGCTTTCGCTTTATCAAGTGATCGCCAATCGATTAAGTGGCGTACAATTGTAGCGGGTTTAGCCATTCAATTAACATTTGCATTCATCGTATTAAAATGGGAAACTGGTCGCCAAGCGCTCATGTGGTTATCTGACGCTGTTCAAAAATTAGTGAGTTATGCCTTTGAAGGTGTTAATTTCTTATTTGGCAGTTTAGCTGATGTAGAGGCATTTGGATTTATTTTTGCGGTAAATGTATTAACCATTATTATTTTCTTTTCATCCTTAATTTCAGTGCTTTATTACTTAGGCATTATGCAATTTATCATCAAATTAATTGGTGGTGGTTTATCGAAACTATTAGGGACGAGTAAGACGGAATCTGTCAATGCGGCAGCTAATATTTTTGTTGGGCAAACAGAGGCACCGCTTGTTATTCGACCATTTTTAGGGAGAATGACGAAATCGGAGTTATTTGCCATTATGACAGGTGGACTAGCATCGGTATCTGGCTCCGTGTTAGTTGGTTATTCTTTATTAGGTGTACCACTTGAATATTTATTGGCGGCGTCATTCATGGCAGCGCCAGCAGGTTTAATATTAGCAAAATTAATGTTACCTGAAACAGAGGAAGTGGATCATACTGATTTTAAATTAGAGCGTGATGATGAGTCAGCAAACGTCGTGGATGCTGCTGCAAAAGGTGCAGGTGACGGATTAAAGTTAGCTGTTAATGTTGGGGCCATGTTACTTGCCTTTATTGCCTTAATTGCATTATTAAACGGTATTCTATCAGGCATCGGTGGTATATTTGGTTTAGAAAACTTAACGCTAGAAAATATTTTAGGATATGTTTTTGCACCGCTTGCCTTTGCAATTGGTGTACCGTGGGAAGAGGCTGTAAAGGCCGGTTCATTCATAGGCCAGAAATTAGTATTAAATGAGTTTGTCGCCTATTCAAACTTCGCACCTGTCATTGATACATTGTCTGCCAAAACAGCCATGATTGTGAGCTTTGCACTTTGTGGTTTCGCAAACTTAAGTTCCATGGCCATTTTAATTGGTGGTCTCGGTCAAATGGCACCAGAACGTCGATCAACAATTGCAAAACTAGCATTAAAAGCTGTTATCGCAGGTACACTTGCTTCCTTATTATCTGCCTCAATTGCTGGTATGTTTGTTTAATTCGCAACGGGACAAGCGATGCTTATTTAGTTAAGTAGTAGAGAGAATTGAAAAGAGTCTTGCTTTCATTTATAGCAAGACTCTTTTCACTGTTATTTAATAGGGCCGTTATTAATAGTAGATAATACATCATTCACAGCAAAAATTTTACCGCGAATATCCGTAATACCGAAACTTGTTAAGCGTGCTGAATGCATCGTTAAATACTTTTCTGCACTTTCCTTTGTTTCAAATAAATAAACGCCACCAGCTTCTTTTGCCTCGGCATCTTCTGTCCAAATCTTCCAAATGAGCCCTTCTTCCTCATTAATACTACGTGCTAAATCTTGAAAGGCTTGTGACATTTCATCACCGAAAGGTCCGTCCATTTTAAAATCCACCTGTAATAGATAAGTCATACTAACACTCCTTTAGCCAAATTATTGATAGTATAACAGAAGTCAGCTGTTTTATAATATAAGTGTATATTTTTTTCCCTCTTTCATTGACACTATAAGTCCCATTTTATATAATCAAGAGCAGAATAATAATCAACACATTGATGGAAAAAGTACGTTGATGACACGTGTTTGAGAGAGGGGTTTCTTAGGCTGCAAAAACCTCCACAAGTCGCAACGGAAAGCTACTCCAGAGTGCAGCTAATTCCTGCCGTTCACTTACGTTACAAGTGCTAGAGATGCAAGGCGTTTGTCGTTTTGTGAACTAGGGTGGTACCACGTAGATATGATCATCTCCGTCCCTTATTTTGGGGCGGGGATTTTTTTTATTTGTGGATCGGAAAAATGTTATGGATATGCCTATCAAATCATCATATGTAGAAATTCAAGGAGGAAACAAACAATGAAAGCTTCAGAAATTCGTCGTCTGTATTTAGAATTCTTTAAAGAAAAAAATCATCATCATGAACCATCAGCACCACTTGTCCCAATTAATGACCCAACATTATTATGGATTAACTCAGGTGTTGCGACATTAAAACCATATTTCGATGGTCGTATCATTCCAGATAATCCACGTATTACAAATGCACAAAAATCAATTCGTACAAACGATATTGAAAACGTTGGTAAAACAGCGCGTCACCATACATTCTTTGAAATGTTAGGGAACTTCTCAATCGGTGACTACTTTAAAAAAGAATCGATTCATTTTGCGTGGGAATTTTTAACGGATAAAAAATGGATGGGCTTTGATCCAGAAAAATTATCGATTACATTACATCCAGAAGACCAAGAAGCGTACGATGTATGGCATAACGAAATTGGGATTCCAGAGGAGCGTTTAATTCGTTTAGAGGGGAACTTCTGGGATATCGGGGAAGGTCCATCTGGTCCAAACTCAGAAATTTTCTATGACCGTGGGGAAGAATACGGTGTAGGTACACCTGAAGAAGAAATGTACACAGGTGGTGAGAACGAGCGTTACCTGGAAATTTGGAACTTAGTATTCTCACAGTTCAACCATAACCCAGATGGCACATATACACCACTGCCGAAGCAAAACATTGATACAGGGATGGGCTTAGAGCGTATCGTTTCTGTTGTACAAAACGTACCAACAAACTTCGATACAGACCTTTTCATGCCAATTATTGAGAAAACAGAAGAATTTGCAAATCGCAAATACAAACGTCCAAATGAAGTGAACTTATCTGAAATTTTTGGTTCAACAGAAGATATTAACACACCATTTAAAGTTATTGCGGACCATATTCGTACAGTCGCATTTGCTATCGGTGACGGTGCGCTTCCATCAAACGAAGGGCGCGGCTACGTATTACGTCGTTTACTTCGTCGTGCAGTACGCTATGCAAAACAAATCGGCATCGAAAAGCCGTTTATGTTTGAATTAGTGCCAACTGTTGGTGAAATTATGCAAGACTTCTACCCAGAAGTAACGGAAAAGTGTGCGTTCATTCAGCGTGTGATTAAAAACGAAGAAGTACGCTTCCACGAAACACTTGATGGCGGTCTATCTATTTTCAACGAAGTAGTAGAAAGCCAAAAAGCAAAAGGTGAAACAGTTATTCCAGGTACGGATGCATTCCGTTTATACGATACGTACGGTTTCCCAATCGAGTTAACAGAAGAATACGCAGAAGAAGTAGGCATGACAGTTGACCATGAAGGCTTTGAAGTGGCAATGGAAGCACAGCGTGAACGCGCTCGTAACGCACGTGCAGATGTTGACTCAATGCAAGTTCAAAGTGAAGTGCTTGCGAACTTAAAGCAAGAATCAACTTATATTTATGATGCAATGGAAGCACGCGGTACAATCGCGGCAATCGTTGTAGCTGGTCAAGAAACGAACACAGCATCTGAAGGTGACGAAGCATTAGTCATTTTATCGAATACACCATTCTATGCGGAGATGGGTGGTCAAATCGCGGATACAGGTGTCATCGAGGCGGATGGCTTCAAAGCAATCGTTAAAGATGTACAAAAAGCACCAAATGGTCAGCCCCTTCACACAGTTGTAGTGGAATCTGGTGAAATGCACGTTGGTGACGAGATGACAGCATCTGTTGACCGTGAAAAACGTACGTTAATCCTGAAAAACCATACAGCTACTCACCTTATGCACCGTGCATTAAAAGATGTATTAGGTGACCATGTTGCACAAGCGGGTTCATATGTAGGTCCAGACCGTTTACGTTTCGACTTCTCTCACTTCGGTCCAGCGACAAAAGAAGAGCTAGCACAAGTAGAGCGTGCGGTAAACGAAAAAATTTGGGAAGATATCGAAGTAGTCATTCGTGAAATGCCAATCGACGAAGCGAAAGCGATGGGCGCAATGGCGCTATTCGGTGAGAAATATGGCGATGTTGTTCGTGTCGTAGCAGTATCGGATTACTCGATCGAGCTTTGCGGTGGTTTACACGTAGCTCGCTCTTCTGAAATTGGTTTCTTTAAAATTGTATCTGAAGGTGGTATTGGCGCAGGTACTCGCCGTATCGAAGCAGTAACTGGGAAAGCAGCTTACTTCGCAGTGAAGGAAGAAGAAGCAATTCTAGCTGAAGCGGCAAGCCTATTAAAAGCAAATCCTAAAGATGTAGCGACTCGTGTAGCTAGCTTACAGGCGGACTATAAAGAATTACAACGTGAAAATGAATCCCTGTCACAAAAAATTGCGAATGCGCAAGCGGGTGCAGTGCTAGATGCAGCTCAAAAAATTGGTGATGTCACAGTACTTGCGACAAAAGTAGAAGCAAAAGACAACAACCAACTTCGTCAAATGATGGACGATTTAAAAGAAAAAATGGAAAAAGCGGTTATTGTATTAGGCGCTGCTGCAGATGATAAAGTAATGCTTTGCGCTGGTGTAACGAAAGATATCGTCGGCGGTGATTACCATGCGGGGAATATCGTGAAATCAGTAGCAGAACAATGTGGCGGTAAAGGTGGCGGTCGTCCGGATATGGCGATGGCTGGTGCAAAAGAAGCGTCAAAACTTGAAGAAGCATTAAATTCTGTGTATGATTACGTTAAATCCATTTAATTAAGGGAAAAGTTCGGTTATAATGAGAATAAGTGGAGATGGATGTATGCATGTATGTCCATCTCCTTATTTCTGAAAGCGAGGTGCGGATTCTTGAGTTCTTTTGATCAAACAATGAAATTTAATTTTCCAGAAGAATCAATGGAAGAAGAAGTAAAACAAGTCATGTTAAAGGTGTATTCGGCACTAGAGGAAAAAGGGTATAATCCAACCAATCAAATCGTCGGTTATTTATTATCTGGTGATCCGGCATACATCCCTCGCCACCAGGACGCACGTAATTTAATTCGCAAGCTCGAGCGTGATGAGATTCTTGAAGAGCTCGTAAAATTTTATATTAAGAAGAATACCGAGGCGAACAAATGAGAATTATGGGATTAGACGTTGGCACGAAAACTGTCGGCGTTGCAATTAGCGATGCGCTTGGCTGGACAGCTCAAGGAATCGAAACTGTGAAAATTGATGAAGAAGCAAGCGAATTTGGCATTGAACGCATTAAAGAGCTTGTAAAGGAGTATGCTGTAACAGAGTTTGTTGTTGGCTATCCGAAAAACATGAATAACACAGTGGGTCCGCGCGGCGAAGCTTCTGAAAACTATAAAAAGCTTTTAGAGGAAACGTTTGGGCTACCAGTAAAGCTTTGGGACGAGCGTTTAACAACAATGGCTGCAGAACGCATGCTAATTGAAGCAGATGTTAGTCGCAAAAAGCGCAAACAAGTCATTGATAAAATGGCTGCTGTTATGATCCTCCAAGGATACCTTGACAGTAAAAACTAATTGTACAGTAAGTACAATTAGTTTTATGCCCCGAAAACGTAGTGGCAGGGGCAAAATATGTTTTCTGCCCTGAAAACGCAGCAACAGGGGCGAAAATTTTCTGTGCCGAAAGCGAAGCGGCAGGCACCAAAACTAATATGAAAGAGGTTTTACCGTATGACACAACAACCTGAAGAACGTTATTTAACAGTAGTAGATGAAAATGGCGAGGAGCAACTATGTGAGATTTTAGATACAATTTACTCTGAGCGCTTTGATAAAAACTATGTATTATACTCATTAGTAGGCTCTGAAGACGAAGATGGCTTTGTCGAAATTCATGCATATGCATTTGTACCATCTGAAAATGGTGAAGATGGGGAGTTACTTCCGATTGAAACAGATGAAGAATGGGAGTTCGTCGAAGATTTCTTAGCGCAACGTGAAGATGAGTTAGGCGAAGAAGACGCAGAATAATAAGATGTAGGGGGAGAGGGCACTCTCCTCCTTATTTTTTTAAAAGATACGAAAGTATAAAATTTTTCTAGTTTAAAGAGTGTCTAGCGCAAGCGGACCAGCCCCTCGTGACGTTTCGAAAGTCTCTTCGTGTGGCAAGGCAAGTACACTGTGAGCCTTTCTCCAACGCATGTCGGGGCTAGAGAGGGCGCTTGCGCTTTTCTTATTTAAGGAGGTTTTTTGTATGGATGAACAAATTTTTATTTTAACAAATGACGCAGGTGAAGAGCAGCGCTGTCGTGTCGTATTTAACTTTGAAACGGATGAGCATTCTTATGTGCTATTTACATTAATTAATGTAAATGGTGAAAGTACTTCAGATATAACGGCACTACGTTACGAATTAGATGAAAATGGCGAGATGGCTAGTTTCGAGGATTTAGAAACGGAAGAAGAATGGGCAATGGTAGAGGAAGTATTAAATACACTTGTCGCTGAGTTTGACCAAGACCAATTAAACTTCTTCACAGTAGCAGGTGAAGATGGAGAAGATGTCGTATGCCAAGTCCTTCACCGCTTTGAAGCAAACGGCAAAAACTATCTATTTTATGGATTAGCAGATGACGAAGAAAAAACAGAGATTTTCGCCTCGGCTTACGAAGCTGATGAAAGCGGTATGATTATCGACCTTGTACCAATTGAAACGGAAGAAGAATGGGCAATGGTAGAAGAAATTCTTACTTCTTTAACGGATAAAGAACAATAAATTGTATAGTTTGGTCATACTAAAAAGCGTAGCTCAGCAGTTTGGAGCTACGCTTTTTATATTAATTTATAATGAGTAAATATCCAAATATATATTACCATTTGAGTAACCGTTGCTTTTCGCTCCGGCACTCGCTTTCCACGGGCGAGATCAAGCCTCCTCGTCGCTCATGCTTCGGTGCTCCTGTCGCTACGCTTTCGTCGCAAATAAATTTCCTGCGGGGTCTTGATTGACTCGCTTTTCCCGTAGGAAGCTTTGCACCTGCCGCTTCACTTCCGGTGCAGAAAAACATTGCTCTGTAGCGAAAGGCGCATGCCGTCAGTTACACTCTCGTGCCTCCGCTACAAGCAACTATTGTTCAATAAAAAATAGGTTGCTGAAAAATAATAAATATCCTCAGAGATTACAGGAGCTAGATGACGCTACATGCAAACTGAAAGAAAATGATGTCTTTTAGATAAGAGAAATATTTTTCTAGCACATAGAGAAGTATTCACTTTTGCCGTAGCGCGCCATAGCTACAGGAGCCAAGATTTTCTTTGCGACGAAAGCGTAAGCGTCAGGAGCAGGAATAGGAGCTAAAACAGGCCACGCCTGTTTTAGCTCCTGTGTAGGCTCTGGCAAAGCGAGGAGGCTACCATTATATTTTAGTTTTATCATACTAGTATTTTTAGAATATATTTTTCCTCATTACGAGTATGAACTTATGTTTTATTTGTCTCTCTACTAAAAATCTTGTATCATATTGAAAGGGAAAAAAGGGGGGGAACCCGTGGATAATGAAGCAAAAAAACAAGAAATGCTTGAAAAAATGAGAGAGCGCAAAAGCGAGGTTAAAATCGTGCGTAAAATTGTATCAATTGTAGCACTTATCTTTTTATTAATTGTAGCGATTGGCGGCTTTGCGGCTTATAGCTATATTACATCAGCGCTTGAACCACTTGATCCAGAATCAACAGAAGAAATTGCCGTTGAAATTCCAATGGGGTCAGGGGTCACATCCATATCCAAAGTTTTAGAGAAAAAGGGCATTATTAAAGATGCACGTATTTTTAAATACTATGCAAAGTTTAAAAATGAATCACAATTTCAAGCTGGTAACTATCAAATGACAAAGGCGATGACGCTAGATGAAATTATCGAAAGCTTAAAAACAGGAAAGGTTTATCGTGAGCCGCTTTTTGCTATTACGATACCTGAAGGGTTAAATCTTGAGCAAATAGCTAATGTTATTGAGAAAAAAACAGATTTTACAGCAGAAGAATTTATAACAAAAGTAACGGATAAATCCTTTATTGAGATCATGATGGCGGAGTATCCGAATTTATTAACAACAGACATTTTAGGTGAAAATGTGCGTTATCCACTTGAAGGGTATTTATATCCAGCGACATATCCTTTCTATGAGGAAAACCCAACACTCGAATCCATTATTGAAACGATGATTTCTGCGATGGATACGATGGTGATGAATTATAAAGCGGGCTTTGAAGGACTGGGCATGTCTGTACATGAGTTTGTGACATTTGCTTCTTTATTAGAGGAAGAGGCGACAGCTCAAACGGACCGTGAAACGATTGCGAGTGTATTTTACAATCGTTTAGACATTGATATGCCTCTGCAAACAGACCCTACTGTTTTATATGCTTTAGGTGAGCATAAAGATCGTGTGCTATATGCAGATTTAGAAGTAGAAGATCCGTACAATACGTACAAGCATACCGGTTTAACGCCAGGGCCAATTTCTTCACCAGGAAAAATATCGCTAGAAGCAGCGATTAGTCCAAGCGATACGGAATACTTATATTTCCTTGCAGATAAAGAAGGGAATAACCACTTTGCGAAAACGTATGAAGAACATTTAAGCAATGTAGCGAAATATATTCAATAGCACTAATGTATAAATAGAAGGAGTCGAGTAAAGATTATTCGCATTCCTTCTATTTTCGTGCTATTATTAGTAGTGATTTTTTTTATGGATATTTAGGCATTCGTTGATAGCTGTATGTCGTTGCGGCTACTTTGAATGCACTTTTCTTGGTGGATTAGAAAGTATAAATTTTAAGGAAATCCACATAAGAAAGGACATCCTATCGACCTATTTTGATCGACAGGTGTCTTTCTAATTAAACTACTGTATCGATTGTCTTGAAGCAATAGAGCAGGGGAGTCTTGATTTCTTCGCACAATGTGAACCTATCAACAGAAAAGGTCCTTTAATTGGTCCTTCTTTTTGTATGCCTACCTCTCTCATCTTCAACAATCCCTACAAACTGTCAAAGTGAATGGTAAGGAGTTTTTGAATGGAATTATCAGATGCTTATATTCATTCCTTCATTCAACCACGTAATGAACTACTACTCGAAATGGAGCAATTTGCAGCAGCTAATCATGTACCGATTATGCAGCTTTCCGGTATTGAAGCGTTAAATCAATTGTTACGTATTCAACAGCCAAAGACGATATTAGAAATTGGTACGGCGATTGGTTATTCAGCAATGCGGATGGCGTTAGCGTTACCAGAAGTGCAAATCGTAACGGTTGAACGTGATGAGACACGTGTAGCGCATGCCCGCGAATTTATTGCTCGTTCTGAAGTAGCAGAGCGCATTACGGTGATTGAGGGGGATGCGTTAGAAGTAGATGTTGAACAAGTTCAGTCTACGTATGACGCGGTTTTTATTGATGCAGCAAAAGGGCAATACCAAAAGTTTTTTGAGAAATATGCACCGCTTGTACCATCGGGCGGGGTATTATACATTGACAATATGTATATGCACGGTTTATCTGATTTAGATATAAAAGAAGTGCCGAGAAGAAAAAGAACAATGATTCGCAATTTAAAGACGTTTACCGATTGGATTATGCAGCATCCTGACTACACGAGCGCATTTTTCCCAATTGGTGACGGCTTGTTAATTTGTTTGAAGAGGTGACAACAGTGAAAAAACCTGAATTATTAGTAACACCGCAATCTGTTGAACATATCCAAGACTTACTAAAAGCTGGAGCAGATGCGTTTGTAATTGGTGAACAACAATTTGGCTTACGTTTAGCTGGAGACTTTACCGTAGCCCAAGTAGAAGAAGCAACAAAAATCGTGCATGAAGCTGGAAAGAAAGTGTACGTAGCCGTGAATGCTTTATTCCATAACGATCGTTTAGAGGCGTTAGATAGCTATTTAAAAGAAATGCAACGTATCGGCGTTGATGCGTTATTATTTGGCGATCCGGCTGTTGTCATGGCAGTACGTGAGTTAGGTATTACGATTCCGCTTCACTGGAATCCAGAAACGATTGCAACAAACTGGTTCCAAGTAAATTATTGGGCGGAGCGTGGCGCAGAACGTGCGGTACTTGCACGTGAATTGTCATTTGAAGAAGTAACAGAAATTAAAGAAAATGCCAAGGCGGAAATCGAAGTACAAGTACACGGAATGACTTGTATGTTCCAATCAAAGCGTTCACTTTTAGGGAACTATTTCTTATATCGTGACCAAGCGATGGAAATCGAAAATCGCAAAGAAAATAAAAACATGTTCTTACATGATAAAGAGCGTAAAAACAAATACCCGATTTACGAAGATTTGAACGGTACGCATATTTTTTCACCAAATGATATGTGTATCATTGATGAGCTAGGCGAATTATTTGAAGCAGGCATCGATTCTTTAAAATTCGATGGCGTATTGCAATCGTATGATTACATTGTTAAAGTAACAAGCTTATATCGCCAAGCGATCGATACGTATTTCGATCAAGGCGAAGAAGCGTATGAAGACATAAAAGATGATTTATTTGCACAAATTGAAGAAATTCAACCAGCATTACGCCCGCTTGATACTGGCTTTATCTTCAAGGAAACAGTGTACTAGAAAGGAGCGGCGGAGATGTTACAGTTAATTCAAAACGAAAAAATTCGTGAAACAATTGATGGCAAGACAGTGATTACGAAAAAGCCTGAGCTTTTAGCGCCTGCTGGGAGCCTTGAAAAATTAAAAATAGCCGTTCATTACGGTGCTGACGCTGTATTTATTGGTGGTCAGGAATTCGGCTTACGCTCCAATGCGGATAACTTCACAATCGAAGAGATGGCTGAAGGTGTGGAGTTTGCGAAAAAATATGGTGCGGTCGTATACGTGACAACAAATATTTTCGCGCATAACGAAAACATGGAAGGTCTGGAAGAGTACCTACAAGCAATCGAAGGGGCAGGTGTGACGGGGATTATCGTAGCAGACCCGTTAATTATTGAAACGTGCCGCCGTGTTGCACCCAAACTTGAAATCCATCTTTCAACACAGCAATCGCTTTCAAACTGGAAAGCAGTCAAGTACTGGAAGGAAGAAGGCTTACATCGTGTAGTATTAGCACGTGAAGTCGGTGCAGAAGAAATGCACAAAATGAAAGAGGAAGTCGATATTGAAATCGAGGCCTTCGTACATGGTGCGATGTGTATCGCTTACTCTGGTCGTTGTGTACTATCTAACCATATGACAGCGCGTGACTCAAACCGTGGTGGTTGCTGTCAGTCTTGTCGTTGGGACTATGACTTATATGAAAATAAAGACGGTGAAGAAGTAGCGCTATTTAATGAAAGCGACGCGCCGTTTGCGATGAGTCCAAAAGATTTAAAATTAATTGAATCGATTCCACATATGATTGAGCTTGGCATTGATTCGTTAAAAGTGGAAGGGCGTATGAAATCCATTCACTACGTAGCAACAGTTATTTCTGTTTACCGTAAAGTGATTGATGCATACTGTGCAGACCCTGAAAACTTCCAAATTAAAAAAGAGTGGCTAGAAGAATTATCTCGCTGTGCAATCCGTGCAACAGCTTCTGCATTCTTTGAGTCTGAGCCAAGTTATAAGCAGCAAATGTTCGGCTTCCATGCATCGAAACCAAAATGGGATTTCGCAGGACTTGTGCTTGATTATGATGCGGAAACACAAATGGTAACAATGGAGCAACGTAACTACTTTAAGCCAGGCGATACAGTGGAGTTCTTTGGTCCAGATATCGAAACATTCCAAATGACAGTAGACCAACTTTGGGATGAAGAAGGCAATGAGTTAGATGTAGCGCGTCATCCACTACAAATTTTAAAATTCAAAGTAGATCGTCCGCTTTCGAAATTTAACATGATGCGTAAGGAGAACAAAAAGTAATGAGTAAGCGTCCAGTAGTCATTGGCATTGCCGGTGGATCATGTTCAGGAAAGACAAGTGTGACGCGTGCCATTTATGAAGTGTTCCGCGATCATTCCGTTGTCGTGATTGAGCAAGATTATTATTATAAAGATCAAAGTCATATGACATTTGAAGAACGTTTAAACACAAATTACGATCATCCGTTAGCGTTCGATACCGATTTATTAATCGAGCATATTCATACGCTATTAAATCGTGAACCAATCGAAAAGCCGGTATATGATTATGTGCAGCATACACGCTCTACAGATGTGATTAACGTTGAACCGAAAGACGTGATTATCATAGAAGGAATTTTAGTATTAGATGATGAGCGCCTTCGAGAGTTGATGGATATTAAACTATTTGTAGATACGGATTCCGATTTGCGTATAATTCGTCGGATTGAGCGGGATATTAAAGAGCGAGGACGTACAGCCGATTCTGTCATTGAGCAATATTTAACAGCTGTTCGTCCGATGCATAATATGTTTATTGAACCGACAAAGCGTTATGCAGATGTCATTATCCCTGAAGGTGGAGATAACGGCGTAGCGATCGATTTAATGGTTACAAAAATTAAAACAATTCTTGAAACTGGTTCGAATGTATAATATGATGGATTGGTATTGACATTATTTTTCATTTCATTATATTTGTATAAAGACAAAGTAATGATTCATAAACATACACATAAAATTCGATTACAAGCATGAAACATAACGCATGTCTTTTTGGACGTGCGTTATCATATACATAGCTAGTAGTCGGGTTTTATGCTATGTAGACGACTATTTTAAAAAGAAAACGATTGCATTTTAAAATTTAAGGTGTATAGTAATGTTTTCAAGCATGATGAAGGAGTGAGTATTTTGTCGAACGAAAAACAATACCCAATGACGTTAGACGGGAAAGCAAAATTAGAAGAAGAATTAGAAATTTTAAAAACGGTTAAACGTAAAGAAGTAGTAGAGCGTATTAAAATCGCACGTTCTTTCGGTGACCTTTCAGAGAACTCAGAGTACGATTCAGCTAAAGAAGAGCAAGGCTTTGTAGAAGGTCGTATTTCAACGATTGAATCGATGCTTCGTAATGCCTTAATTATTTCTGACGAACAAGATGATAATACAGAGCTTTTAGTATCACTTGGTCGTACAGTGACATTTGACGTATTAGAGGATGGCGAACCAGAGGGCGAGCCAGAATCATATAAAATTGTCGGTTCTGCAGAAGCAGATCCAGCAGAAGGCCGTATCTCAAATGACTCACCAATGGCAAAAGCATTAATGGGTCATAAAGTCAGCGACAAAGTAAAACTGACAACACCAGGCGGAGATATGGAAGTAGTTATTTTAGAAATTAAATAATATTAAAAAGTTGTTTCTGTCGTTAAGCAGGAACAACTTTTTTCTTCTTTGATAACAACAACTATCTTTATTTTCAGTAGGAGAGTTAAGCTTTCTAATAGGCAACGGTTGTGAGTATTGATAAAATAATGAGACGTAAGGGGGGGAGCTACATGGATAAAAAGGAAATGGAGTATTTAACCCGTTCTCAAGGAAATACACGTACGAAGAGACGTAAAGAAGATAAAATGAACCGCGTTTTAAATTATTTAATTGCACTTGTTTCAGCGCTAATTGTGATTAGTTTATTTATAATTTTTACAATGCAGGATGATGATGAGGTAGTTGAAGAAGCACAAACGGAGGAAACGTCTTCAGGAACAGAAAACGAATCTTCTAGCGTAGTAGATGAAACGGAAGAAACAACGAAAGAGCCAAGTAATATGGATGACCCAGTAGCGGAAGAGGAAGAAACTGAACTAGCAACAGAAGAGGAAGAGGAGCTAGAAACTGATCAAGGCTCAAACGTCGTCAATGCATCAGATAATCCACTTGTTGATGAAGTCTGGACAAGTGAAACATGGCAGCCGTATGCGACGGCACAAACAGGTGAGCATCGTTCGACCTTTGACACAAACCATATTGACTATCAAGAAAAATTAGGCGCTATTTATTCCGTTATACCGATCAATGAACAAGAAGGGATTATTTGGTCGGTCAAAAATAATGGGAATGCACAATCCGCTATCGCTGTCATTTCATCAAATGATAAAGTGCAAAAATATCGCGTGGCGATTGAATGGGTAGAGCAACAAGGTTGGAAACCAATCCAAGTTGAGGTGCTAAATACGCTCGATGGGACATATTAACTTGACATAGATTGCTTCGATTGATTATGTTAAGTAGAGTGTTTTGAAATGGAGGAAATGACGAATGAAAATTGCTGTAATCGGTGCAATGGAGCAAGAAGTAGAGCTTCTACGTAACACACTAACAAATACAGAAACGCAAACAATTGCAAATAGCGAGTACACAACAGGTACTTATGAAGGAAAAGAAGTCGTTCTTCTTAAAAGTGGAATTGGTAAAGTGAATGCAGCCATGTCTACAACGATTTTACTAGATACATTCAAGCCGGATGTTGTCATTAATACAGGCTCAGCAGGTGGTTATGATCCAGCGCTAGAAGTAGGAGCTGTTGTGATTTCGGACGAGGTACGTCATCATGATGTCGATGTCACAATTTTTGGCTACGAAATGGGGCAAGTGCCTCAGTTGCCAGCTGGTTTTAAAGCGGATGCAAAATTAATGGAAGTAGCGAAAGAGGCGGTTATGGAAGTAGGTGAGCACCAATACGGTGTTGGTTTAATCTGCTCAGGTGACTCATTTATGAATGATCCTGTCCGTGTCGAGAAAGTACGCGAATACTTCCCACAAATGAAAGCAGTTGAAATGGAAGCAGCAGCAGTAGCACAAGTTTGTCATCAATTTGGCACGCCTTTTGTTGTGATTCGCGCATTATCTGATATTGCGGGCAAAGAGTCCAACATTAGCTTTGACGAGTTTTTACCAGTAGCTGCGAAGCACTCAACAGCGATTGTATTAAAAGCGATTGAAAAACTGTAGGTAAGAAGCGTAAAGTGTTAAAAAACTCACAGTCTTTTTTTCTCTGACATGATACGATGATATCAATTACTGCGCCATAAAGCGGGATAAAATCAGTGCGTGGAGGAGGCATAAAGCATGGTTTTTTTAATGACAATAGCAATGGGTATTACAGCCGTACTGATGTTACTCATTACGGCAGATGTAGTAGAAAATAAATATTAAAAAAAAGCGCGTTTAAAGCCAAAGCTTTAAATGCGCTTTTTAGGTTTGTTGATGCTTGAATTGTTGATATAGTTTGACAAGTGCTCTTTTTTCAATACGAGATACATAGCTTCTTGAAATAGAAAGCTGATTAGCAATTTCCTTTTGTGTTAACGGTTTGACGTTGTTTAACCCGTAACGTAACTTAATAATTTCAAGTTCTCGTGCATCCAATACTTGCAAATATTTATATAGTTGTTGATGACGTTCGCGTTCTTCAATTTGTTCAATCGTTGGTTTTTCATCGAATTGAAGTAAATCTCGAATTTGCAATGCTTGCCCGTCTTTATCTACACCAATAGGCTCAAATAAAGACACATCTTTTTGTACTTTTTTTTGCGCACGTAAATGCATTAAAATCTCATTTTCGATACAACGTGCAGCATAAGTGGCAAGCCGTGTTTTTTTGTTTGGCGTAAAACTGGCTACGGCTTTCATTAAGCCAATTGTACCGATTGAAATATAGTCATCTAATTGCTCATGTGGTGGGTGGAATTTTTTTACAACGTGCGCAACAAGTCGCATATTGCGTTCGATTAATTCGAGACGTGCTTGCTCGTCGCCTGCTAAAAACCGTTCAAGTACTTGCTGTTCTTCTTCGCGTGTGAGCGGTTTAGAAAACGCCTGCCCCTTTAAATAACCAACAAGTGAAGGGAAGTCTAGCCACAGCTGAAGAAGTGAAAGCATGATGCCCACAACAGCCATCCTTTCCTTTTTTTCAGTATATGTCGAAAGGTGGCGTAAAATGAAAGAAGCCGTCTAAAAGACAATTTAAGACGGCTTTTTGCGACAAGGATGGTGTTCGGAAAGTTTTCGCTTTCTGGACACCTCCTCATATTAGACTTTCTTTAATGTGAATGTACTAATCATTAGGATAGCTAAAACCGGGAAGAAAAACATGTAAAAGACCGGTGACACAACATGCGCAAAGAAGAATGAAAAGGTAAGCAGTGTACCAGCAGCGGTAATAGGTAAACCGACAAAATAACCAGTCGATTCCATTACGTTAAAGCGAGCTAAGCGAAGCGCACCACAAGCGATGTATAGAATCGCCATAAACATCCCGGCAACACCAAAATCCATTAACGCAATTTCATACATTAACAGCGCTGGGGCTACACCGAAAGATATAATATCGCCCATCGAATCAAGCTGTTTCCCTAATTCGGATTCTTGATTATATTTTCTTGCTACTTTGCCATCGTAGCGGTCTAAAAACGCGGCAATAAAAATAAATAAAACACTATAGCTATACAACTCGTTTAATGTGGCCATAATGGCAGCTCCACCAAACGACATGTTTAATATTGTAATTAAATTGGCGGCGTTCGATTTAATTTTCTTCAAGGTGACATCGACCTTATGGAGAAGAAACATAGGAAGCACTCCTTTGCACTTTACTATTATTTTATTATACTCTGAAATGAATGCAGATGGAAAGCGGTTCTCTATCAATTATAAGAAAACGACTTTTCATCACATGAAATAACATTTATAATTACTTTTTATTATATCATGGGGGTACTTGGATGAAAGAAAGAATTTATCAAGGGATGATTGAACTTACCAACGGCAGAGGCAGCTCAGCCTTCTTGAAAAAAATTGCAACATCACCATATAGTAAAAAGCTTATTCGTAGCTACAGTAAAGTATACGAGATTAACATAGATGAGGTTTCAAAAAATATAGAGAGTTTTACAAATCTGCATGATTTTTTTACGCGTTCATTAAAGCTAGACGCACGTCCGGTTGCGCAAGGAGCAACGGTATTTGCGAGTCCTGTCGATGCAAAAATTGAGGCGTTTGGTGATATTATTGATAGTATGACATTAACGGTAAAAAATAAACCTTATTCGCTCGTCGATTTACTTGGCAGTGAACAAAGGGCAGCGAACTACCGAGACGGAAAATATATTGTGTTTTACTTAAGTCCAGCTGATTATCATCGTATGCATAGCCCAATTGATGCGGAAGTAGTACGGCAATATGTGTTAGGACAAAAATCGTATCCGGTCAATCGACTTGGTTTAACATACGGCAAGAAACCGATTAGCCATAATTATCGTATGATTAGTGAGCTTGCATATTCACCGCATCGCCAAGCAGCATTCATTAAAGTGGGTGCTACGTTTGTCAATTCGATTCAGTTAACCAATACAACGGACGTTTGGACAAAGGGCGAAGAGGTTGGGTATTTTACATTTGGTTCAACAGTTGTCATGTTATTTGAAGAAAATGCAATTGAGTTTCATGAAAATGTTGTACAAGGCTATCCTATTCGTATGGGTGAAGCGTTTGCAAATATGTTATAATGTTAAATTATGAACGTAAGGGAGATTTTGGTTTGTATAATTTCTTATTGCCAGATGAATTTGTATCGACAGTATACGAAATAACACCTGAAAAGCTAAAAGCACAAGGAATACGCGGCGTGATTACAGATTTAGATAATACACTAGTCGAGTGGGATCGTGCCGACGCGACAGAAGAACTTGCAGCGTGGTTTAAAATGATGCAGGAGGCAGGTATTCGTATTATTATTGCATCCAATAATAACGAGGAACGTGTAAAAAGCTTTGCGGAACCTTTAGGTATTCCGTATATTCATCGAGCGAAAAAACCACTAGGCAGTGGCTTTTACCAAGCACTCGTAAGCTTAAAGTTAAAGCGTGAAGAAGTCGTAATGGTAGGCGATCAACTATTAACAGATGTCATGGGTGCGAAACGTCAAAAACTGTACACGATTTTAGTCCGTCCGGTTGCTCAGTCGGATGGCTTTGTTACGCGCTTTAATCGCTTTGTGGAGCGTCGTGTGTTTAATGATTTAAAACGAAAAGGGATTAAAACTTGGGATCAATAAGAAGCGGTGTCTTGTTATTTTTCCATAAGTGAGGACACCATTTTGCGCTATTTGGCACAAGATGTGTGTTACTAAGGAGGATTTACAATAATGAACGAAATGCCAAATTGTATTGGCTGTGGAGCAGTAATTCAAACAGAAGATAAAACGGCGGTAGGGTATGCGCCTGTCTCATCCCTAGAAAAAGAAACAGTTATTTGTCAACGCTGTTTTCGTTTGAAAAATTATAATGAAATTCAACCAGTTAGCTTAACGGATGACGATTTTTTACGCATTTTAAACGGCCTTGGACAGCAAGAAGGCTTAATCGTAAAAATTGTAGATATTTTTGACTTTAACGGTAGTTGGTTACCGGGACTTCACCGCTTTGTAGGGAAAAATCCTGTATTGCTTGTTGCGAATAAGGCAGACTTATTGCCGAAATCAGTGAAAACAAACAAAGTGATTAACTGGTTAAAACGTGAAGCGAAGGCGCTTGGTTTAAATCCAGTAGATGTTATGCTTGTCTCAGCGCATAAAGGCAAAGGGATGGCTGAAGTTGTCGATGCGATTGAGTCTCATCGTAACGGGAAAGATGTATTTGTTGTAGGCTGTACGAATGTTGGGAAATCCACATTTATTAACCGCATTATTAAGCGTGCTACAGGGGAGGGTGAAGTGATTACGACGTCTCATTTCCCAGGCACAACGCTTGATATGATTGAAATTCCGCTTGATGATGGGTCAGCGCTGTATGATACACCGGGGATTATTAACCATCATCAAATGGCCCATTACTTAGATGCGTCTGAGTTAAAATATATTATGCCGAAAAAAGAAATTAAACCAAAAGTGTATCAGCAAAATGAGGGACAAACATTATTTATCGGTGCACTTGCCCGTTTTGATTTTGTAAAGGGAGAGCGTTCGGCATTTACAGTACATGTAGCGAATGATTTACCAATTCACCGAACAAAGCTTGAAAAGGCAGATAATTTATATGCAGAGCATAAGGGAGAGCTTTTAGCGCCACCGACAGCACAGCATATCGATCAATTACCAGAGCTTGTTCGCCATGAATTTTCGATTAAAGAGGGGAAAACAGACGTTGTATTCTCTGGGCTTGGCTGGATCACGGTGCAACATTCTAATGTTGTTGTTGCCGCTTATGCACCAAAAGGAGTACAAGTATTCATTCGCCCGTCGTTAATTTAAATGCAAGTTGTATAAGTCATGTGAAAAGGATGAGTGTAGATGAAAAAATGGTTTGCGGTTATTGGAGATCCGATTGCACAATCTAAATCTCCACATATGCATAATGCGTGGTATATGGAAGCAGGTGTGGACGCGGCTTATATTCCCGTTCATGTGAAACCTGAACATTTAGAGCAGGCGGTGGCATCGTTTAAGCTACTTGGCACAAGTGGCTGGAACGTTACGATTCCCCATAAACAAACAATCATTCCATTTTTAGATGAGTTAGACGAGTTAGCAGAGAAAATGGGCGCCGTAAATACCGTTGTACGTACAGCAGAAGGCAAATTAAAAGGCTACAATACAGATGGGGCAGGTTTTGTTCGTTCGCTAGAAGAAGCGGTCGGGACAATCCATCGTGATGAGCCTTTGCTGTTAATCGGTGCTGGTGGGGCGGCGCGCGGGATTGCGTTTGCGCTTCAACAAGCAGGTTATACAAAGATTACAATTGCCAATCGCACAGTCGCAAAAGCACAAGCGATTATTGATGAGATGCAAGCAGGTCGTGCGATATCGATGCAAGAAGCGGAAAGTACGCTTCATACGTTTAAAATTTTTGTACAAACAACACCAGCCGGAATGACAACAGGGGATTTTGACTTACCATTTTCTCTTGAAAAGTTCCCGACAGGCGCAATTGCGGCAGATATTGTGTATAATCCATTAATGACGCCTTTTTTACTAGCGGCTGAGGAAAAAGGGGCAAAAATTGTGAACGGACTTGGTATGTTCGTGCACCAAGGGGCGATAGCGTACGAGCATTGGCTCGGCTCTTCCCCAAATACAAATGCAATGATTGCTCATCTGACAGAGCAATTAGGAGGAAAATAATTTTTATGTTAACAGGTAAACAAAAACGTTTTTTACGTGCTGAGGCACATCATTTAGATCCGATTTTCCAAGTGGGGAAAGGTGGCGTAAACGATGCGATGTTACGCCAATTACGTGACGTATTAGAAGTACGTGAATTAATTAAAGTACGTATTTTAGATAACTGTGAAGAAGACAAACAGGATGTAGCGGAAGAATTAGCCCGTGGCACGCGTGCTGAATTAGTTCAATTAATTGGTTTAACAGTCGTGCTATATAAAGAATCACGCAATAATAAAAAAATCATACTTCCAAAAGCAAATAAAAAGTAAGGTGAGGCTAGATGAAAAAGGTCGGTATTTTGGGTGGTACATTTAATCCACCGCATATCGGACATTTAATGATGGCAAATGAAGCTTATCATGCATTAGGGTTAGATGAAGTGCGCTTTATGCCGAATGCCATTCCACCACATAAGGAATCGAGCGGGGCAACAGACGAACAGCGAAAGAAAATGGTGGCGCTTGCGATTGCTGACGTGCCGTATTTTATACTGGAAACGTTTGAACTGAGGCGAGGTGGTTTATCGTATACATATGATACGATGCAGGCACTTACGACATCTGAACCGAATGTGCAATTTTATTTCATCATCGGCGGTGATAGTATTGATTCTCTTCACACATGGTACTGCATTGATCAATTGGTACACATCGTACAATTTGTCGGGTTTAAGCGGCCAGGGAGTGAAGGAACGACACATTATCCGATGACGATGGTTGATGCACCTCAAATCGACCTTTCATCTACTTTACTGAGAGAGCGTCTCGCTCGTGGCGGTACGGTTCGTTATTTAGTGCCGGAGCAAGTAGAGGCATTTATTCGAAAGGAAGGGTTATATGGAGCGAGAACATTTGCTTGATTATATCCGTCCACGAATGCCAGAAAAGCGTTATATTCATACGCTTGGTGTCATGGAAACAGCGATAGCACTGGCAAACCGCTATGGTGAGGATGTTAAAAAAGCTGAAATGGCAGCTATTTTACATGACGTAGCAAAATTTGAAGATGAAGAAGGCATGCGCGATATTGTGCGTCACAATGGGTTAGACGAGCACTTAATTCCATGGGGTGCTGAAATTTTACATGGCCCCATTGCCGCTTATCGTGCACAACATGAGCTAGGCATTCAAGATGAAGATGTATTAAATGCGATGCGTTATCATACGACGGGACGAGTAAATATGAGCAAATTAGAGCAAATTATTTATATCGCGGATATGATTGAACCAAATCGTAAATTTAATGGGGTAGAAGCGTTACGTGAAGTAGCGAACGAAGACTTAACAAAAGCAATGCGTGCATGCATTTATCATTCTGTGAAGTTTTTAGTCGATACGGAACAAACGATTTATCCGCTATCAATTGAGTGTTATAACCACTATTTAGGAGAGGAACTTTAATATATGAACGAAACGTTATTACAAATTTCTTATAAAGCAGCAGACGATAAACACGCGGAGGATATCGTGGTGCTAAACATGCAAGGGATCTCTTTGCTAGCAGATTATTTTATCATCTGTCACGGGAATTCTGACCGTCAAGTACAAGCCATTGCACGTGAAATCCAAGAAAAAGCAGAAGAGAACGGCTACGAAGTAAAACGTATGGAAGGGTTTGATTCAGCTCGATGGATTTTAGTCGACCTTGGGGATGTAGTGGCGCACGTGTTCCATAAAGATGAGCGTGGATTCTACAATTTAGAACGTCTATGGGGAGACGCACCTCAGCTAGAAGTGCCGGAAAATGAATGAGTAGCTACGAACGTTTTGCCTATGTGTATGACGAACTCATGACCGATATTCCGTATGATGAATATGTTGAGTGGATTCAATTGCATGCACCAATCACAGAATATCCGACACTATTAGATATCGGCTGTGGAACAGGTACGCTAACAATGAAGCTATATGACGCAGGGTATAAAGTGAGTGGCATTGACCTTTCAGAGGAAATGTTATCCGTTGCACAAGCACGTGCGCAAGAAAATGGAAAAGCCATTCCCTATTTTGCAATGTCAATGGATGAGTTAGAAGGTTTTCATGCATTAGATGTAGCGATTATTCCAATCGATTCTATTAATTATGTAACAGAGGAAGTTGCTGTTTTCGAGACATTAAAACGTACTTATGAGGCATTGCGTCAAGGTGGGCAACTGTTTTTTGATGTGCATTCATTATTTAAAATGGACGAAATCTTTTTAGATGGTCCGTTTACATATGATGATGGGCGTGTGACGTATATTTGGCATACGGAACCGGCAGAGCATGAACACTCCGTCTATCATCAAATGAGTTTCTTTGTGGAAACGGAAAACGGCTTATACGAGCGTTTTGACGAGGAACATTTACAGCGTACATTTTCCGTAGAACAATATGTAAAGTGGCTACAGGAACTAGGCTTTACAGAAGTCCAAGTAACAGCGGACTGGTCATTCGAAGCACCGGAAGAAGAGAGCGAGCGTATTTTTATCCGAGCAGTAAAATAATAGAGAAAGGGGTGTCCAAAAGTTTTTTACTTTTTGGACACCCCGTTTTTTATTTATATCAGTTTATTTTCACCTTGTAGCAGAACGATTGACTGTAAAATCGGAGCTTTGTGGTGGCTTTATGCTCGGATAGCGAGTGCTTTTGCCCGGATAAGGCAAGGTTATGCTCGTGCCTGGTTGTTATGATCGGACACCGCGACTTTATAATGCTAAATTAGCCAATTCCCCCTTTTAAAAAGACGGAATGTTTTGTATATTAAAAGAGACTCCATATGATGTTGCCTTCTAGATGAAAGGGTGTTTGTATTATCCAGAATCTAATTGCAAAGTATGGGAAAAGAGTGCTGCTGCCTAGCATTCTTTGTGTCACTGGTATCATCGCATTTACATTTTTACGAGAAGAGGAAGAACCCTCGTTTGAATTCATTACTGAAGTGGAACAAGAGCCGATTGAAGTCGTTGCGGAAGAAATCGAAGTAGAACAGCAACCACCGCGCATTTTAGTCGATGTGAAAGGTGCAGTGAAATATCCTGGGGTGTATGAATTGACGGAAGCAGATCGCGTTGTCGATGCCATTACGCTAGCTGGTGGCTATGTGGACGGTGCGAATGCGCAGCTCATTAATCACGCACAAAAGCTGCAAGACGAAATGGTCATTTATATTCCGCTTGAGGGACAAGAGACGGAGCTAGACATTCAACATTTTATCAGTAGTGCTAGTAGTTCCAGTGCTGGCAGTGGGAAAGTAAATATTAATACAGCGGATGAAACGCAACTGACAACGCTCCCTGGAATTGGACCTGCTAAAGCAAAGGCTATCATCGCTCACCGAGATGAGCACGGAAAATTTCAGGCAATCGAAGGGTTAAAAAATGTTACAGGAATCGGGGATAAAACATTTGAACAGTTGAAAGATTTGATTGATATAAAGTGAAACGGCAATTAGCGGGCGTTTTACCTGCCCGTTAATGCAGGATATAAATAGTAATTGAAAAATTGAGACATTGCCACGCGCGCGCATTTTGACTAAACTATCAATAAGACAACATTGGAGGTAGTCATATGGAGCGAATTACATGGGATCAATTTTTCATGGCACAAAGCCATTTATTAGCATTACGAAGCACATGTACGAGATTAGCAGTTGGTGCAACGATAGTGAGGGAAAAACGTATTATTGCCGGCGGTTATAATGGCTCCATTTCGGGTGATGAACACTGCATCGATCAAGGGTGTTATGTAGTCGATAATCATTGTGTTCGCACAATTCACGCCGAAACGAATGCCTTATTACAGTGTGCCAAATACGGTACACCAGCGAACGGTGCAGATCTTTACGTTACACATTTCCCATGTCTACCGTGCACGAAAACGATTATTCAAGCGGGTATTAAAAATGTGTACTATGCAAAGGATTATAAAAATAATCCATATGCCCTGGAGCTATTCGAAAAAGCAGGGGTTCATGTCGTACATATTCCGTTTGACGATGCCAAAATTGACTTTTTAAAAGATGAAAAGTTCCAATTAGCACTCGACATGCTGCAAAAAATGCGTGAGCTTGGTGTTTCGGCAGAAGAATTGGTCCCTTATGAGGAGAAGGTGAACCAATTATTTGGTAAATTACTTAAAGCATAAATGGATGTACTATGCCTTATCGGTTTTAGTTGCTGCAGTAGCAGCACATGAATCGGTAGGGCTTTTATGTTTTTTAGGGTTAATAAGTGCTTGGTGTTGGTACCGAGGATTTCAAAAAGTGCATGTCGTGGCGGTGATCGTGACCGGGCTACTGACATGTAGTTATTTTAGCTGGCAGTTGGCGAAGTTAGAAAAGCCGCTAATCTTCCCGACAACCATGATATTTACAGATACGTATACCATAAACGGAGCCACATTAAGAGGGCTGATGAAAGATGAGCAGGGGCGGCTCGTATATATGGTGTACACATTTCAAACAGAAAGCGAGAAAAAAGCGTATGAAAATACACCTCTTGCTCGCACGGTCTTTTATGTAGAAGGCAGTATGGAGGAGCCAAGTGAACGCGCGCATCGTTACCATTTTGATATGAGCGACTATTTAAAAAGCAAAGGGGCAATTGGGATTGTAGACGTTTCAATGCTTCAACCTATTGGTCAGGAGAAATCGTTTGTAAAGCGCATTTACCAGCAACGATTTATACTAAGTGGGCATATTGAGAGTGTGTTTCCAGCGTCACTAGCGGCAGAAGCACAAGCATTAATCATTGGTGTGAAAGATCAAGTAGATGATGATATCAATCGGGCGTATCAAAAACTCGGGATTACCCATTTATTTGCGATTTCAGGTTTACATGTAGCGCTGTTATCACTGCTGTTTTTCCAAGGCATGCTAAGGTTACGTGTAAGGCGCGAGTTTGCGACACTTGCTTTAGTTCTTATTTTACCGATATATGCCGTGCTCGCGGGCGGGGCGCCGTCTGTTTGGCGTGCTGTATCGGTCGTAGAATTTGTTATGTTGGCCCGCTATTTGAACTGGCGCCTGCCAATTGACGATGCATTAGCGATTAGCTTTATCGTGTTCGTCATATTACAACCAGGCACGATCTATCAAGTCGGCTTTCAACTGTCTTATTTAGCGACGGCTAGCTTAATCTATTCGGGGCCTATTTTAGCGAGAGCAAGCTCGTGGTGGATGCAAGGCTTTCTCATGACATTTGTTTGTCAGCTATTAACGTATCCGATTTTACTGTCTCATTTTTATGAGCTGAGCTTATCGTCATTTTTAGCGAATATTGTATTTGTGCCACTTTTCTCTATTGTCGTATTACCTGTGAATATCGCATTGCTTGTCATTTCCTTTATACCGGGTCCCTTTGCTAGTTGGTGCTTTGCCTTATATGAGCCGGCGCGTTCATGGCTAACAGAAGTCATCTTATTTTTGCAAAGCTTCCCGTACCAGATGTGGGTAGCAGGAAAACCGTCCATCGTTTGGGTAACGATTTTATATGGCAGCGTTTTTGTGACATTTTTATTATTAACGAAAGGGGCAAGGCTTTGGAAAGTAGGCGGCGCTTTATTGATCCCTGCGCTATTATTTCAGCTGAGTCATTATACAGAGCGAGATATGATCGTCACGTTTATCAATGTTGGACAAGGGGATTGTATTTTAATTGAACTACCACGCCGTCAAGCCGTTTATATGGTGGATACGGGGGGCGTGCTGCGTTTTCAGCAAGAAGCATGGAAGCAGCGAAACAATGCCTATGAGGTTGGTACGCAAATTGTACTTCCGTATTTAAAAGGAAAGGGCATTTCAACGCTCGATACATTAATCATTACACACGCAGATGCAGATCATGTGGAAGCAGCGGAGGAAATCGTAAAAGAAATACGTGTAGGAGAAATTCATATTACACCAGGGTCCCATACGAAAGAAGTCATGCGTGATTTACTTAGTGAAGCGCAACGAAAACGTATACCGATTCAAGAACAAATAGCAGGCGCGGGTTGGCAAAAGGGAGAGGCAGTATTTCGTTATATATGGCCGGTAGAGACAAATTATGAAGGAAATAATGACTCACTTGTTTTATTTATGAAGTATAAGGCATTTACAGCGTTATTTACGGGTGATTTAGAGAAAGAGGGGGAACAAGTACTTCTTGCGCGTGAAGGGGCTGAAATCGCCAATATAGACGTATTAAAGGCAGGTCATCATGGCAGTAAAACATCGAGTAGTGAAACATTTGTTGCGCATGTGAGCCCTCGGTTAACGATTTTTATGGCGGGGCAAAACAATCGCTACGGACATCCGCACATAGAAGTGGTGGAACGATTCCAATCGCGCAATTTGCGGTATATCGTCACAGGGGAGGAAGGGACGATAGAAGTGAAGGTGAATCAAAGGGGAATGAGCGTGAGTAAACAATAATGAAATAGTAAAAGGGCGTATCTTAAAAAATGTTGTTTTAAGATACGCCCTTTCGGATAAGTAAAATTAACGCATAGCTACTTCTACGATCATCGCGATGACGAACATAGTAACGAAGAAACCAGTTGACACGGCGAAACCGATAGCTGCATCAGGGAAGTCGTTGCCTTGCATTGCACGACCGCGGCCTTCGAATGGATTTTCAGTTACGTAATTTGGATCAGAATGTCCTGCCATAATTATCCCTCCTACTCTTGTTCAATTATAAGTCAATGCCTAGTAAAAAGCTATATACAAAGCGATAATTTCATGACTAGTCTGATAGCGATTTTGCCTTAAAATATTCACATTCCTGACGGTTAAAGTGTATACTAGAACTTACAAAAATGAGAGGGGGCTCTGTCCGTGAGTTTTACAAAAGTATGGCAAAATATAAAGAGCGGGCAAATCGCACCTGTATATTTACTCGTTGGCGAAGAATCTTATTTCATTGATGAAACAATCAAGCGTTTAAAAAAAGCAATGGGCAATGAAGAGGAAGCCGATATTATTCAATTTGATTTAGAGGAACAGCCGCTCGATTATGTCATCGATGAAGCAGACACCATTCCGTTTTTCACAGCCCGTAAACTTATTATCGCCAAAAACGCCTCGTTTATGAAGGCAACTGAAAAAGGAAAAGAAAAAATAGACCATAATGTGGCACGGCTAGAAACATGGTTAAGTAACCCAAGTGATACAGCCGTCACGGTATTTATCGCGCCGTATGAAAAATTAGATGAGCGAAAAAAAGTAACAAAATTAATGAAGTTAAAGGCATTAATGCTTGAAGCCGTCACGCCGCAAGAAAATGATTTATATGTGTGGATTCAAACAGAGGTACAAGCATACGGCAAAACGATCACAGAAGCAGCGTCTGTGAAGCTAGTGGAGATGGTTGGCGCTAGTATGTTACAGCTACAAATGGAAATCGAAAAACTTGCGCTATACTTAGGCGAAGAAGTAGAAATTGATGTTGAGCTTGTGGAAGGCTTAGTCGCCAAGACACTTGAACATGATGCCTTTAAAATGCTCAAAGCGTATTTAGCCCACAATCAGGCAGAAGCTTTGTCGATTTATCACGATTTACTCCGTCAAAAGGAAGAGCCGATTGCATTGGTCGGGCTACTTGCCTCTAATATTCGAACGATGAGCAATGTGTTTTATTTAAGTAAAAAAGGCTACTCACAGCATCAAATTGCCAAGCATTTAAAAATCCACCCGTATCGTGTGAAAATGATGCTAGAGCAACGTCAGAAGCCGTCAGAGCAGCGACTACTACAAGCTTTATATAGCTTAGGGAACGTCGATTTACAATTAAAATCAGTAAGCGGCAATCGGGAGCGTTTCCTTGAAATGTTTTTAATGAAGCCCTTATAGGGTCCTGAAAGCCTACAGAAAGACAACTCTTTCTGTAGGCTTTTTCCCATGTAAAAAGGCCGGATGCAAATGCATTCCGACCTTAAGCTTCATTATTAAGCTTTTTTAGCTAAACGTGATTTTTTACGAGAAGCTGCGTTTTTGTGGATAAGACCTTTAGAAGCAGCTTTATCAAGAGCTTTAGAAGCAGCAACTACTAATTCTTGTGCGTTGTCAGCACCAGCAGCGATTGCTTGCTCAGCTTTCTTCACAGTTGTACGCATAGCAGACTTCGCTTGAGAGTTTGCTTCGTTTGCTTTAGTAGCAACTTTAACGCGTTTGATAGCAGATTTAATGTTTGGCATAACTTTCACCTCCTAATTATAGGTACGAGATGAGTATTTTCTCACTTATTTCATGTGTCAATACAACAAAAATCATTCTACCAAACGACAACGAGAATTGCAACACATAAATGCAAAGAATATTTACTTGACAGTTAGAACATACTAAAATTTGAGGTGAGAACATGACAGAAATCAACTGGAGTAGAACCGATTTAATCGATGAATCAGAGCAAGTCGTTGCCCATCAAACCCAGAAAAATAAGCGTACGCTCGAGGAAACAGCGGGTGTTATTTTAGAAGAATGGGATGAACAACGCGTAAAAGTGACGAGGGTAACAGTAAATGAGGAAGGCAGTAAGCAAATCGATAAAAAAGTGGGAACATATATCACATTATCAATTCCTTCTTTGACAGTAGACGATACAGACGGCTTACAGCAACTCGAAAAAGTGCTGTCAAAACATTTAAAATCTCTACACGAACCGCTAAAAATCGATAAACAAGATCGAGTTTTAGTAATCGGTCTGGGCAATAAAACGATTACACCAGACGCCATCGGACCATTTGCTATTGATGCGATGCAAAAGCAATTTGAAGAAGAGCGCAATGAACAGTTTATTATGTATGCACCAGGCGTCACAGGGCAATCAGGATTCGAAACGAAGGAGTTTGTCGAAGCGCTCGTCAATAAAATCAAGCCGGCGTTAGTCATCGTCATTGATGCATTAGCGACTCGCTCAAGTGAACGACTATGCCGAACAATCCAAGTAACAGACACAGGGATTCACCCAGGCTCTGGTGTAGGGAATGAACGGGCAGAAATTTCAAAGGAATCGCTCGGGGTGCCTGTCACGGCAATCGGTATTCCAACCGTGGTCGAGGCGACCGTATTATTAGCGGATGCTATTGATACGGTATTTCGTACAATTGCTGGGAAGATTGCAGAAAAAAATGCACCTTCTAGTAAATTATCTGTCACATCATGGCAACCAAGTGCTTCTACCCCAATTGATTATGAGCTAGTAAAACCTATTTTTGGTGAATGGTCCACTTGGACGAAAGCAGATCGTGTGCAATTGTTGGAAGAAATTTTTCATAGTCGAGAGCGTCTTATTGTCACGCCGAAAGAATGTGATATTTGGTTGACACACTACGCTTTGCTCGCAAGCAATAGTTTATTTAGATGGATTAAAGCGACTTAAAAAATCGTTCTAAACGCATCATCTTCTCCATAGGATAGGGGGAGGAGATGGTGCTATGAATAATATAAAAGGATTTATACTATTTTTATCGTTGCTATTTTTAATGCCCATCATTATTGGGCAATTGCCATTCCCGAATAATGAACATCTATCAGCCCCAGTACAAAAGGAACAAAAGCTTGTGTATGCTTCTACTAATCCCAGTCCTAGCCCTAATCTAGCTACTACCCCTATAGAAAAACGTATTTTACTAGTATTTACGCACTCCCATGAATCTTATAAGCCGATTGTGAAAGCAAACAGTGGCACAGAAGCCAATTATGATGAACAATTTAATATTTTTTCACTCCGTCAACAAATGGAGCAGTACTTTTTAGAGCAAGGCATCGAGGCGCAAAGTTTAGAAGTCGACTTAATGGCAGAAAATTTAGCACAAGGAAAGAAAATTGCGCAAGCCTACCACACAGCGCGCCCATTTATTGAAAAGGCGATTGCAACGGAGAAGTATGATTTAATCATTGATTTTCACCGAGATTCAGTAGGGAAAAAGGGCACAACATTAGTGAATGGCGATACGAGTTATGCAAAAATAGCCTTTGTTGTGGGTGCTGAACATGAAAATTATCGTTGGAATTTATCGCATTCTGAAAAGTTACACGCCCATTTAAATGAACTGATGCCAGGTATTTCACGCGGTGTATTAAAGAAAGAGGGCGAAGGGGTAAATGGCGTTTACAATCAGGATTTGGCGAAAGAAATGATTTTAGTTGAGTTAGGTGGTATCGACAATACGGAGCAAGAATTAACACAAACACTGGATGTCTTGACAGAAGCGGTAGGGAAATTACTAACTAGTGAGTAATTTTGTCTGCGAACAAAGAAAATGCTTTCATAATATAGAAATTAGTACATGTTTTGTACACTCCAACATTGCTAAAATGGGGTTTTCATTGCTATAATTCAGTATAGTTTAAATTCGTTCAGCCAAATGTTCACTGAGACAGCAGTGAAACGTAGAGCCTTTTAGCTCTTTTGGTGAGTTTAAGTACTTGCTGAATGAAGAGGGCGCCTCTGGTAATCGGTTTAGCGTGTTGGAAGCAGCAGCTAGACGACTTATGCCGAGGCGGAATTGATATAGGAGTGGAACAAATACATGAACCGAGAAGAACGTTTAAAGCGTCAAGAGAATATCCGTAATTTCTCTATTATTGCGCATATTGACCACGGGAAGTCAACATTAGCTGACCGTATTTTAGAATCAACAAAATCCGTTACACAGCGTGAAATGAAATCACAATTGCTCGATTCCATGGACTTAGAGCGTGAACGTGGGATCACGATCAAATTAAATGCTGTACAACTAAAATATACGGCAAAAGACGGGGAAACTTATACGTTCCACTTAATCGACACACCAGGACACGTCGATTTTACGTATGAAGTATCGCGTTCATTAGCTGCTTGTGAAGGGGCTATTTTAGTTGTTGACGCTGCACAAGGCATTGAAGCGCAAACATTAGCGAACGTCTACTTAGCACTTGATAATGACCTTGAAATTTTACCAGTTATTAACAAAATCGACTTACCAGCAGCAGATCCAGAGCGCGTACGTCAAGAGGTGGAAGATGTTATTGGGTTAGATGCATCAGAAGCGGTGCTTGCCTCTGCCAAAGCTGGTATTGGGATTCAAGACATTTTAGAGCAAATCGTAGAAAAAGTCCCTGCGCCAACGGGAGACCCAGATGAGCCACTACAAGCGCTGATTTTCGACTCTGTGTACGATGCGTATAAAGGGGTTATTATTTCGATTCGTATTATGAACGGTACAGTGAAGCCGGGCGATAAAATTAAAATGATGGCAACGGGTGCTGAGTTTGATGTAATCGAAGTGGGGATCCACACACCAAAAGCTACGCCGCAAAACGAGTTAACAGTTGGGGACGTAGGGTACTTAACAGCATCGATTAAAAACGTAGCGGATACACGTGTGGGTGATACAGTGACGTCTGCTGTAAAGCCAGCTACAGAGCCGCTACCAGGTTATCGTAAATTAAACCCAATGGTATACTGCGGTCTATATCCAATTGATACAGCAAAGTACAATGATTTACGTGAAGCGTTAGAAAAGCTAGAGTTAAATGACTCCGCGCTACAATTTGAGCCTGAAACGTCTCAAGCGCTAGGCTTTGGTTTCCGTTGTGGTTTCTTAGGTTTACTGCACATGGAAATCATCCAAGAGCGTATCGAGCGTGAGTTTAATATTGATTTAATTACAACGGCACCATCGGTAATTTACGAGGTGCATATGACAGATGGTAGCTCGATTAAAATCGATAACCCGTCGATGATGCCAGACCCACAAAAGATTGATCGTATTGAAGAGCCATACGTAAAAGCAACGATTATGGTGCCAAACGATTATGTTGGTGCAGTTATGGAGCTTTGCCAGCTGAAGCGCGGTAACTTCATGGGCATGGATTATATTGATACAACACGTGTAAGCATTCAATATGAAATTCCATTAGCGGAAATCGTGTATGATTTCTTTGATATTTTAAAATCAAATACAAAGGGCTATGCTTCATTTGATTATGAATTAATCGGCTACAAGCCATCAAAGCTTGTGAAGATGGATATTTTACTAAACGGTGAAACAGTCGATGCACTAAGCTTCATCGTGCACCGTGACTTCGGATACGAGCGCGGTAAAGTCATTGTAGAAAAACTAAAAGAGCTAATCCCTCGTCAACAATTCGAGGTACCAGTGCAAGCAGCAATCGGTCAAAAAATTATTGCTCGCTCAACAATTAAATCAATTGGTAAAAACGTATTAGCAAAATGTTACGGCGGTGACATTTCACGTAAACGTAAATTACTTGAAAAGCAAAAAGCCGGTAAAAAGCGCATGAAGCAAGTCGGATCGGTAGAGGTTCCGCAAGAAGCGTTTATGGCTGTATTGAAGATGGATGATACGAAGTAAATTTGAGCATAGAGTATTGCAATGGTGCAATGCTCTATGTTTTTTTTGTGTTAACTTTTGAAAATAACTTGAACTGGGAAAACATAAAATGATTTTCAGCTAAAATAAAAAGCCTGTTTTTGCGATTTGGCGAAATCGATATACAACATATTTAAAAATAAGTGCCAAAGTAGGTCTAATTACCTTATTTGGCGCTTGTTTTAGATTAAGTTGTATGTCAAAGTCGGTGAGTGGAGATTTTTGTGTTTTTTATGTGGGGGGAAATATTTTTTAATGAAAAATATTGAGTTGTAATTGAAATTTGTTGTGAACGATAGGAATATATTATTTTTTGGGCAGCTGTATGAAAATATATGTACAGGCCGTTTGTATTGGCGACTTATTTTGAGAGAAAAAGGTTTGATTATGTTCGTTTTTTATCTGAATCGGAGGCGTATTCGTACAATTTTCGCCCTTTACAGTAAAAAACTTTTATTAAATTTATGTTTTATTTGTTCCAGAAGTTCTGTATATTGAGCCTATTTTTTAATGAAAATGTGCATTTTTTGGGTTAAAATCCATGTAGGAATAGTTGATATGATAGTTTTTAGATATAGGTTTTTATCTAAACCTAGAGAATTAAAAAAAATTTTTACAAGCTTTACACACAACAGAGAACATGATTTTCCCTAATCAAGTAAACATTCCCTTTGTCCCTATAAGTCTTCTTTCAACTTTTTCAAACGTAAAAATGGCGCATACTAGGCGAGTAGCTAGCAATCATCGGTATAGGTAGCTGAAAATATTGATAAAAGTTACGGGCTATACAAATTGAAGTAAAGAACATTTATTATGATGGGCTATCGAGCAAGATTCACACACATTTGGGCCTAAAAAATAGAGTGTTTTAGAAAGGCATGTCTTCCCGAAAAGAGGTGGAGACATGTCTTTCTTACGTGGTTGTCTATATAAAGCTATACTACCAAGAATTAGGTTCGTCCTTTTGACATGAATCTATTTTGTGAAACGGCATAATCAGCAAGTAAAGAATCCTCGTTGATTGAACTAGGAATAGTCGAGTGTAGCTGCCAGTTGTGGCTAACCGGAAAGCCCTTAGTAGGAACGGACATGAACGATTTTCAGGATGATTTGTTGTTTATATTAAGTACACATAAAATTAAGGAAATTTTGTAAATTAATTATAAAATTTGTTATATTATACATAGCGCGATGAAGGATAATAGATTCCTATTTCTATTTGTTTTAACTTATTCTCCTATATAAGTAGTGAAATGAGTGTGTTTTTAAATTGTTCATCCGTTGTTCCAACACACGCTCCTGTGTCGCCAATAAATTCGCTGAAAAGAAGTGTAAGTCTCTGGCGGACACCATGAAGCCGGGGGGGAATTGATGGTGAGGTGAATGATGATGCTACCAATAATTCAATATGAATATTTAAAGCAGATTTATGAGCACATGCAAGATGGCATAATCATTATGAAGGAATCGAGAGAAATTATTATGCTAAATCCAGCGGCGAAAAAGTTAACAGGCTGGCAAATCGGGGAGGATGTCCCGTATTGCTCTTTTTGTATGACACGGAACAACCGTGTAGAAAAGCCTTCTTGTTATTTAATCGCAAATAATGAGGTGCCTGCATTTTTATCGCAAATGCCGACATATCATGGCAAGGAAATTGATGTAGAAATGAGCACAGCGGTCATTTATCCAAATAGCGAAACGGGAGAAACCGAATATTTATTAGTGCTACGGGATCATGCAGTGAGGCAGCAGGCACATGAGGCAGCGCTTAATAAAAAGAGGATAGGCGAGCTGATAGAGGCGAAAGAATCTGAACATAAGCGGCTCGCGCAGGAATTACATGACGGTGTAGGTCAATCCTTGTTTTCCATGTCTGTGGCACTGGATGCCATTGAATCATACGTCCATGAGAATGAAAAGCTGACGAATTATATTGGTGAAGTGAGGCAGGAGCTTCAAAAAGTAATGGGCGACGTAAATGCCTATGCCCATCAATTAAGACCGCATAGTTTGGACCAGCTAGGGCTAAAAGCAACACTCGAAATATTAATTGAAAAAATCCAAAAAAATGTACCGGAACTTTTCATTGAACTAACAACACAAGGACTTGATCGCTGTGATCCCGCTGTTGAAATTAACCTTTATCGCATCGCACAAGAGGCGCTGCATAATATTACGAAATATGCCAAAGCATCTGTTGTGAAAATCCATATTTTAAAAAATAATAAACAAATTTGCATGAAAATCGAGGATGATGGTATCGGGTTTGACCGCAAGCATTTGCGTAGTGAAGGGCTTGGACTGAAGCATATAGAGGAAAGGGTCAATCAACTAAATGGGACATGTGTGATTCAATCAGCAATGAATCAAGGGACTAGTATTGATATAGTCATTCCACGATGGAGGCCAAATACATGATGAAAGTATTACTTGTAGATGACCATGTGTTAATTCGAAAAGGGATTACGTTATTACTTGAGCAGTATCATAATATTGAAGTGGTTGGAGAGGCAAGTGATGGTGAAGAGTGTTTTCAGCTCATTTATCAAATGAAGCCTGATGTGATTTTGCTCGATATTTCGATTCCAAATGGCATGGATGGATTGGCGGTTACGCAAAAAGTGAAAAAGGATTTTCCAACCATAAAAATTGTCATACTGACGATGCATAATGAAATAGCGTATGTACAAAGGGCAATTGATATGGATGCAGATGGTTATATATTAAAAAATAGTAAGGGCAATCAAGTGTATGAAGCAATTCGGGCTGTTTATGGCGGAAGGACATACTATGATGTCGGGATTCCTGAGGAGCAATTAGAGAAGTTATTTAAGAGAAAAGGTAAAAATAATGCGGATATTTTATCAAACCGCGAGCAGGAAATTGTTCGTTTAACGATTTTAGGTTATACGAATTTACAAATTGCCGATAAGCTATTCATTAGTTCAAAAACGGTTGAAAATCATAAGTCGAATATTATGCAAAAGCTCAACTTAAAAAGTAAGGCTGAACTCATTCAATATGGGATTACAAATAAATACATCCTGTATTCCTAGGTTTACATTTTGTTCTCAAGAAAAAATGAAAAGTTAAAGCAGTTGACAATATACCTAATGGGGTATATATTGGATATAAATAAAGATAGTCAGCCGATTGTAAACTTACTCGGCTATATATTTTTACTTAAAATAATACCCATAGAGGTAAATTTATAGCTTGAAATAACATGATGATGAGGAGAGAACATGATGAAAGAAATTACAACAACAGAAGTACAGCAACGCCTAGAAGCAGGAGAACAGTTAAATTTAATCGATGTACGTGAAGTAGCAGAAGTGCAAGCGGGTCATATTCCGGGTATTGTGAATATCCCATTAGGTTTATTAGAGTTTCGCATGCATGAATTAGACAAAAATACACCGTACATTATGGTTTGTCGCTCAAGTGCACGTAGCGGCCAAGCAACAGCCTTCTTAGAAGCGCAAGGCTATGACGTAGCTAATATGGTTGGGGGCATGCTTGCTTGGGAAGGGCAAGTAGAATAAAGTTTTATACCTATAGGGGTAAAAGTGAGCTAAATATAGGCTTTGAAAATAGATTGTTTATTGTAAGAGGAGAATGAATGAGTATGAGTATTAAAATTGAAATTTTTTCAGATTTCGCTTGCCCGTTTTGTTATATTGGCAAAAAGCGTTTAGAACAAGCAATAGAAGAACTAGGATTTGAAAAGGAAGTGGATATTGAGTATAAAACATACTTATTAGATCCTGAGGCTTCGAAAGAGGAGACAAAACCGTTTTATGAAGCGATGATGGAGAAATATGAATCTTCACGTGAAGATGTAGAGTTAATGGCATCCTCTATCCAACAGCGAGCAAATGAAGTTGGGTTAACATACGACTTTGAAAAAATGCAAATTGGGAATACTGAAAATGCGCACCGTCTAGCAAAATGGGCACGTCAGTTTAACAAGGAAGCAGCATGGATCGACGCTGTGATGGATCGCTATTTTACAAAAGGGTTAAATGTAAATGATTCGGAAGCATTACTTACGATTGTAGAAGCGATTGGCTTACCGAAAGAAGAAGCGAAAGCAGTGCTTGAAAGTGAGCAATATGCAGAAGACATTGCAAAAGATCGCTATGAAATCCAGCAACTTAATGTGACGAGCGTTCCGTTTTTCGTATTTGAAAATAAATACGGTATTATCGGAGCTGAGCCAATCGAAGTGTTTACAAAAACATTAAAGCAGGCAAAAGAAGTAGCAGCTCAAAAATTAAACATTGCTGGCGGCACAGATGTTTGCGGTCCAGATGGTTGTAAATTATAAATTAAGGGGGAAGTAAGATGAAGAAAATCGTAGTTATTGGGGGCGTAGCAGGGGGAGCATCTGCTGCAGCACGTATTCGTCGTTTAGATGAACAAGCAAATATTGTGATGTTTGAAAAAGGTCCACATGTATCTTTCTCAAACTGTTCATTACCATATCATTTAAGCGGTATTGTTGAAAATAGTAACCGTTTAGTACTCATGAATCCAGAATCATTTGAAGCAAAATATAATATTGATGCACGTGTTGAAAGTGAAGTTGTGAAAATTAACCGCGCTGACAAAACAGTGACAGTCAAAAATTTAGCAACAAATGAAACATACGACGAAAGCTACGATGAACTGATTCTTTCTCCTGGTGCAAGTCCAATTGTGCCGAAATTAGCAGGTGTAGACTTACCGCATGTATTTACGGTACGTAATGTGGTCGATATTGAACGTTTACAGCAAGCGATTGTCGAAAAAGAGGCAAAAAATATTGCGGTCATCGGTGGTGGCTTCATCGGTGTCGAGGTGGCAGAAAACTTAAGACTTGCAGGTCGTGGTGTCACACTCGTCGAATTTGCGCCACAAATTTTAACACCATTTGATGACGATATGGTACAAATCTTGCATAAAGAAATGGTGGATCATGGGGTCGAGTTAATTGTTAACGACGGCTTAGCGAAAATCACAGAAACAAGCATTGCGTTAAACTCGGGCAAAGAAGTTGAGGCAGATATTGTTGTTTTAGCTATCGGTGTTCGTCCAGAAACAACGCTAGCAAGTGAAGCAAGTCTTACAATTGGTGAAACAGGTGCGATTAAAGTAAATCAGTTCTACCAAACATCAGACCGACATATTTATGCAGTGGGCGATGCGATTGAAGTGTATCACCGCATCATGCATAAACCAACTCGTTTAGCCCTTGCTGGTCCAGCACAGCGCCAAGCACGTGCTGTTGCCGATCACATTTACGGTATCCCGACGACAAATAAAGGGGTTATTGGTTCATCCAGTATTCAAGTGTTTGACTACGCAGCGGCAGCAACAGGCTTAAATGAGCGCACAGCGAAACAAATGGGCCTAAATGTAGATGCAGTTTATATCATTGCACCAGACAAAGTAAGCTTAATGCCATCGAGCAATGTGTTACATTTTAAATTGATTTATGAAGTACCGACAGGATGTATCGTTGGTGCACAAGCGATTGGTAAAGGGAACGCGGATAAACGTGTCGATGTCATTGCGACTTTAATTACGATGAATGGCACAATCGAGGACTTAAAGGAGCTAGAGCTTTCCTATTCACCGATGTTTAGTACAGCAAAAGATGTGGTGAATCTCGCTGCACTTGTGGCTACAAATATTATGCAAGGTCGATTCAAGCAAGTACGTGTCAGCGATGTACGTGATTTAGTAGAACAAGGTGCTGTCATTATTGACGTACGTGAGGAAAATGAATTTGCAGCGGGTCATGTAAAAGGAGCTAAAAACATTCCGTTAAGTCAGTTCCGTGAACGGATGGATGAAATTCCAAAAGACGTGCCCGTATATGTACATTGCCGTTCCGCACAACGCAGTTATAATGCAGTGATGGCATTAGAAAACAGTGGCTATGACCATGTATTTAATATTTCAGGATCATTCTTAGGCATTTCTTTATACGAATACTATAAAGACCAAAAAGAAAATCGCGAACCAATCGTTACAACATATAACTTTAAATAATAAATGTGGCAGGAATAGCATATTGCTTTTCCTGCCATTTTAATAAGTAAACAAAAGGGTAAGGCACAAGCTCAATTAGATTGAGCTGTGCTTTTCTAAAAGGGGACATATCCAGTTATTAGCCATTACGTACAGTATTATTCATTTTTCATCATTATATTTTTATATTAATACAATTTTCACAATGAATCGTTAAGCTATAAAATAAGGGAGGGAAGTAAATGAAAAAAAATATACTAGGGCTACTCATTGTATCGTTACTTTTAGTTTTTGTAGCGGTCAATTTGTTAACAGGCAATGAAGCGGCACCGGCATCTTCACTTGAAATCCAACAAGCCGAAAGTAAAGTAGAAGAAGAGACGGTAAAAGTAAATACAGAGGTCAATGCCGAAATACCGTATGCGAAAGATTTTACCTTATCCAATTTGCAAGGTGAGGAAGTTAGTTTGTCTGATTATAAAGGACAAATTGTCATTTTAAACTTTTGGGCAACATGGTGTCCGCCATGTAAAGAAGAAATGCCACATATGCAAAGTTTTTATGAAAAACAGGATGATATCGAAATAGTAGCCGTCAATTTAACGAGTATGGACGTTGGCTTAGAGAAAGTGAAGCAATTTGTAGATGACTATGGACTCACTTTCCCCGTTTTATTAGATGAAGAGGATATCGTCGGTCAGCAATATGGCATTATCACTATCCCAACGACGTATATTATCGATCAAGAAGGAAGGGTATTCCAAGAAATTGTTGGCGCTGTCGATGAACAGATGTTAGAAGAAATGATCAATGCATTAAAAAGCTATGATGAATAATCAATCGTGAAAGGTCTGAATTTGCCTGTTGATGGTCAAATTCAGACCTATTTACGTGATTTCTATATAATAGAAGAAATGTTGTGAAATTTTTACAACATAATAAGGAGGGAGCGAATGCCGATCATTATTAGAACAATGCAATCCACAGATGTTGAGGCGGTAGAACAAGTGGCAATTAACAGCTGGCATGCAACATATGAAGGGATCATTCCGAAACAGATTCAAGATAACTTTTTAGCAATGGCTTACAACAAAAAGATGCTACAGAAACGCCTTGAACAAACACCTTTCTATGTTGCAGAAGAGAATGGTAAAATTATAGGCTTTGCTAATTTTTCAAATGTCAAAGACCAGGGTGAGGTGGAGCTTGCGGCTATTTATTTACTACCCGAAGCTCAATGTAAAGGAGTCGGCTCAAAGCTATTAACGTTTGGGATTAAGCAATTATTACCTAAGGCAGTCTACATCAATGTTGAATCAGACAACCAAGTAGGTAAGCAATTTTACCTCGCTAGAAACTTTAAAATAATCGATGAATTTGAAGAAGATTTTGATGGGTATTTATTACAAACAACGAGAATGGTTTTAGAAGTGTTACGCTAACAGCACCAGAGTTTTATTGTATGCATATGATGTGTTTAAGTTGGTCTTATTTTGGATATGGAGGATTTGCTGATGAAAAACGATAAAGACTCTAGTTTAAATAACCAAATCCTTAGTGCAGAAAGCCAAGCAGCTAGACTCGATATTATTGCTAGTACCATTGTCATATTCGGTGAATCATTAGCAACGATAGCAGCTGTACTGGCATTAGAAGAGGAAGAGCAGAGAAGGGTAAACAGTAATAATGATCTTGAGACGATCAAAAAGCAGTTAGATTATTTGACCTATGAAATGAAGCAAATTAAAAAGAGGTTGAGATAATTGTGCCGGGGAAGTACCGGGTACGTACCACCGTGGTGCCAGGGAAGTACCGGGTACGTACCAGTCATCTTTTATAAAACTTGTCTTTCTTTTGCTAAATAGGCCATTTCAATTAAATTAGCAACAGCAGTATTTAAATGGGTGAAACGATCATCCTTTAAAGAACCATTTCTCCAACGATAATAAATTTGCTGTAAAATAACAGCTAATTTATAAAATCCAAAACTTAAATAATAATGCATGTTACTTACATCTCGCTTGCTCGCTGTAGCATATGCTTCTACCAATTCACGACGAGAATAAAATCCTGGCTGATTAGTCACAACATGAATGCCTAAGTCGGGGTCTTCTTTTTGTCCCCAATAAGCAACGGCAGATCCGAAGTCACTAAGAGGGTCGCCGATGGTCGCTAGTTCCCAATCTAAAACCCCTGTCACACGTACGGGTGCATCTGCTGCTAAAATGACATTGTTTAATTTGAAATCATTATGAATGATTGTCGTTTCTGTTGTAGTAGGCATGTATTTTATTAGCCAATTTTCCACTTCTTTTATAGCTGGGATATGGTCTGTTGCGCTTAATTCGTATCGTTTTATCCAGCCTGTTACTTGCCGCTCTAAAAAGCCTTCAGGGCGACCAATTGTATCTAATCCTGCTTGTAGATAGTCTACTTGTTGTAATGAGACAAGCGTATCAATAAGACTTTGTGATATTTCTTTTTCAATGGATTGAACTCCTTCAATAAAAGGAATTTTATCATCGACGACGATTCCTTGTTTTTTCTCCATAATATAAAAATGCTTCTCCATCATATCGTCGCCTTCAGAGAAAAGTAGAGCTTTTGGTGCTAATTGAAAATGCGGATGCAATTTTTCAAGAATCGTATATTCTCGCTTCATATCGTGGGCTTTTTTAGGTACTTCACCATATGGGGGACGACGTAATACACCTTCCCATTCCCCGATTTTGACTAAAAACGTTAAGTTAGAATAGCCTTCAGAAAATTGTTCTACAATCATTTTTTCATCATCTAATTGGAGGGAGGTTTTAATAAAGTGTTCAAGCGCTTCCCAATTGATAAATCCATTTTTCGTATTAGCTGATGTCATGATATCCACTCCGTTCTACGAGTAATAATTTGCTCATCTTCAAATACTGCTACAATATCGGTTGATTCAATTGTATCAATGACAAAAGAGACGGCATCATCCATTTGCAAATGCTTTAATAATTGCACAGTTTCTGTATGGAGAAGGGGTTCGAAATGCTTAAGTTTCACTCCAGCATATAAAGAGCACGCAGCATAGGCAGCGTCGGATAGTTCATAATTTCCTAATTGAAGAAGGTACGAGATAATTTGACCAGCACCTACACAATCTTCTAGTGAAAATCGTCCGTTATTGCCGGAAGCGATAATGACGATGGAACGCTCTGTTTCTTCCTCATGGAGTGCTTTTGCGATAGCATGGCCGTTTGCTAAGGAAGAGATATAAAGTTGCGCGGCATATTTTGCTTTTTGAATCGCCCGCGTACCGTTAGTTGAACAAATAATGGCTTGTGTTCGTCCAAGTTGAGTAGTAATGAGTGTAGGATCTGGGTACATAAAGTTGTCAATAGCCAATCCGGCAGACTCCCCAATCAGCAGTACAGGTTCCGTCAAATTTTCACTTAATTGCTGTGCGATTTCTGCATTTTCGACAGCTAATACAGGTGCAATGTCGTGTGCCAACAGCGTAGTAATGGTTGTCGTCGCTAAAAATACATCTACTACAACTGCACTGCATTGAATGAGACGGCTAGGTTCAACTAATTCTTTATTAAAAATAACATGTATCTTTCTCATCAGTATCCGTCCTTTATATTCAACATAAGAAAGCTGTTTCCCCCAATACAAAACATTTGTTACTGTGCACTAACCAAACTGCGCCTTTAATTCGTGTTTTAAAATTTTTCCTGATGCCGTTTTAGGTAGTTCGTGAACAAATTCGAAGCGCTCAGGAATTTTAAATTTAGCTAAACGTTCATCACAGTATTGCTGCAATTCAGCTATATTCGATGAATTGAAATCGTTCGATACAATAATCGCCTTTACCTTTTCTCCGTAAATGGCATCAGGGTAGGGGATAACAGCCGCTTCGACTACGTTTGGGTGTCCTTTCAACACATCTTCCACTTCAATCGAGAAGATTTTTTCACCCCCACGATTAATCATATCTTTCATGCGGTCTAATATATAAATAAGCCCTTCTTCATCTCTTTTTGCCATATCTCCAGACAGCCAAAATCCATCTTGGAAGGAGGTTGCATTTGCTGTTTCATTGTCCCAATATTCCCCAATTACCATAGGCCCTTTAATCCATAGCTGTCCAACTTCATGGACACCTACTTCTCGTCCTTCCGTATCCATGATTTTTACTTGTGCATTTTTTACAGGGAAACCAACAGCGGATGCTTTTGCCATTGATAAATCCGCAGGGGCTACGGTCGTTGGTGAAGTGGTTTCCGTCGCACCATACACATTGTGGAATGCAGCATGAGTAAAAATCGTTTTTAATTGTTCTAACGTTTGGCGGTAAATAGGCGAGCCACCGTAACCTACTACTTTCACAAAATCTAAGTTTTGTTCCTTTAATAAAGGGCTTGTCCCCATCATTAAAAAGATTGTAGGTACATTAATGACAAAATTCACCTCGTGCTGTACGATATGGCGAATATATTCTTCGTTTTGATATTGACGTAAAATGACCGTTGCCCCGCCCACATAGACCATGTGTAAAAACTGCGCAGCTAAGCCTGTAATATGAAATAGCGGTACAGCAACGAGAGTCCGACTATGGTCATCTGAACCTAAATGATAGTGGTAGTGCATAACGGTATGAATAATATTAATGTGACTGATTAAAGCTCCTTTTGGTACCCCGGTTGTCCCTGATGTATAGCATAAAAATGCACCGTCCGTTTCAGCGATTTCATGTACTACATATTCACCTTGATATTCGAGCAGCGAAGATAAGCCAGCTTCAGGTGCATCAGCGTCAATGTAGATAATATTTTGCAAATAAAGTAGTGCTTCTGCATCGATAAGCGGTATTTTTTCCACAGTTTCCGTTAAATCCGCTTCCGCAATAACAGCTTTCGGCTTAGAATGTGTCAAAATATAGGATAATTCCTGTGCTTTTAGTTTTGTATTTACAGGTACCATAATGGCCCCGATTTTTAAGCAAGCGATTGTGAGTGCAGCGAAAGCAGGGATATTACCAAGAAGGGAGAAGACCCGATCTCCTTTTTGAATATCAAACTGCTGTTGTAAGTTGTAAGCAATCGTTGATGAGATATCATCTAATTGCTTGTAAGTCCAACAAAGATTTTGATAAATAATGGCTTCTTTAGATGAAAAGGTAGAAACAACCTCTTCTATAATTTCACGAAAGGACTGTGGGCGATGTGTAAAAACGCTTACATGATCTCGCCCAAATAGCGTAACGGATTCAATTTCTGGAATGAATTTCATGACACATCCCTCCTTTAGCTAGTAAAGATGTTTCTTGGATTATCGATCAGAATTTGGTCAAATTGCTCAGCTCGAACACCACATTCTTTTAATTGCGGGATGATGTTATTGAATAGGTGCTCAATATCCCAATCTTTCACTAACTCTGCTAAGGCAGGAGGGAATACAGTTGGTGCGCCTAACCACACATTGACTGTGTCATGTGATAATGTCAGTTGATTTGCATAGCCACTATTAATAAGACCTGATAGCACTAAAATTCGATCTTTATCCATAGGTGCTCCTACAAAACCTTGAATGCCTAAGCGGTCAAAGCCAACATAAACCCCGTGCTTTAGCGTTTCTAGCTGATAGCGAATATCTGTATTGCCGTCCATATGACCGATGACAATTTTCTTTGGATTAGCCCCTAGCGAGACAAGTAATTCTGCTTGTTCAGGCCCCATTGTCCCTTCTTGTGTATGCGTAATGATGGGAATATCTTGTTCTTGTTGTACGCGAGCCGCTACTGTAAAGAACATTTGTTCATAAGGCGTAATGACATCTTTACTTGTCCCAAGCTTAATGACGCCAGGCTTAATACCTGAATCGCCAATGCCGTTTTCAAGTTCATTTGTAAACATTTCATATAGCTCATCTTCTGCCGTTCCAAGAGCTGCTTTAAATTTGAAGTACGCTGGTGCTCCTTCACCTTCGTAATAATAGCCAGTTGAACAAATAATATGGACACCTGTTTGACGGGATACTTCGGCTAATGCTTCAGGATTTCGTCCGCAATCACTTGGTGTTGCATCGACAATTGTTTGTACGCCGTGTTTTTTCGCACGATTCGCAATTTCAATACCTTCTGTCACAAGCTCATCAAACGACTTTTTATAGGCAGGATTACCATCAAACCCTGGATATCCGAAGAAAAAGTGCTCATGCATTAATGTTTTCCCTAAATCCGCTGCAGCGACTGGCCCTAATACGGTATTCACAAGCTTACTCAAATGAAACGCCCCCTAAAAATAATTTAGTATAACTACTGAGGTTCAACATCAAAATATGTTCTTGATAAAAAAAGATAGTACTTTAAAAGTACATGGAGTGAAGGGCGGTGACTCCAGCGGAAAGCATCCGCCCGTAACGAAATATGCGGTCAAGTACACATTTAGGTGAAGAACCATTACTGAAATATATAATTAAAGTCTTTAATAAATTACTAAAAGAATAAAAATTATTGATTTTTCATATATTAAATTAGTGCGTAGTAAAGTTCATAGTAAGAGAGTTTTGTATAAAATAAAAAGGGGTGTATAGTATGATGATTGAATTATCAGAGAAAGTGAAAGAGTTACGTGAGAAGTTACTACTATTTATGGATGAGCATATTTATCCAAATGAAGCAGTGTATGAGCAACAACTAGAAAAAGCTACCTCGCGTTGGACAATTATGCCGATTATTGAAGAATTAAAAGAGAAGGCAAAAGCACAAGGGTTATGGAATTTATTTTTCCCAAATGAAGCGCACGGGGCTGGCTTAACGAACTATGAATATGCATTTTTATGTGAAATTATGGGGCGTTCACTCATCGCACCGGAAGTATTCAATTGTAATGCACCGGATACAGGGAATATGGAAGTACTCCATCTATATGGTACAGAAGAACAAAAAGAGAAATGGTTAAAGCCACTTTTAGCAGGAGAAATTCGCTCTGTTTTTTCAATGACTGAGCCTGCAGTCGCTTCATCCGATGCTACAAATATTCAAGGCAGTATCGTACGTGATGGTGATGAATATGTCATCAATGCACGCAAATGGTGGACAACAGGGGCAATGGACCCACGTGTAAAAATTGCGATTGTTATGGGGAAAACAAACCCAAATGCGCCTACACACAGCCAACAATCGATGATTTTAGTACCATTTGACACACCAGGCGTAGAGATTATACGTCCACTTTCGGTATTTGGCTATGATCATGCACCAAATGGACATGCGGAAATTCATTACAACAATGTGCGTGTACCTGTAGAAAATATGCTTGTTGGTGAAGGGAAGGGCTTTGAAATTGCGCAAGGAAGACTGGGACCTGGACGTATTCACCACTGTATGAGAGCAATCGGTGCGGCAGAACGTGCATTAGATTTAATGATTGAGCGCGCGGATGAACGAGAAGCATTTGGCACAAAACTAATTGACAAAGATGTGTTGCGTGAGCAAATTGCTGAAAGCCGAATCGAAATTGAACAGGCGCGACTAATTACATTAAACGCTGCTCATAAGATGGATATTGCTGGAGCAAAAGCCGCTCGAAAAGAGATTGCGATGGCAAAAATCGTCGCACCAAGAACATGTCTGTCTGTGATCGACCGAGCTATTCAACTATTTGGTGGTGCAGGTGTTTCTCAAGATACAGTATTGGCAGAGCATTATGCCAATGCCCGTACCCTGCGCATTGTTGATGGACCAGACCAAGTACATTTACGAGACATTGCAAAACTAGAAGTTCGCGAACAACAAAGTCGCCAAGTATTTGTAAAGAACTAATGTCATAATGGTTCATCAACACTGCACTAACTTAATATATTATCAGATGTGTTAATTATACAAATATTGGTATGTAATTAGCGCGATTTTTTAGTGGAATGGTTGATAAAAGGTGCTTGCTCGTTGATTGGAGCGGAGGCGACTCGACTCCTGCAGGAACAGCATGAGCTGAAAATCCATTTATTTCGGCAATAGCCGAAATAAATTAGTTGAAGCCGTGCCTGCGGAAAGCGAGTCAGCCATAGCGGAAATCAACATGCATGATATATTGTATTATTTTAACGTTCAGTATCTAGAATAGGAACTATAAAGCTAGTAGTTCTCATAATAGAGAGAAAGAATTGATTGACAACTAGAAAAGATTCGCTACAATGAAATGTAATATCTGCATAACGAAGAATTGTATGAATACAATTCGGAGTATAAGAACAAAGGCTATGATAAGAAAGAGTAGCAGTCACGTAGACATTCAGAAAGTTGCCGGTTGATGAGAGGCGCATGTTGAACGATTGTGAATACATCTTGGAGCTGCGTACCGAATGGTTTTTCCCTAGTAGGCTACGACGGTCAGCACCCGTCATCATGTGCACAAGTATCGTCTAATAGACCGTACTTTTAAGGCAAGTAATGTAAGTTACTTGTGAATTTAAGGTGGTAACACGAGTGAAATCGTCCTTTTGGTGAATCCAAAAGGGCGTTTTTTTATCTTTGTTTCTTATAGAGCTTGCAAATATTAGAAATAATATTTCAAGGAGATGTGAAGTATGTTAGTTCACCCGAATAAACAGATAAAAATCATTATGAAAGGTGTACAGCAAGTGGTGGATGAAAACGATCTACTTGCTAAGCTCGAAAAGTCGTATGCGTTGAAAAAGCCTCTCACGATTAAATTAGGATTAGATCCATCTGCCCCCGACCTACATTTAGGGCATGCAGTCGTACTGAGAAAAATGAAGCAAATGCAAGATTTAGGGCATCAAGTTATCATTATCATAGGGGATTTCACAGGGCGTATTGGCGATCCGACTGGAAAAGCAAAAGGTCGGGTGGCATTAACTGATGAACAAGTAAAAGCGAATGCGCTAACATACTGTGAGCAACTTTTTAAAATTTTAGATAAGGAAAAAACAACGATCAGATTTAATAGTGAATGGCTATCGAAACTTACATTTGAAGAAGTAATTAAATTAGCTAGTACTACATCTGTTGCGCGTATTTTAGAACGGGATGATTTTCAAAAACGCTACAATCATCAAGTGCTAATTGGTCTTCATGAATTTTTCTACCCGCTAATGCAAGCATATGATTCAGTTGAAATAAAAGCAGATATTGAACTTGGAGGAACAGATCAAACATTTAATATTTTAATGGGCCGTACACTTCAAAAAACATGGGGGCTAGAAAAGCAAGTCGCCATTTTTATGCCACTACTTGAAGGATTAGATGGTGTTGAAAAAATGAGTAAAAGTCTTGGGAATTACATTGGCGTACAGGAGTCAGCAGAAGTGATGTTTAAAAAAGTGATGGAGGTGCCAGACACACTAATCATTAAATACTTCGAACTGGCGACAGACGAACATCTCGATGAAATTGAAAAAATGAAATTATTACTGGAGCAAGGTAAAAACCCAAGAGATATTAAATTTGAATTAGCAAAAATCATTACAAATCTATACCATAGTGAAGCAGAAACAGAAAAAGCAATTGCTTACTACAAAACAGCATTTGAGCAAAAGGATACTCCTGAACAGATTCCACAGTTGCTAATTGAAATAGGGGCAGAAACTATTCAGCATATCATTCCACAGCTCGTTCGAATGGGCATGGTGAAAAGTAAAAGTGAATTTATCCGCCTAATGAAACAAAGCGGTGTCCAAATTGATAAAGAAAAAATCAGTGAAGATGATTTAGACCGTGTATTAATCAATAATGAAGTGATGAAGATTGGCAAGAAGAGATTTATTCGCTTTATCAAATAAAGAGGCAATCCACATGAAAACGGATTTGAAAAAAATCCGTTTTTTTTCGTCCTTTTAGAAGGATTGAACATTAAGAAAATTGCTGCTTTGTTACAAGTCCCAGAGAGTACCGTAAAATCCCGCCTGTCGAAAGGGCGAGCACAGTTAAAAAAAAAGCTGAAATTCATTGAGTGGATCGCAAAAATCGCTCATTTGTTCCTCTTTCATTACAAATAAATTTGAACGGAAATAAACCTCAAGTTATGGTGATAATTCTCTTCATGTGTTTTTTGTAAAATGAATAACTGTGTAATAATAAATCACTAAATTATACATATTATGGTTTTTAGGTAATTAGTCTGTCGTATTATTCCGTTCTTTAATGTATATTGTATCTGCCTGTTATACTCATTTAATAGAAAAGAGGAACATAATGAAAAGGGTTATTTTATTGGTGTTATTTTCCGTTTTTCTGATTGCGTGCAATTCTAGTATGAGCAATGCTCATGAAGTTCCATCTGGAAAAATGATTATAGACAATCAGGAATATCCTATGGAATCTTATCAATACGAATGGAAAGAAAAAAATATTGAAATGAAACATATCCCAGTTAACACGATATACGAGCGAGCTGAGGAACTTCAAAACATATCTGTTGCTAAAAATAGTAAATTAAAATTCAGCTTCGAAAAAAAGCCGCTCTCCATTTTAGTGTATCAACACGATCAAGAGAAGAAACTTACAACAGTAGATGTGAAGGAAAATGAGCTAACACTACCAGCTGATGAAGGGTATTACATGTATGAAGTAATGGCAGAATGGCAACAAGGTGTAATCACTTTTATATTCGATGTTGAGGTAAAATAATGAGGTAGGCAGAAGTGATATGACCAGATTACATTTTGATAAACTTGGAGCATAACCTCTCGGATTTTTCGGTTTTCTTCTATAATTAATTGTGAAATTTTAAAACTATCATAAAATCAAATCCAAATGTATAACCTATTATTTGAAAAAATGTTTTTTGTTATAGTATAGTAATACGGTGCTTACAAATCTTTTCGAAAGAGGCGATACAATTGACGGAATTGAAGAAAATGACAATTCATCGTGCATTAACAGAACTAAAGATGTTACATAACCGAATTGAGAGCGCTACAGGACAAGTAATGGCTGCCGCAGCCCATCGCAAAAGCGAGACAAAAATCAGTGGTGTTGACATAGATGAGTTTATGAAAAATATGCAAGGCTCATATGATAAAGTAGTAGGGTTAATCGCCTATCGAAATCGATTAAAAGCATTAGTTGTGGAATCAAATGCGAAAACAATAGTCAAAGTCAGTAACCAACAAATGACGGTTGCAGAAGCGATTGAACGAAAGCAATCGATTCAATATGAAAAAGAGTTATTGGGCATGATGCATAAGCAATATATTAGTGCAATGCAAAGAGTAGCAATGAACAACAATGCCTTACCCGAAAAGCTTGAAACATATTTAGTGAATATTTTAGGGAATAAAGACAAGCAATCACCTGAAGAAGTAAAGCTACATACGGAAACCTTTATGAAACGGAACGAGTATGAATTACTCGACCCATTAAATGTAAAGAAGGTAATCGATACATTAGAAGCGAAGATTGACGAATTTGAATCAGAAGTAGATGCGGTACTCTCTGAATCAAATGCGACAACATTTATCGAAGTACAACAATAAATCCTTTGCATAGTCTTGCGAAAACAGAAAACGATTAGTCACTCGTTTTTGGTGTGCACGAGTTAAAATAATGAACACCAATTTAAAATACTTTTAATCAACTAATACACTTAATAAAATAAAGGCTCAAAGCTTAAAGTTTAAAAGTTAAAATTCACGCTTCAAAGTTCTTAAAACATCAACGTTAAAAGTTTAACGCTAAAGCCTCTTTCAAATCCTGGGGCACTGGTTGAGGTAATGACTAATCAGGACCATCTGTAATCCGCCAGGCAGTTTGTACTGTGCATATACATATAGAAAATCAAGATTGCTCATTATGTGATCTTGATTTTTTTATTTTAGTATGAAAGCAATGAATAATTTTCTTTTTTTGAGCTATACAATCAATAAGCAGAGAGGGGAGGCTACTCATTTGTCCATCGCCAATATTATTGGAGTGTTATTTTTCTTTGTGATGTTTATCCTCGGTATGATATTTTCCGGTCAAATCCCGCTTTTAATTATTGTGGGAATTGTCGGTTTAGTTGGCACTTCCTATTTTATAATACGTATTGTCTCCGCTATGCTGCGGGATATGCGAAGGAGGAATTCGTAGCTGGGTGCCACCGAGGTACCACCATTGTACCGGGGATGTACCGGGTACGTACCAGCGTTGTACCACCTTTCTCCCCGGTACAAAACAAACAAAAACCCGGAAACTAAATTCCGGGTTGGATTTCACTGAATTCTTCATAATATTTTAAAACTGTCGAGCTTTTGCTTCTGATCTCAATATTTGGTTATGGAGAGAAATCTCCGTTTGTCCATTTACTTGAGATTTAGCGTGCTTGATATTGGTCCAGTTCTGGTGGATCTTCTGAGATTTTGGATCTAAATAGTCCTTCTTGCTCATCGGTATCTCCTCCTTAATAATTATGAAGATTTCTAATGTGAAACCGCAGTTAGTATAACTCTATTTGTCGATATTATGCCTCTTAACATGACTCTATTAAAAAAAACTATTACTAGTGTTGCAAACAAATACGTAAACCAACTTCCTTTATATACCAAAATATTTTTAATAAATTCAAAAATAACGTAACTTTCTCTCCAGTTAACAGTCTAAATTTATAACAAGAACGAACGGCAAAGGAGGGAGCGTATGCGGAGTAAACCGTTAGTAGCTGCTACAAGTTTACTAGTTACATTCATGATTTTTTATTTACCGAGCCAAGCATTAAGTACAAGTTGGGCGTATTCATTTGTTGTATGGGATGACCATCTTTATGTCATAAGTGATGAGTACGTCACACATATAAATGATGAAATTGGTCATGTAACGAACTATTCGGATATGGAACAGTATGGTGGCAACTTTTCAAACACCTATAGAAAAGGAACAAAATACTATTCAATTGAAGGAATTAGCACAGATGTAGCAATCGCTGTAAACGAAGGGAATGGAAAGTATAGAAAGGCTGTAAGGGAAGGGGAGTACACTTACAACAGAGGAGTATCCGCCTATACAATGTCTGTTTTAGGTACGATAGCAGTCCTACTCATTTTATTTCTTGTTTATACGCGCTTTTTTCAAAAAGAAGTAAGGTAAAAGAAAGGTGCCTAGTTGTCTTTTCTAAGCGAAGGCACCTAATCGACTATTGTTATTTTGGATTCAACAACTGCAAAATGGAAAAAGCTTGTTGTCTATGCAAAGTCATTGCATACATAGCCGCTTGCATCAAAATACTTGCCTTTGTCATATTCATCATTTCTTTTGCAATATCAGCATCACGAATGCGAGATTCAGCAGCTGTTAAGTTTTCTGCTGTGTTTTCAGTCACATTATAGGCATGCTCTAAGCGATTAGAATAAGCACCTAATCGTGCACGCTCATGGGATACATTTTTTAATGAGTCATCTAATGCTGAAATGGCTGCATCTGCATTTTCTCTCGTTTTTATATCCAAGCCATCGAGACCAATTGCTGCTCCGCTCATACCATTAATAAAAATATCAATAGACTGTCCACTATTCGCACCGACTTGAATTTTGAGTGGGTCACTAGCATGATCCCCATTTAATAGTGTTTTTGTATTGAATTCTGTATCTTTTGACACACGTGTGATTTCTTCTTTTAACTGCTGGAATTCGATGTCGAGTAGCTCACGGTCTGCATCAGTTAGCGTGTCATTGGCAGCTTGTACGGATAGCTCACGCATGCGTTGAATCATCGCATGTGTTTCGTTTAAGGCACCTTCTGCTGTTTGCAACAAGGACATCCCGTCTTGAATATTTTTACTCGCCATATTTAACCCTCTAATTTGAGCCCGCATTTTTTCAGAAATAGCCAACCCTGCTGGATCGTCAGCGGCACTATTAATACGATACCCCGATGAAATGCGGAGAAGAGCCTTATTCATCGCATTCATATTCCGCTGGTAATGACTATACATCATCATCCCCATTGCAGACCAATCGCCAATACGCATATTGCCACCCCCTTTCCATATTGTATCGGTATTTCCATTTTTATATAAAGACTAGCTAGTACTATATTTTTTTTACCAAAGGTATTGTGGATCATCCGTAAACTGAGCTAAATATGGAGGCAGAACAATACTGAAAATAACGGAGTACCAACCCAATATCCCAATTAAAATAGATAACGGAATACCTAGTAATCCAAATACAACATACCCTAAAAGAAATAGCCCTGAAGCAAGGTAAAACTTTCTTTTAGATTGTTTTGTAAGATAAAGTCTTTCATCGCAATACGGACATGTTTCCTTAGCAGAATATCGCAGTCTCCTAATGATGAATTTTTTTGGTAACGGTTCTTTGCAACATGGGCAAGTAGGATGAGGCGCATCTTTTACAACCCATAATAAAAGAAGTGTGGCATGAATGTTATAAAGTAACAGGAAATAACCGTGCAGGATAGAAAGGGATTCCGTTACGATTACAGCGCCACTTGCTATACATAAAAACAGTCCAATCGCAAAAATAAACAAAATCAAATGGTGATTTTTCTTGAATGTCAATAAGCGTCGACCATATTGAATAGCACGTGCATTATTCCAACGTGTAGATTTGAATAGTAAAAGAACAGCGAATACGCCGGCTAATACAAAAGAGATGAGTGTAGCAACACCCCATTGGATTATATTTTTCGGCATGTCACTGATAAATGATTCACCTGCATCACTCGCTGTAACGATCGCATTTTCACTACTAGGCTGTAGTGAGATAAATAATAGAAAAAGGGTCATTGCTATAAATGAGGTGAGGACAGCAGGATATGTATAGTTTTTTGGCGCACGTTTTGTATAAATCGTTGTTTGTAGCTGCTTTTTTTGTGCGGCCGATAAACGGATTTCTTTTAGCTGTTGTTCAAATTTATTTAACTCATTATTCATCAAATAACACCTCCCAGTCGATTTTAGCAAGTTTTGGCTTCAGCTCCTGACGAGCACGTTGTAATCGAGATTTAATAGTCGATTCCGGTGTAGCAAGAAATTGTGCAATCTCCTTTGTCGTCATATGCTCATAGTAATAAAATAAGAGCACCTCTCGATATTTAACAGGCAATGTTAACACAGCTGATACGACTTCACCCCGTGTTTCCTTTTTCAAAAGCGGTTGATCGGCTCGCTCCACCTTTGACTCAAATAGCTGAAATAATGGTAACGACCGTGCCTTCCAGCTTCGTAAATAATCATAGCTCCGATTAATCGTCATTTTCACTAAATAGGTTTTCAAGGAACTTTTTCCTTGGAATTGTTCACGCTTTTTGTAATAAGTAAAAAAGACATCCTGCACAACTTCCTCTGCTATTCGCTCATCCTTCACATAAATGAAAGCAATTTGATACAAGTAATCACTATAAGTCTCAATCAATTGTTCCAGCTCCATTCGGCAACCTCCTTTCTACTATAATAGACGGATAGTAAATGGATTTGGACGAAAAATCCATGAAAATATAAAATTTTACCATTTTATATATCATAGAAAGTCGAATTTTGCGTGTAGGGGGATTTTCAATACTACTAAATTTTAGATAAACCAACAGCTGGACTTGATCCAAATGAACGGATTCGGTTGAGAGGGATTTTGTCCCGCATTAACGGGCAGTAAGACTCCCACCTCAAGGTTTAAGAAAGTCGAGAAGCGTAGGTAGGAGATCAACTGCCCGTAAAAGCCCGATTGGTGAAGACTAACAATCAGTGGGGATGAAGAAAACCCCCACTGATTGAAGTTTCACTTTATCGACACTTGCGCAAAATAAAATAATTTTATTGTCGACTCATATTGTGTCAGATATCGAGTATATTGCAAAAAACGTAATTTTTTTAAATCACAGCAAAGTGATTCAACAGGCCCCACCGAAACAATTAGTAAATGAATTGGAAGGGAAAGTTTGGGAATGTGCGATTTCTGATCAGGAGTTTGCTACTTATCAGGTAAGCTATGCCATTTCCAATATCCAATACAATCAATCTAGTATTACGATTCGATGTATATCACAAGAAAAGCCGCATACAGCAGCTATAAATGTACAACCAAATTTAGAGGATAGCTATGTGTATTATTTTGGCACGCACTAATAAATGAAGCGAGGTGATAAGTGTTTTTTGATGTTTTGGGCAGGTATTATGATCATCTATTAAGGGAGGAGAAGCAATGAGAAATGTGGCGAGTCTTCTATTGGTAGCCCTTATATTGTTGGGGTCACCATTTTTGAGCAATCAGGAAGTTCCATCCATCTTATTTTTATTTATTGGTATTGTCCTTCTCATTACAATAGTAGCGATTGTATATATCCACCAAGCATATCCAAATAAACATAAAGCAATGCTGAAGTTGAGTGTGTATGTCTTTATTGTTGTCATATTTGTGCCTTGTTTTGCAAGGATAAACATTTTGGACGAGACGATAACGGATTGGACATTCATCCGCTATTTAGCGATATTTATCACTGCACCGATCATTATAGTAAGTACCGTTATTTTTGGTTATCGTCATAATTTAATGTTGAAAAAATAATACGATCAACTGCCCTTCGAATAATAGACAGTATTATTCGAGGGGCAGTTATTTTATATATTTTGAATCACAAAAGGTTCAATTACTTTTTTCTCGTGTGAAGATAGCACGATATTCGTCGAAGGTGTGCCGTATTGCATGGATGCATCGATAAAGTGTTCTAAATTTTCTACAGAATTAAGTAGCTACTCATAACGAGCAAATTTATAAACACATATTACCAGTTGGGTAACCGTTGATTTCCGCTCCATTCGGCTCGCTTTCCACGGGCATAGCTTCAGCCTCCTCGTCGCTCGTACCTCGGTGCTCCTGTCGCTGCGCTTTCGTCGCAAATAAATTTCCTGCGGGGTCTTCAGCTCATGCGATTCCCGTAGGAGTCTCGCCGATTCCGCTCCAATCAACTGGCAAGTCATTTTTGATTACGTTTTTGCTAAAAACATGCTTCTATACAGGAAATATTTTGAGAATCAACACACCTGGCTAAAAATAAAGAAAGATTCTCATGCATGACGGTAGAGACTAGGTAATTATACTTGCAAATAGAGAGAAAATGATTTCTTTTAGATAAGAGAACTATTTTTCTAGCACATTGAGAAGCATTGACTTTTGCCGTAGCGCGCCATAGCCACAGGAGCCGTAACAGGAGATCCAAACAGGCCGCGCCTGTTTTAGCTCCTGTGTAGGCTGTGGCAAAGCGCGGAGGCTATGATACAAACCTTTCACTGTTTAAATGGGGTTTTTAGGATGCATTTTTGCTCATTTAGAGTAGCTACTTTTGTTTGCTAATGCTTTACAATTTTTTGATTTAAGCACTACAAGGGCACAAATCGGACGGTTCATTTTTTTGAGAGAGACATGTGCATAATAACCTTCAATCATTTGTTGTTCCTCTAATTTAACACAGCTAGAGAAGATAAATGAACAGCCACCGCTAGTTCCTTCGTCGAAATTTTTGCATTCCCCCTATGATATTTTGATCCATATATTTCTGTATTAGAGCATATAAGTTAAGTACTTAACAGCAATATATACAGTAGGGTTTTATGAAAAGGAGGTAAGTTAAGTGACGATGGAATTGGAGTATTTAAAAGTGATTCGAGCTAGATTTGAAAGTGTGAAAAAACTGGGTGATGATGCTATTCAGCAGGTAACGAAAGAAGAATTCCATTGGCAGCCGAATGAGGCATCTAACAGTATCGCCATAATAGTGAAGCATTTAAGTGGGAATATGATGTCAAGATGGACAGATTTTTTAACGACAGATGGTGAAAAGCCCGACAGGAATCGTGAACAAGAATTTCAAGATACGATATCCTCATTAGAACAACTGAATTCACTGTGGGAAAAGGGCTGGGCTACGGTTTTTGGTACGTTAAATACATTAAAAGTAGATGATTTATTAAAAACAGTAGTTATTCGTGGGGAAAAACATAGTGTAATTGATGCATTAGAAAGACAGTTGGCTCATTATGCTTATCATGTAGGACAAATTATATATATTGGGAAGCAGTTGAAGGGAGCTAATTGGGAAAGCCTTAGTATTCCTGTTGGGAAATCAGAAGAGTATTTGCAAGAGATGTTAAAAAAGCATAATGCAGAGTAGGAAGAGTGTACGTATTAATTGTGCATCAAAACACCATACGAAAACGGCGACGAAAGGTAAAAGTCGCCGTTTCTAATGTTGAGTGCTTGTCCTTCTGTTTTAAGTTTTTGGAATAATATTGATGGCGATTGTTCTTGTTTCTGTTTCTTCTGTTGGGTTGTTCATTCTATAGTATTTTGTCACTAAATCATTGAGCTCTTGATGAAAATGTGTGAATTGCTCGTTCGTTAACGTTAGTTCTATGAATGAAAAAGTCGCTGAATCTTCATGTTGTGCTTGATTTTCGAGCGATTGTAAATAATGTTGATATTGGGATAGTAACACTAATTGATAGTTGGAAATGTAATTTATTTTTTGTTCTTTCGATAAGCCTTTCCAGTCGGCATCATTCAGTCGAGCTGCCCCTTCATGTAAAGCATAAAATTTCTCCGTGACGGAACGTACTTTCCTTTCTTTAATGACGTGAATAATATTTTCATCCACTAAAATTTGAATATGTCGATATAAAGTGGCTTGCGGAACATCTTTAATGATAGTAATCATCTCCAATGTACTTAAACCACCTTCCTTATTTTGCATAAGTGCCTGTAAAATTTTCATTCTCACAGGGTGCATTAACACTTCTGCTTTGCTTCGCATCATGAGCGCCTCCGAATCATTTAAAAGTTGTCGTATCCGTAATAGCCAATCGTTTTTATAAAAAATGATAATGTTATCACAAAAGATAATACAGAATAAAGGGCTTGTAAAGTTGAAAAAAGGTAGTGAATTTCCCTTCTCTTTATATTATCATTATTGATAATGATAACAAAGGGGGATGAAAATATGCAACTGCACTATGGATTTGATGAACTAGGGGAGATTGAGTGGGGAGTGATTTTACCTATTTTGATTCCATTTGTCGTGCTGTCACTGTTATTAATTATGATTGCTTTAATTGACTTATATCGCCATCGAAAGGTACGTGAAAATGTCTTAAAGTGGACGGTCATTATTTTATTATTTAATACGATTGGACCGATTTTATATTTTACTACAGGTAGAAAGGATGTAAGTAAGCGTGCGATTAGAGATTAATAACATTACAAAGAAATTTAAACAACGAACGGCTGTCAAACAGTTTTCAATGGTGGTCGAGAGGAATGAATGCGTAGGGGTAATCGGGCCAAATGGGGCAGGCAAAACAACGCTAATACAAATGATTGCCGATATTTTAGAGGCTGATGAAGGAAATATTTTATTGGACGGTCAAAAAATAGCTATTAAGAAAAATCAAATTGGTTATTTGCCTCAGTATCCTAACTTTTTCACATGGATGACAGCTTACGATACATTGCATTTTATGGGGACTTTATCGGGTATAGCGAAAGAGCAATTGCATATGGACATTCCGAAAATTTTAGCCAAAGTAGGATTAACAGATGAAGCACAAGCCAAAGTAGGAACATTTTCAGGGGGGATGAAGCAGCGTTTAGGGATTGCACAAGCCTTGCTGCATAAACCGGCGTTACTCATTATGGATGAACCTGTATCAGCGCTAGATCCGATTGGTCGAAGAGAAGTATTAAATTTGCTAAAAGACATTAAAAAAGACACGACGATTTTATTGTCTACACATATTTTAGGGGATGCGGAAGAAATTTGTGAGCGCTTTGTCATGATTAAAAACGGGAAGAAAATAGAAGATGCTACAAAAACGGAGCTACTTAATCAACAGCGAGAAAATGTCATTTATATAACAATCCAATCAGAAGATGAGCAACGATTAAAAAGGCTGGAACAGTTGCCATATATACAAAAAATACAATATGTACAGGGGCGTTTTAAAATTTCTATAGATGATGTAGAAAAAAATGCACATCATTTCTTACAGCATGTATTAAAAGAACATATTCGCTTTCAAAAGTTCGAAATAGGTGGCAACGAAAGTCTTGAAGAGAAATTTTTATCATTGGTGGTGGATGTATGAGTACTTTTTTCGCATTAAGTAAAAAGGAAATTAGCCAAATGATGCACGAATATAAAATCATTTGGCTACCTATTGTTTTTATATTGTTAGGGCTAACTCAGCCCATACTGATGTTTTATTTGCCTGTTATAGTAGAAATGTTTGGTGGAGTAGAAGGCATTACAATTGATCCCGCCATGACTAATTATAATGGACGGGAAGTGCTCGCCTCTACATTAAGCTCACAATTTGACCAACTTGGTATCATTATTCTTGTAGTTGCGTCGATGGGCGTTATTCAAGCAGAAAGAGCCAATGGCATGTTGGCATTTATTTTAACAAGACCTGTTTCCATTGCTTCTTATTTAGGTAGTAAAATGATCACACACTATGTATTAGCTATTAGTTGTGTAGCGATAGGGTATTTTGTGTCATATAGTTACACAGCCTTTTTGTTTACAGCTGTACCATTTGCCAATGTACTACTTGCACTAGCTGTTTATAGTGTTTGGATACTATTTTTAATGACATTTGTAGTCATGCTCAGTGCGATGTTTAATAGTCAGGCGTTTATTGCGCTAGTGAGTATTGTCGTGCTTTTGTTGTGTCGATTAACTGCTGGGTTACATCCTTTGCTTGATATAATCAACCCCGGCAGTATGAGTGTTCGGGCCATCTCTATGCTGATGGTCGGTAGTATGGGGGAGGCATGGCTCCTGAATATGGCTGTAACACTTCTCATCATAATTGGCATGGTGCAAATGATGCACTACTGGATTGTAAATAAAAAATATTAAATGAAAAATCCTTTACATTGTAAATAGTGTCGCATATCATATAGTCAACAACTAATATTCAACGTTGAGTATTTGTTGTTGACTAAAAAGGGGGGATAATAATGTTTATTCAAGCAATCAATCTTCAAAAGTCGTATAACAAGCGAAAAATTGTGAAAGGGATTCATTTGGAGATTGGACAAGGGGAGATTTTAGCTGTTATTGGTCCAAATGGTGCAGGGAAATCAACGACGCTTGAAATAGTGATTGGTCTTAGAAAGGCAGATGCAGGGGAAATCAATTATTGGCTGGATGCATACAACGAAAAAATTGGTGTACAGCTTCAGGCAGCACCGTTTTTTGTCGGTCTTAATGCCTTTGAAAATTTAAAGCTTTTTGCTGCTTTTTATAAGAAAAAATTAACAGATTGCCAAGTGAATGACATGCTAAAAATATGTGGTTTATATGATGTAAGGAAAGTGGATGCATCCAAACTTTCGGGTGGACAGCAAAAAAGATTAGCAATTTCAATTGCACTCATTCATAATCCAGAGGTTATCTTTTTAGATGAACCGACAGCAGCGCTCGATCCACGTGCGCGTCAGGAAATTCATCAACTCATCAAGCAACTTCATAAGCAGAATAAAACCATTGTCTTTACTTCACATGATATGGATGAAGTCGACAAGTTAGCTACAAGAGTTATGATGATTGACCAAGGAGAAATCATTGCACAAGGAAATCCAAGTACACTATGTAGTGAGCATCATGTATCGAATTTAGAGCAACTGTATTTAAAATTGGCTATTGGAGGGGAACGCAATGTTTCAAGTAATTTTTAAATTGATGCTTGTTACGGCAGTAAGAGATAAGATTACGGTATTTTATTCATTAGCCTTTCCATTACTCATGATGATTGGTTTAGGCTATTATTTCGATCAAGGTCAACAGCAACTGCAAATTGTTGCAGGGATTACAGCTATCAGTACAATATTTTGGGGAATGCAAGGGATTGCGTTCCAAGTACATGCACAGCGAAATCGGGGCGTGTATAAATTAGTAAAGCTAACACCTATGCCACTGATTTTATTTATCTTCATCATGGTGCTTGCAAGAACATCTGTTGGTGTACTCATTAATTTCATCATATGGCTAACGGGTATTTTATTGTTTGATATAAATGTAACGGGCACTACATTCCTGATAACGTTTTTACTAATTGGCATAGGGACACTTTGTTTTACAAGTATCGGTTTTGTTATAAGTAATTTTGCGCGTAATGAAGCACAAATCAGTATGATTTCTAATTTCATACAACTGCCCATGATTTTTATGAGTGAAGCTTTTTACAGCCTTGATCGTGCACCAGGATGGGTAGTGTTCATCGGTAAAGTTTTGCCGTTCGAACATTATGTGAAGGCACTTCGAGGGTTATTGTTAGTAGAAGAGGGCACATTGTTGATCGGTTTTGGCACCCTATTTGTTTATTTATTATTTGCCTTGTTACTATCGATTTCAACCTTTAAATGGGAGAGTAGTGAGGAGGGGAAATGGAGAAGTTGGAAGAAGCGTACGTCCTAATTTTTATGCTATAATACTCAATGTTGAATATTTAATATTGAGGGGTATGCATTATGACAAGATTAATGGTCTTAGGATTGTTAAAATCAAAACCGATGTCTGGGTATGAGATCCAACAATTATTAACGAAGAGTCAAACGGATGCATGGGCAGGTATTTTGCCTGGGTCGATTTATCATGCACTTAAAAAGATGGAGAAGGAAGTGTTAGTTGAAATTGACGCGATTGAACAAACGGGTAATCGTTCGAAGGCGATCTATAAAATTACAGCAGCAGGAGAAAAGGAATTTAGTCAGCTATTAGTAGAATCATTGCAAGTGTCTTCTGTCCATTTGCCGAGTCAGCTATATACAGGTCTGAGTTTTATCCAATATTTGGAGAAGGATGAAATACGCCAAGCATTACAAAATCAACAATTATTATTAGAAGCACAATTAGATCAACAAAAGGCAGGGATTGAAGTAAAACGAAATCATATGCCGATGGACGAAGTGACAGAAATGCTTTTTCAAAATGTTTTTAAGCAATATGAACTGCAGCTGGACTTAATTCGAAATTTAATTCGACACTATGAATAATGTTCAGAAATAGAGTGACAACGGCATTGGTCACTCTATTTTCACTTGCATCTCACGTTACGTTAGCCTTTACAATAAGTATAAACATGAAGCAAGGAGGGTACATAGTGTCTACACAATATTCTATTGGGGAATTTGCTAAAAAAACAGGAATGACCATTCGGACATTGCATTATTACGATGAAATGGATTTATTGAAGCCATCCTTTCTTTCTGCATCTGGGCGCCGTTATTATTCAGATGAAAATATTATTCAGCTCCAAAAAATTGTCTCTCTCAAATTTCTAGGATATTCATTAGAGAAAATTCATGAATTGATTTATTTAACCGATTGGGATTTACAAGAATCTCTCCAATTTCAAAAGCAGGAGATGGTACAAAAAAGGGAGCATCTTGACCGCGTCATTCGTGCACTTGATCACGCATTATTTATGATGGAGGAGCAAGGAACAGTGAGTGCAAATGTGTTTATGGCCCTTATCCACAACATTCATAAAGAGGATGAGCAAAAGGAATGGTTGAAAAATTATTTTCCAAAGCATTCTGTTGAGCAAATGTACAGTTTATCAGAGGAAAAGCAAATGGAGTTAAACAGTAAAATGGCGCGGCTTTTTGATGAACTAAAAGCGACTTTTGGGCAAGATGTAGCAAGCTCAGGTGTTCAAGCATTAATTGAACAATATTTTGCCTTAGCACTTGAAGTATACCCAGGCACAATGGAGCTTGTACAAGAATTACAAGGTCAAGAGATTGAAATGGAGGACAACACCGAGCTCTTCCCTTCACCTTTTTCAAAACAAGAAGAAGAATGGATAGCCCAAGCAATGCAATATTATTGGGAAAATAAGATGGGGTAAGTAGTATATTGATGTGGATAATCATAATTAAATATAAAGCAGGAGAGTCAAGTGTAACGGAATGTAAAGTACACTTGACTTTTATTTTAGCGCGATGTAAAGTTAACTTTACTTTTAGGTGGAGGAAATATGAAAAACAATATAAAAAAACTACGAGCACAACATCATATGACGCAGGATCAGCTAGCTGAATTATTAGCTGTCTCAAGACAAACGATTATTTCGCTTGAAAAAGAAAAATATAATCCGTCCATCATACTCGCATTTAAGCTAGCAAGTGTGTTCAACTGTCAAATTGAAGATATTTTTATTTACGAGGAGGAGAATAATGAATAGATCACTTTTTCTTTTTAATAGTGGGCGGACTAATCAACTGGGCTCATATTAGTCAAGGCAAGTTTCCAGAAAGTTTAATGATAATCGGTATATCGATTATGTGCTTTTGCTTAGCTTATTTAGACAGTCATTTTAAAGCGAAGGATGAAAGAGCACAAAAAATTAGAGAACGGGGCATTTACATAAGTTATTTTTGGCTTTTAGCCGTCATGCTTGTTTTGTTAATTTTAGTAAATCCTTCGTTACATATTATTTCTATTAGCGCTTACCATCTACTTTTAATCGTTATGACTAGTTATATATCTATTGTGTTTATCAATATGGCTTACTATGCTTGGAAGTTTTAAGACATAGTAGTGATCAAAAATCAACAACCCATTATTTCTAGTTACTTTTCCCAAACATAGCTTTTTCTTTTTTGGGTAATCTAAGCGAAAACGTTGGGAGGTGGCGGGCATAATTATTGAAAGGTCGTCTGAATGGCAAGAGGGATTTATAGAGCGATTAGAACAAAAAGTCTCTTGGGATAATTGGCAGTTATACAATATGAGTTACGAAGTGGAGAAAATGAATCTAATTCCTGATTTCTCCGGTTTACAATGCCCTAAAATCCTGTCCAACCTTTCGCCATTGCCACATCAATTACAAGTGGCTGAAACGGTTATTGAGCGAATGAATGGCAAGGCCATTTTAGCTGATGAGGTAGGTCTTGGGAAAACAATTGAAGCAGGGCTTATTTTAAAAGAGTACCTTATTCGCGGGCTTGTTAAAAAAGCCTTAATATTAGCGCCAGCTTCCCTTATTAATCAGTGGGTGGATGAATTAAACAGTAAATTTTTTATTCCGGCACATGCCTATAAAAAGAATACCCAAATTGACCACTATCCAATCATCGTCATGAGTATGGATACAGCGAAAAAAAGTCCACATAGGGAACAAATTTACACCCAGCAATTTGACATGATTATTATTGATGAGGCACATAAATTAAAAAATCATAAAACTCAAATCTACCAATTTGTCCAAAGCTTAAAGAAAAAGTTTTGTTTATTGTTAACGGCTACACCGATTCAAAATAATGTGTTCGAGCTATTTTATTTAATTTCTTTATTGAAACCAGGTCATTTAGGGAGCTTTGAGGCATTTCAATCTGCTTTCTCTGCAAGTAAATATGATTTAGAGCATGATGAATTTTTAAAGGAGCTTGTGCATCAGGTGATGGTAAGGAATCGTCGTCAGGATACAGGCATTGAATGGACGAATCGCTGTGTTGAAATGGTATCTATTCGTTTTACAGATGAGGAGCAGCGAGTATATAACCAAATTCTAAATTTAAAAAATATCTCATCTGTATTTTCCGGGGCATTTTCAATGATTACGTTAATTAAAGAAATGTGTAGTAGTAAGGAAGCGACCTATTTAACCCTCAATACGATGCGTCAAAAATGTACGAATGAAGAGGAAATTGATTATATTGAAAGGCTCATTGAAGAGTTAATGGCACTAGAGATTAACTCAAAGGCAGAAAAAACATTGGAAATTATTCAACAAGCGAATGATAAAGTACTAATTTTTACAGAATATCGTGCAACACAAGCGTATTTACAATGGTATTTGCAGACAAAGGGAATAACGAGTGTTACTTTTAACGGGAAATTTAGTAAAAGTAAGCGCGACTGGATGAAGCAGCTTTTTAGAGATAAGGCGCAAGTACTCATTGCGACTGAATCGGGTGGAGAAGGAATCAATCTACAGTTTTGTTCGCATGTCATTAATTATGATTTGCCATGGAATCCGATGAAGCTGGAGCAACGGATTGGTCGTGTCCATCGTTTAGGGCAGGAGCAGGATGTGCATATTTATAATTTAGCGATTCAACATACGATTGAAGAAGACATTGTTCGTTTGTTAAGTGAAAAAATTGATGTGTTTGAAAAAGTAGTAGGGGAGCTAGATGCCATTTTATCTGAAAAATCGATTTAATTAATTGATAAGTGAGGGATGATTGTGTACCCACAACAAGTGCAGCAATATTTACAAACATTTTTTACGGAAACAGGTTGCGACATTGTAACGAGTAGTCCACATGTAATGACAGTCCAATTAACGATTGATATGGATAAAAAAATGATGAATCGTCCTTTTTATTGGCAATATATTGAGAGCACAAATGGTGAACCTAATCCGATGCAAGTGACGTTTATTACAGATTCGCAATATATGCAACAGGGCCTTGCTGGAGAAATTGTCAATTATGGTTCGCCGCGGCTTACCCAGCTGTTTCGTGTCACAAAAGAGCTAGGGGCTTTTGTCCAAATGTTTGAACAAGTAGAGCGCGGGGCGACGCTGACACCTTGGCTTTGTGTTAATTATAAAGTGTCATACAAATGTGATCTCGCGAAAGAAAAGTTATATTCATTAGGGATTAATTTAATGACAGGTGAGATGGAGGACGGTTTCCATGAATCATTACACACCGTTCATTTGACGCCTAACATACCAGGGGATGTGTATGCACTTCCGTATATTATTAAACCATTGCACGCCCTTAAGCGGTTAGATGAAACAATCGAAGCGCTTATTCATCAGGAGGAGCACACTTGGGCAAGTGATGCACAGCAGCGTTTAACCAAGGAGCTACGTGTACTGGATTATTTTTATGAAGGGGTAGACAACAAATCAGAATGCTATGAAATTGAAAAAACAGCATTAGAGGAACGTTACATGCCGCGAATTTGCATTGACATTATGAGCGGGGGATTATTTTATTTGACGTAATAAATAGTTGTTAGGTTTTAGCTGTTGAAAATAGAGAAGGTAAAGCGGCGACTACATGATACGATAAGTCGTCGCTTTTTATTGCATATTACTTTAGTTTAGCAGTGAAGTGTCATCGTTCTAAAAAAGATTAAAATTCATAATGAACAAATTGTGAAACATATATTACCATTTAAGTAACCGTTGCTTTCCGCTCCGGCACTCGCTTTCCACGGGCGAGATCAAGCCTCCTCGTCGCTCATGCTTCAGTGCTCCTGTCGCTGGGCTTTCGTCGCAAATAAATTTCCTGCGGGGTCTTGGGGCCAACATGATGTTGGTCACGAAGGCGTTGGCACAGGACGTGACGGTTTTAGCCTTCGTTCCTTTAACGCTTTTCCCGTAGGAAGCTTTGGCACCTGCCGCTTCACTTCCGGTGCAGAAAAACATTGCTCTGTAGCGAAAGGCGCATGCCGTCAGCTACACTCTCGTGCCTCCGCTACAAGCAACTATTGTTCAATAAAAAATGGTTTGCTCAAAACAATAAATATCCTCAAAGATTACAGGGGCTACTAGGCAACGATATGTGTAAATAGAAAGTTAAAGAAGAGAAATGTTTTTCTAGCATATTGAGAAGTATTTACTTTTGCCGTAGCGCGCCATAGCCACAGGAGCCGTAACAGGAGATCCAAACAGGCCGCGCCTGTTTTAGCTCCTGTGTAGGCTGTGGCAAAGCGCGGAGGCTATGATACATACCTTTCACTATTTAACTGGTATTTTTAGGATGAAATTTTACTCATTACGAGTTAAAACTTAAATTTCCCTACTTCATCATTTAACGTTAAAGCAAGTTTACTCAATTCGTCCGTTGATCCTGTAATTTCCTCCACAGAAGCATATTGTTCCTCAGAAAGTCCTGCAACAGTTTGTGCTTTTGAGGCGGTGTTTTCTGTAATAGACATTACTAATTCAAAGGAAGTATTGACTTGATCAGCACTAGCGGCTATTTGTTCGGAAATAGCGGATACTTCTTGGATTTGACTAGCTATAGAATAAGTAGAATCTAATATTTCTTTAAATGATCCTCCTGTATGTTCAATGATTTTCACGCCATCTAACACACTTTCGGTAACATGATTCATTTGCGTCACTGTTGCAAGTGTATCAGATTGGATCGATTGAATAATTTGTGTAATGTGCTGGGCAGATGTATTGGACTGTTCAGCTAATTTCCTTACTTCATCAGCCACTACAGCGAACCCTTTTCCATGTTCGCCAGCCCGTGCAGCTTCAATGGCAGCATTCAATGCTAACAAATTTGTTTGGTCTGCTATATTTGATATTGCAATAATAATTTTCTCGATTTCTTTTGAACGTTCATTAAGTAATACAATCGATTGTGCAGTCTTTTTCACCGTTTCTTCAATTGTTCGCATTTGGTCGATTGCTTGCGTAATACTTTTTTCGCCCATTTGTGATTTCTGTGTTGTCTCTTCCGAAGATTGTGCGACAGAAGAAGTATTATGAGCGATCAGCTGAAGTCCTTTAGAAACTTCCGTAATTGTTTGCGTACTTTCTTGTATTTGTTGCAGCTGTAGATTTGCCCCATTGGCTACTTCTTCGATAGAAGAACTAACCTGGTGTGCTGCTTCACTCGTTTGAGCTGTACTCGCTGCTAATCGTTCAGAAGAAGCAGTTAAATTCTCACTTGCTCTACTGACGGTTGTTAAGATCTCTCTTAGATTAATGACCATTTGATTAAATGAAGATGCCAACTGAGCCACTTCATCTTTTGACTTTACAGTTAAGTTGTCTATGTTTAAATTTCCAGAGGTAATTTCATCTGCCGCTTGTGTCAGCTTTCCTAAAGGCTTCACTTTAATGTATAAAAGGATAAATGCAATAAGTATAGATATAATGACGAGCGAGGCAGAGACTATTAATATGATTAATCCCGTATGTACATTTTGTTTGGTCTCTGCCACTTTGGAATCTGTCCAAGAGGCTAATTTTGTATTAAATTCCACTAAAGATTGTTCAATAATGCCTTTGCTGATTTTATATTTTGGACCAAAAACGAGAAATCGTGCTTCTTCAAAGTCACCTTCTGCCACTGCTTTTATTGCATCTTCTTCTAGTGATACTAATCCGCTGGAATTTTGATGTGCGAATTCAATCAATTCTAACAATTCAGTAGGAACCTCAAGTTGTTGGAGGTTATGAAAAATATGTTCACTTGTTTTAGTTTCATTCACTTCTTTCCAATAATTATCATAGTGTTCTTTCTCTCCGAATTGCGTATAAGCTCTTACTTCATTTGTTATGTAATCGGAAGCTGATTGCAGTTGGTTGACTAATGAGGTTACCTCTTCGTCTAAAGTTAAAGCATTCGTTTCGCTTTCCAAATGTTTTAATAAAGAATAAATGCTCCAACCATTTACCATTATTAAGATGATCGTAATGGTTGCGGTAGTTTTTAATAATGTACTAATTTTCATGTAGTATCTCCTTATGCGATGCGCATTAACATTTTCATAAATATAAATAGTTAGACGATAGTTCATAAGAGTAAATCAACAAGGTTGGGCAATACTCCTTCTGTATTTTTAGTAAGCAAATTGAATAGTATATGTCGTATGAAATATGACTGAAGTTAATAATTAATAGGTAATTATTCATTATTGTATCACTAGTTTTTAAGTCTAAAAGTAATGTTTTTGTATAGATATTATTACATTGTAAACAAGTATCACATGTTCATTATAATTTTTACTGTTATTACAGGATTAAGAGGTTGAAATGGAGGATAATAAGATGATGTGGAAGTGGTAGATACTGGGTATTTGTGTATATGCCAATTACTTTAACTGCTTTTAATATCGGTAGAGATTTTATTTCACAATACATATTTTATGTTGTAGCCATACTTTGGATTGGCATTATCGGTAACTACATCGTCAAAAAATTAAGCAGAAACAACATAAGGCTTTTTAAGGTTGTCGGTATTTTGTCCGGCAACCTTTTTCTATAATTACAATAGGTGAATGTTTGTGGGATATATTTTCTAAAAATAGAAGGCGCGATGACGTGACGATATGCTTTTTACTATAATACATGATGAGGAGGTGCGAAATGTTTGGAACGATTGTAAATGTGAGCACGATTATTATAGGTACGATCATTGGCACGGTGCTCAAAAAGGGCATTAAAGAAGAGTACCAAACGGCTTTATTTAATGCGATGGGTTTTGCGGCTGTTGCGTTAGGGGCGAATGCGATTGTTACGAATATGCCAAATAGTATATTTCCCGTGCTGTTTATTATTAGTTTAGCTGTCGGCAGTTTAATCGGGACTATACTAGATTTAGAAGGGCGTTTTAATCGGCTTGTCGGACGTTTTGGCAATTCAGAGCTGAGCAAAGGCTTATCAACTGCGATTTTACTCTTTTGTGTGGGGACGTTATCGATTTTAGGACCGCTTGAAAGTGCGTTACATGATAATCATACATATTTATTGACGAATGCGACGCTTGATTTAGTAACCTCCATGGCACTAGCCGCCACTTATGGTATTGGTATTATGTTTTCGGCTGTCGTTCTTTTTTTATGGCAAGGCGGTATTTATTTAAGTGCGCAGTATATTGAACCTTTTTTAACGGCAGAGCTTATGACAGAAGTGTCTATCGTTGGCGGTATTTTAATTTTTGCATCAGGCTTATCGATTTTAGGTATTAAAGATAGCAAAACCGTGAATATGTTGCCTGCACTATTTATTCCTGTTGTGTGGTTTATTATTCAAGCATTGTAAGCCAGTGTTGATATGAAAGAGGGGGACTCAAAAGGTCGTATAAAACGGTCTTTAAGTCGCCCCTTTTTTAATCAAGAATATATTTAAGTATTGAAATATAATGTTTTTGTGTAATTATTTTGAAATAAAATTGTAGTTTTAGAGAGAAAGCGTATTTTCTTTCGTTGTATTAAGTGTAAGGGCCTTTACGATGAACGGAGAGGGAATGATGTCATGAAATCAACTGAACGAAATTTTATAAAACGCTTGAAAAAGCAGCAGGAGGATGCACTTGAATACGTAGTTGATCACTACATGGCGCTCGTAAAAGGGGTAGTGACAAACGTATTGTTGCCAATAAAAAGAGAGGATTTAATCGAAGAATGTATCAATGATGTGTTTTTAAGTGTTTGGCATCATGCAGACCAATTTAAAGGAGATACGAATGATTTTCGAAAATGGATCTGTGTGATTTCAAAGTTTAAAGCCATTGATTATTATAGGAAAGCAGCAAAAAATATGGAGATTTCCTCAGAGGAATTGGACACGCTCGTTGAACATTCCGCTGAGGACATATTCATTCATCACGAAAATAACGAAGAAATCATTCGTTTACTTAACCATCTTGATCAAATGGATCGGCATATTTTTATGATGAAATTTTTCCTCGGTATGAAAACAGATGATATTGCGGTGCACTTTCATTTAACCCGTACAGCTGTAGATAATCGCATTTACCGAGGGAAGAAAAAATTGCAGCAACAAGCCACACATTTGAAGTTAGGGGGCGTTCTGTATGAAGGAGATTTATAAGGCGTTTAATGATATTGAATTGGATCAAACCGAGTTTATAGAACTTGAAGTACATGACATTGAAAAAGCGCGGGTAAAAAAATATTTACAGCAAACGATGACAAAAAAGAAAAAACGCAATGGATGGCTACCACGTTTTGCTATTGCTAGTATATTGTTTGTCATTGGCGGTATAGGAGTGGGTCTTGCTTTTCCAGCTTCTGCAGGGAGTATTCCGATTGTAAGAGATATTTTTAAGTTTATTGATGGCGACCGGTCCGCACTTTATGAAAATTATAAAGAGTTTTCAACAGAAGTGTTATTAACAGAAAAAAGCAAAGGCATTGAAATAACGATCAATGATGCAATTTATGACGGGGAAACGGTATTTATCACGTATTCCATTTACAGTGAGAAACCACTTGGGGAACAGCCATCTTTTCGTGAAATGACATCATTAAAAGACGCGGATGGTCATACTTCGGGTATGGAAGTAATGAAGGTAGATGAGCATAATTATGTAGGTGTACTGAGGGTTGGGAGCATTGGACAAAATGTTGGACAGACAGCGCATATAGTGTGGGCTATTGATAAAATACTCAATCCTGAAACAGAGAAGGTGATTAACGGAAACTGGCGTTTTGCTTTTTCTGTTGATGCAACAACACAATATACAACATCGATCAATCAATCTGTAGAGCAAGATGGTATAAAAGTGACGATAGAGAAAATTACACAAACACCTATGTCTGTTATTGTGTATGCCCGTCAACAACTAGAAGAGAACGTATTACAGGAATGGAATTCTGTAAACTTAGATTTTACTATGACAGATAATGTTGGAAACTTTTATGAGGGAGTAGGAAATGGGGGGAGAGGCGAAATTCATGATATGATGATAGGAAAAACATTCGAAAAACTAGATGAACATGCTACGACAATAACGATTGCACCTCAATTACATCTAGTAAGTTATCCACAAAGTAGTGGTGAACAAATGCAAGGAACAGATGAATTCGGTGATACATCTGTTAGTGTCACTGTTAATCAATCTGGTGGTAATAGTCGAGACATCAAAATGGAGCCGATTGTCATTGAGTTGAAAAATGACTAAATAGAGCAATCCCTTCTCCAGTAAAGAGTAGGGGGAATGTCTGCTATGGTAAAAGTGAATATTTCCTTAGTATTTTCAAATAGTTACAGGCGGCTAAACATGTAGCCGCCTGTAGATGTTGTAAATACTTATAGAAATGCATATGCCAATTATTTTTCTAAAATAAACGAGCTGATGTCTTCCACTAGTCCTTCAGCAAGAGGGAGCGTTGGATTTGAATAAGTGTCCATATTCCCCTTTGTATCAGTTGGTGCTTCTTTTAATACATGGTTCATCGTATCAAAATAAACGACCTCAGCACTTGGCTTGGCTTTACTTAGACGCTCAGCATCGGTTACTTTTACTTGTAAATCATTTTTCCCTTGGATTATAAGCGTCGGGATCTCCAAAGATTTTAGAACATTAGCCGGGTCATACTGTAGCCAAGAAATGAGATACGGCTGAACAGACGGTCTAAATAAGGAATACAATGTTTCCGGTACATCGTCCACAAGCTCGCCTTTTTTCAATGACGCTAATATATCCTTACTTACGTTGAGTAAGTCTGCTGGTAGTTGAGGTGTTAATTGTTCCATTAATACTTCATCAATTGGACGCCCTGCACCAGCGATGGAGATGATGGAATCTACTTTTGTAGATGTAGCAGCAACCATCCCTACTAACGACCCTTCACTATGACCGATGACATGCACTGTTGAGAAGCGTGCATCGTCATTAACTGCTTTCACAATACTTTCCACATCTTGTGCAAAAGTATTAAATATTAAATCTTCTTCTTTTTTAACGAGGCTGGCATTATCGCCCACACCGCGTTTATCGAAACGAATTGTCGCGATACCTTGTGCAGCTAAATCTTCCGCAAGCATTTTTAAGCTATTATTTTCACCAAGAACCGTATTGCCGTCTTTTGTTGTAGGACCTGAGCCTGCAATGATAATGGCAACAGGAACGGGTGCATTTGCTTCAACAGTTGGCCATTCTACCGCTACTTTTAATTCACCATCTGTAACAGGGACCGCCCATTCTTCATATGTTACTTCCGGCGCTTCGTAAGGTGTTAATGTCAGCGGGAAAGTTATGCCGTTTTGTGTGAAAGTAGCTGTTATTTGATTTTCTTTTACAGTCCCTTCAACAATGATGGAAGAACCTGCTAAATCAATCTCCATACGAACAGCATCATCTTTTACAGTCACCGATTTAACAGGGTAATCCGTTAATCCTTGTGCTGGAACAGAGAATGTACCAGTGCCATCTTCTTTTAATGTTAATTGAATATTTAAAGGGATTTGAGGAATGTCAATCGTCCCACTCCAATGACCGATATGTTGGTTCATAACTGGCTCCTTCTCGTTATGCAGTAGTCGATATAAAAATAGCGCATAATGACCTCTTGTTAAGTTTTCATTTGGTTCGTAAAGACCATTGTTTACTACCGTTGTTATTCCTGTCCCAGCAAGTGCCTGAATATATTCGTTACTCCAATGGCTTGCTGGTACGTCTTGGAATTTATAGGCTGTTTCAGCTTGTAAATTAAAAGTAAGTGCTAATATTTTGGCTATTTGAGCACGTGTGATCGGCGCATCAGGTTTGAATGTATGGTCTTGATAACCGTCGATAATGCCCGCACGATAGGCATTTTGAATTGCCTCATAATAAGGATGTGTAGTCGGTACATCCTTGAAAGTCTTTCCATCACGAACAGGTGTCAAATCCGCAATTTTACTTAAAATCGAGAGCACATGTTGTCTAGAAATGGTTTCCGTTGGACGAAACGTTTGATCACCATATCCCGTAATAATATGTTGCTCCTTTAAAAATTCTACCGCTTCTGCATATGGACTTGAAGTAGAAATATCAGTAAACGATGTTTCAGCACTTGCCGGTACAACAACTGCTGGCACAATAAGTGCGGATGCTAAAACAGATGTATAGATTTTTTTCTTCATTTTTTATTCCTCCGATATTGTTCTATTAAACTGTTAATTATTTCATATACGAATAAAATTTATAAATGTTTCAAAAAACTTTAGAATAAATGAATGCCCTTATAAGTAATTCTATAAGTTTATATAAATTACCTTTATGTAAAAAACTCATGTAAAATAATGGGGAAGGTGCTAGGTATCGGGTGTTGGGTTTTCATCCCCAAGCGGTGGTACCTAGCACGATTCTACAGTCCTATATTAGCTTAAATAGCTTCGCTGTCCGTTTCTCCAATTCGTCTAGATCCAGTGCATCATCAACCATTGCTCGGACTTTTCGCTCTTCCTCTGCATATAGTTTAGCAAAATGTGTCGCTTCGCTAATGGCAGCTTTATATTTAGCAACAATGCTCTTAATGTTTGCCTCCTCTACTGCTGTTGGCTGGCAGTGCTTGGCGATGTCAAAAATGGCATCACCGGGACGATTTTCATCAGGGAAGTAGACATGGGGCTCGGTGCTATCAAAAATGCAAAAATTCAATTCAGGCAAAATAACCATATCAATCGAATTGGAATCTAACCCACACCATACGAGCTGCACATCAAATCCACGGTTTAATGCTTCGTTTGCTAGCTTTTTCATCATAGAAGACTTTCCTGTACCAGGGTACCCTTTAATAAATAATCTTTTTTCCAGGTTTTGCGTAATGCTTTGCACGGTATCGCGAGCTCCTGCAGGCGTTAATGTACCAAGCAATCGATGGGTTAACGTAGACGGCTTCTCAAGCTTTTTTCCTTCAAAAAGATGAGTTACTAACTCCGCATATTGATGGTCTAATCCTTTCCAATTCATCTGCTTTCTCGTTTCAACTTCCCAGTCATCATGAATATGAATAGCGTTTGCCAGTGCGGTGAAGCATTGTTGATAGTAGGTTTTTTTTGTTTCTATTAGCGTGAGAAACGTTTCATTAGCGGCAAGCTTCTGCTCATCTATACAATCAGAAAGGGAGATGACATCGTTTCGCATATTCATAAAATCGGGTTTGATGGTTAGGTTTGTTGCTTGAAGAAATAAAATAGGATGCGGTGTTTTCACAAATACCGCTTCAATTGCCTGTTCAAATAGAGGATCATGAAAATATTCGATGTCAGCGCCTTTTTCATGATAGTAGCTGCCTAGTTTTTGTAGAAGTGCAGCTACTTGAAAGCTGTGTGCACCTTTTAAGAGATATACTGTTTCTGCCTCATTCATTAAGTCTTTATAAACATTTTTCATTCCTTGCCCGGTCATGGCGTGCCCGAAAAAATGTGTAACAGTCTTACTCAAAACGTCATCCTTCCATCAGCGTATTAACCTTATTTTTATGTGAATAGCCTATAAAAGGTACCAAGTATGGGAGATGTGGATATTTGGATGAGTAGAGGCGCCTAATGTAATTTTTTAAAAATGTAAAATATTTGAATCGAAATGTCATTTGTAGGAGTCTAATGGATGGAAGGGGGCGTTTCATATCGTTACAAAGCACATCAATTTAGTCCAGCTTGCCCAAGAAGGGGACGAGGAAGCGTTTTATGAACTAATCGAGCCATTACAAGGGCAGCTGTACCGCATTGCCTTTGTGTATGTGCAAAATGAAAATGACGCTGTTGATATTTTACAGCAATCAATGATACGAGCTTATGAAGGAATTCAGCGGCTAAAAGAGCAACAGTATTTTACAACATGGATGACGCGCATAGTGATTAATTGTAGCAAAACATACATAGCGAAAAAGAAACGAGAAGATATGATCGAACCAGCTGAACTAGATTTACTAGAAGGAACATCTGCTAGTCATATTGAAGAGGAGCTTGATTTGTGGCAGGCACTGTGCGGATTAGAGGAAAGGTATAAAACAGTGTTGTTACTCCGGTTTTATCAAGACTATTCCGTCAAGCAAATTTCAGCCATTTTGGAATGTCCAGAAGGTACGGTGAAAACACATATTCGACGAGGGTTACAAGCTTTGAGACAACAGTTAAAGGGGGCGTACATAGATGAATGGGTTCAATCCGTTGAAGACAGTCATTGATAAAATTCCGATTCCGACGCAGCGGTTAACAGAAGTGTTAAGAGTAGAGGGGATATCGAAAGTATTTAAGCAAAAAGAGCATACGGTTAATGCGTTAAAAAATATTCATTGTACGATTTATCACGGTGAAATGGTGGCGATTATGGGCACGAGCGGCTCCGGGAAAAGTACCTTTTTAAATATGATTAGTGCGATTGATGCACCGACAGAAGGGAAAATTTTATTGTTTGGGGAGGAAGCAAACGATATTTATAAAGAGCCCAATGCATCAAAATTTCGAAAGGAAAATATCGGCTTTGTGTTTCAATCATTCCACTTACTGCAAGATTTAAATGTGGAAGATAATATTGCGTTGCCCCTTATTTTAAATGATGTACCGAGTAAGGAGATTAAAGCGCGGGTAGAGCAAGTGATGAAACAGCTACATATAGACAAATGGCGAAAGCATAGGCCACATGAGTTGTCGGGGGGACAAAAGCAGCGAGTGGCGATTGGCCGGGCGATTATTACGAATCCGCCCATTTTACTTGCCGATGAGCCAACCGGAGCACTAGATGTCAATACGACCGATGACATTTTGCAGCTACTTGTGTCATTGCAAGAGAATATGGAGCAAACTATTTTACTTGTGACACACGACCCATATGTAGCGACCTATGCAAATCGCGTGCTGTTTTTCCACGACGGGGCGATCGTGGATAGCTATCAAAATCAAAAAACAGCAGAGGATTTAGATGCGATTGTTGCTAAGTTTAAGGTCATTTCAAGAGGTGAGCACTAATGTTTAACCTAAAAGCAATTGCTCTAAAATTATTTCGAGCAGCGTCTACACAAGTGCTGACAAGCATCGGTATTATATCGGTTTCTATTTGTTTGCTTATGACAATGAGCGTCTATATTTGGAATGCCCATGCCCAAATGGAAGAAGAAATGTATGCGATTTTTGGCGATGCCGATATGCTTGTTGGTTATAATCCTGAACAGAAAATGTTTCTAACGAATGATACATTACAGGAATTTTCACAAATAGATGGAGTAACCGAGCTGTCACCTATTTTATTAGCTCATACGAATGTAGAAGGTGTACTACCAAGTGTCTATACGATGGGCGTTGAAAATGATAACCTTGTCAAAAGTCGCTATCATTTTACAGAAGACCTTGTAGAAGGGGAAGTCATTATTTCGCAAAACATAGCGGACATGTTTGATAAATCAGTTGGTGATACAATTGAACTTGAATTTGAAGCGTATACCATTAAGGAAGTGTTACCCCCTTTATTAGGCGCTTCAGAATTCCAGATGGTCATTTTACCGAATGCAACAGTAAAAAAGTGGCTTCCGACTACAGAAAAAGACGTAGCGGGATTATTTACGCTCATTCAAACAGATGGAAATACAGATTATATGACGCTAACAATGAACTTTCAACAAATTGATCGCACGTTAAGAGTCGATATAACGAGCGAATATGAAGTCGTGAAAGCGAATTTCCAAGCACTTGCTATTTTTATGATCGTATTATCTGTGTTTGTTTTATTGATTACAGCGATGCTTTTACTCTCTACGTTCCAGCTTGTTTTTTACAAAATAAAAGGGCAACTAATGGTACTACGTTCACTTGGAGCAACGAGCGAACAGGTAGGGAAGATTGTACAACTACAACTCGTTATGATTATTGGAGTAGGTGCCATCTTGGGGACGTGTTTAAATGTCGTGCTTATGGATCAGTGGCTCCCATTAATGATTGAAAAAATGCAGCTGCCTGCTGCGAAAACAGATATACCCGTATGGCTTGTTCTATGTATTGGGATAGGCATTTCAGTGATATTATATATGGCATCACAGTGGCAAGTTCAAAAAAGTATGCGCTTATTGCCGATGCAAATTGCAAGTGAAAATGCAGAAACGACATTAAAGTGGACAAAAGGAAAGCTAGCTATTATGAGCTTTGTCTTTATTGTTGCCTTACTATGTATGCTAAACGGAATAGCAGGTCAAGGGGGCGGAGATGGTGCCTTACTCATTTTAATCGGTGCACTAATGATATGTTTATTGGCACTGTACAGTATGCCCTTTGTATTTAGTGCAATTTTAAAAGCTTTATTGCGACCAGTCCGCGTTATTTTTGGGAAAGAGGCGTACTTAGCTTGCCAGCAACTAATGCCACAGATTCGAAAAAACATGCCGATTATTTTAAGTATTATTGGGCTAATGGTCATTTTAGTATTTGGTACAACGTTGTTTAAAACGGGACAGCAAAGTGGGCGTGAATATTTAGAGAGAACCTTTGAAACACCTATCATTCTTAAAAATGAGATATACGATGCAACGTTTACACTAGATGTTGTAGATGAAATTAAATCGCTACCTTCTGTTGATGCGGTATATGCAAAAAGTAATTGGTTACAAGTAAAGGCTTTGATGAATGAAGGTGCTACAGAAGAATATCCAGCTGTTCAAATGGTTGATTTACAGCAGTTAATGGATATAGGAAAGTTACCTGTAGTCCAAGGTGACCTTACACGAGGCATTTTTGTTACTGAGCAGTTTGCGGCGCACAATGATTTAAGTATGGGGGATCAGGTTGACCTTCAATATTTTGATTGGGAAATAGAGGATTATACACCTGTAGGTTCACTTGAGGTATTAGCAGTAGTACCGGATTCTTCTTTTTATGCAGACTTTTTTATTGATTGGTCCTCTGTCATACCAATTGATGAGCATATTTTAGTGCAAGAAGTCATGGTACAAACAACAGACATCGAACAAACCTTACAAGAGCTCGCGTTTATTAAAAGTGAGTGGCCAGCTCTTACGATAAAGGATGAACAAACGAGTATTGAAGAGTACAACAAAATGTTTTATCAGCGCTGGAGTTTGTTTGTTAGTGTGATGGTTGTGTTAATTGTAGCGACATGCCTTGGGGTAATTCAAACATTGCTACACACGATTTATAGTAAGCGAAGCGATTATGCGATTCAACGTTTAGTCGGCCTGTCACCAAACGGACTCATGAAATTGATTTTAACACAAGTGCTATCGTTTATTGTATATGGATTAGCAGTTGGATGCCTCATTGGTGTGTTATTAACTGAATTGCTTGCGCTCATTGATAAGGGTAGCCCAATAATCTTTGATGTTCGCCTGTTAGTGCTTGTCAGCAGTGGATTTATACTTGCGGTTGTAGGTACGTTTGTTGTACAAGGCTTTATGATTAGTCGTAAAAAATTAGCGAATGAATTGTTAGACTAAAGGGAGAATAGGAGCTTTCCAACACGGGGAGCTCCTATTTTTATCTGTTAAAAAGGCAGTTTTATACTGCTTTTTTTTTTTAGAAATAAAAAAGGGACCGCTTTCAGTCAGTCCCCTTGGCAATATATAGCTGAACTAGACTAAATGAATTCTATTTCCCTTATAACTTTTCTTTGTCCAGTGCTTCTATCAAATATTTCGATTGTGTGATAAAAGAAGCCATTTCTGTCGCATTGAAAAATTTATCTTGAGAAAATCGATATAAACCCTCGATTTTGAGTGTAGATGCTTCTGAAGATTGGACAATGCCTTCTAATTCTTTGCTGAAAGAAATAATTTCATCGACTGTTCGATCTGTTGCAATTTTAATCCCGGACATATTAGTAAATAACTCTTGCTCAGATGAGGCGATTTTTTCAATAAACTCTCTTGTATAGCGAGTCATTTCTTGTGTTCTATCAATATCTAACGTTTTTTCAGCCATATCCTTTGAAAGTACGGCTACTTTATCGACAATATCAGTTACTTTTGTATTGATTTCAACTAAAGCTCGTTTACTTTGATCCGCTAACTTCCGTACTTCTTCTGCTACGACGGCAAAGCCCTTGCCATGTTCACCTGCTCGTGCCGCTTCTATAGAGGCATTAAGCGCAAGTAAGTTCGTTTGTCCAGAAATATCTTCAATCATTTGAGTAATTATGATAATTTCTTTTGTTTCTTGTTGAACTTCATTAATCGATTGTTCAAAATTCACAAATACTTCTTTTACACGATCCATTTGTGAATCGAGCTGATCCATGTTTTTGTTTCCTTCTGCTACGAGTTGAATATTTTGCTCTGCTTGCTTTTCCACTTCATTCGTAATACTGTGTATGTTTTCTGTTTCTTTAATAATGTGTTGAATATTTTCATGAGAGGAAACGAGTGATTTACGATCGTCTTCCATTGTCTGTTTTATTTCCGTAATGCGTTCAATGAATATACTATCACCTTTGTAGTTTTTTTCATTGGACACTTTTAATAGGTCAATTAAATCATGCAAGCCTAAAAGAATAGCTTCTCTTTCTTGAGCTGTTAACGTATCAATTTCTTGTTGTATCTGTGTGGAGTGAATGTGGTTTTGTTTGAAAAATTTCTTAAGCATCTTGTATTCTCCTATCGTTTCTTCCCAAAGCCCAAGAGTACAAGAGTTTGGTTAATCAGCGATTTATTTAATTGTTCGCCATAGCTACAAAATCCGCCTAGATTTGGCAATTTAGTAAGCTCTCGATTTAACTCAGGAAAAATTCTCTGACTTTGGAATTGTAGTTTTCTTAGAATACAGTTACAAGCTAGTACACCTTCTAATTGTGAAAATTGTGATGTGAAATTCGCCAACGTTTGCTGTAACGTTTCAACCGGGTCCATAGGCTCTAAAATTTCCACAATCGAATCTTGAAAAACTTGACAATAAAACTGAATCGCTCCATTCGGAAGAACTTGAAATGGTGATGCTATAAAAATTTCATTATTAAATCTTCTACCTACCGGATTGGACATAAAATACTGCGTTAATTCACTCTCTTTTACCCCTAACAAATCAGCATAAACGGCTGTAGCTTTTCTTCCGTTCATTTCATAGACAATCCGTTCTTCCGTATTTGCTTTCGTAACACGCATTAATTTGCCCGTACTTTTGAAAATATTTTCTTTCATTATGACAAAGTCCACAGTCGGTTTCATAAAAATAGCGATGCCGCCCTTATTAGAAATCTCTCCGTTTAAGCTAACAAATGTCTCAACGAACTTCGTATCATCCCCCGCAGTCCCACCGAATATCGGAAAACCTTCCCGCGTGAAAATTGAATTTACAATTGAAAGCATTTTCT